>VGTK01000082.1 GCA_016874715.1 Deltaproteobacteria bacterium | reverse complement strand
AGCCGCGCGGCCCCCGACCGGGGGGGCCGACCCGATGGGCTCGACCGCCGCGGGCGTGGGCTCCGGCCCGAGCGTGGCGGCCGGCTCCGCAGGGCGCGGCTCCTCGCCTTTCGCTTCGGGCGCCGAGGCCGGCGCGAACTCGGGTGCGCCGAAGTCACCCTCGTCGAACGACGAGGTGCTGCCGATGTCGGCCTCGAAGAGCCCGCCGTCACCCGACTCGAACTCGGGAAGGTCGAGCAAGGCCGCGTCGTCGGAGAACTCGCCCGCCGTCGGCGACCCGGTGTTCTGCTTGACGACCTCCTCGACCCGCTGCGTGCGGCGCCGGATCACGTTCGGACGGACGCGGGCCTCGACGATCTGCTCGCGGGCGGTGACCTCACCCGCACCCGCGCGCTCGGTGATGACACGCTCGCCGACGACGCGCTCGCTGCCAACGGTCACTGTCGGCTTCGGGCCCATGCCGAGACGCGACTCCAGGCGCGCGATCTCGTCGTCGGTCAGGCTGCTCTGCGAGCGCTTCCCCCGGACGCCGAGTTCTTCGAGCCTGGCGACGAGATCCTTGGGCTGCAGGCCCCAGTCACGCGCCAACTCGTGGATCCGCTTGGGCATACTCTTAGGTCCTCCTCGCGTTCCCCGACCCGAGCTCGACGGCCGCTCCGGATGCTAGGAGATTTTCCCGCGCCTCTCTGCTCACCCGCGCTCGCAATCCGCGCACCACCGGCTTACCTCCGGCGAAGGCGCGCGCGCAGCCCTCGTTCTGGTGAAGATACGTACCCCTGCCACCAACGGCTCGCCACTCGACGCCACCTCGCGGGTCGAGAGCGATGCGTCGGAGAAGGTCGCGTCGCGCACGCTGGCCGCAGCCCGCACAGGTGCGAACGGGAACGTGCACGGGTCTCAAGCTTCCTCCTTGCTCCCCGTGACGGCGTCGCGAGCGGCCTGATCCTCGCCGATCACCGCCGAGCCGGTCGCGAATCCCTCGACGCCGATCATCTCGCCGCTGTCCAGAGCGGCCTGAGCCTCGGCGGCGCGCAGCGCCGCCGCCTCGCGCTCGGCCTCGGCCTCGCGCTCCCGCTTCTCTTCGACGTGGACGCGCGCCGCCTCGAGGATCCCGACGACCCGGTCCGGACCGATCCCCTCGACCTCGGCCAGCGACTCCGCGTCCGACTCCGCGACCTCCTCGGCCGACTTGAAGCCGTGCTGCATGAGCAGCTCGGCGGTGACGTCGCTGACGCCGGGGATCCCGGTCAGTGAGGCACGGGCACGGCGGGCCTCCTCGTCGGCCTCCGACTCGCCCCGTACGTCGAGGCGCCAGCCGGTGAGACGCGAGGCCAGCGTGACGTTCTGCCCCTTCTTGCCGATCGCGAGGGAGAGCTGATCGTCGGGGACGATGACCTCCATCTCGTGGTCCCCCTCGTCGAGGATGATCTTCGAGACCTTTGCGGGCGCGAGGGCGCGGCACACGAACTCCGCCGGATCCGGCGTGTAGTGGATGATGTCGATCTTCTCGCCGCGGAGCTCCTGCACGACCGACTGCACCCGCGTGCCGCGCATGCCCACGCAGGCGCCGACGGGGTCGACGTCGCGATCGTGCGACACCACCGCGATCTTGGCGCGCCCGCCCGGCTCGCGCACCGCCGCCTTGACCTCGACGATGCCCTCGTAAATCTCCGGCACCTCCTGCCGGAAGAGCTCGATCAGCAGGTTCGGGTGCGTGCGCGAGAGGACGATCTGCGGTCCCTTCGCCGTCAGGTCGACGTCGAAGATGTAGGCGCGGATCCGATCGCCCTGACGGTAGCGCTCGCGCGGGATCTGCTCCTTCTCCGGCAGGATCGCGTCGGTACGGCCGAGATTGACGATGATGTTCTTCTTCTCGAAGCGCTGCACGATGCCCGAGAAGATCTCGCCCTTTCTGTCCTTGAACTCGTTGTAGATCAGCTCGCGCTCGGCGTCGCGGACCTTCTGGATGATCGCCTGCTTGGCGGCCTGCGCGGCGATGCGCCCGTCGGGCTTCGGCAGCTTGGCGAGAAACTCGTCGCCGACCTCCGCCTCCTCGTCGTACTCGCGGCGCGCCTGCTCGAGGGTGATCTCGCTGTCCGGCTCGGCGACGACGTCCACGACGCGCTTGATCTCGAACAGCTCGACCTCGCCGATCTCGAGGTTGTACTTCGCCTCAATCTGGCGATTGAGCCCGAACTGGCGCTTGGCGGCCTGCAGCATCGCGCCTTCGATCGCCTCGATGATGACCTCGCGATCGATCTGCTTCTCCTTGCTGACCTGCTCGATCACGCGACTGAGCTGTGCGTCCATACGATGGCTTCCCTCCTCGGGCTCCTCAGGATCGCCCGTCGCGCAGCTCGACCCGGAAGTCGTGCTCGTAATTCGCGCGCTCGATGGCGCGCAGCGGAACCGAAAGCCGCCCCCGAGACTCGTCCTCGATCTCGATGCCGTCGTCGTCGGCCGACACCAGGAGGCCGGCGAAAGTGCGCGCGCCGGCGATGGGCGTGGACGTGCGGACGCGGACCGGCTTGCCACAATAGCGCACGAAGTCCTGCATCTTCCGCAGGCGACGGTTGATGCCCGGGGACGAGCACTCGAGCGTGTACTGCCCGGGCACGACGTCGTGTGCGTCCAGGACGTCGCTCACCTCGCGACTCACTTCCGCGAGGTCGTCCAGGCCGATGCCGCCGGGGCGGTCGAGGTACAGTCGCAACACCGAGCGCCGGCCGTGCGGCTGGAACTCCACGTCGACTAGGTCGAGCCCCCGATCGACGGCGATCGGCTCGACCAGGTCCATGACGATATCGGAAACGTGCTTGATCCCCATGCGCTCGCCCCCGGGCATCCGATCCGTGCGACCCTGAACTTGAAAATCTGTTCCAGAAACAAAAAAAGCGGGCGAGGGCCCACTTTTTGGACGGCCGAAGGTGGGTAGTCCGTAACACGACCCCGAACGAGCCGCAAGCACGCGAAACTCTGAGGAAAACTCAGGAGCGCCGGACGAGGCGCGCGACGCCCCGACCTGGCCACTCGCCCGATGGAGGTCACGGCGCTGGCACGGATCCGGGCGGGCGCTCCTCGTTCGATCTCCCGCGCGAAGCGCGCGCCCTGGGCCCGGCGGCGCGACGCGGCGCCTCCGAGTGCGACGCTGCGCCTCAGAGTCTGTGAATCGATCCCCTCCCGGCTCGGTCCGGGGGTCGATTCACAAACTCTCAGTTCGCCGGCGGCTCCTGCGCCGGCACTCGGTCGTGCAGCGTCGACAGCTCCATCACCTCGTACGTCTTGCGCCCGCGCGGCGTCTGGACCGTGACCTCGTCGCCAGGGGCCTTGTTCATCAGGGCCTGCCCGATCGGCGCGTTGATCGACACCAGTCCGGCCGCCGCGTCGACCTCCTCGGGGAACACCAGCTGGTATTCGATCTCGTCACCGGAATCGACGTCCGAGAGCTTCACCCGGCTGCCGTAGGAGATCCTGTCCTTCGGGATGCGGGCGAAGCTGTACGTCGACAGCTCGCGCAGGCGCTCGTTCATCTGGCCGATGCGAGCCCGCAGGATTCCCTGGCGGTTCTTCGCGGCGTCGTACTCGGCGTTCTCGCGCAGGTCCCCGTGCGCGCGCGCTTCCTCGAGGCGCTTCGGAAGCTCGTGGGCGAGCTCGTGCTGCAGCTCGGCAAGCTCCCGCTTTATCCGGGTGACGATCGGTAGCTCCATGCAAGACCTTCCCTCGCGTGCCGCGCTGGATTGCACAAGCACGCCGGCGCTCTACCGCGCCGCGCCCCCGATCGCACGCCATCGCGCCCCGAGATCGCACGCCATCGCAGCGCGAGCCGCGGCCCGGTCACCGCTTGGGCGCAGGCTCGGGCTCCGGCTCGATCACGGTGCGCACTTCACGATGGTGCTCCTGCGCGGTGTACGAGGATGCCGCGCGTGCAAACCACGACTCGACCTCCTCGCGCCACGGGATCTGGCCCGTGAGCCCCCAGAACGTGAGCACTCCTCCGACGACGACGCCCAGGATGAAGCGGAACATCGCTCCCCCTCCCCACAGCGGACACGGATTCTGCGCTCCGTGCCCTGGTCACACCCACGGCCGCCGCGTACGCGGCGACCGTGGGGATCGTAGACCTTTTCCTGAGCCTTCTCTACCCACCCCGCTGTCCATCGTGCGAGCGCGAGATCGCGGCGACGGGCCGTCCGGCGCTGTGCGGCGGCTGCCGCGGTCAGCTGACCCCGATCCCGGCTGCGTGCCCCCTCTGCGGCGAGCCCGGCAGCGGGCACGCCTGCGGCCGATGCGCCGTCGCGCCGCCTCCCTTCGCGCGAGCTCGCGCATGCTTTCTCTATCGCGACGACGATCTCTCAAGCCGCCTCCTGCTGCGCTGGAAGTATCGCGGGGATCACGTCATCGGATCGAGTCTCGCGTCGATTCTGCGCGAGCATAGGACCCCACACGCGGAATGCTATGACGTGATCGTGCCGGTTCCGTTGCATGCCGCCCGCCTCGCGCGGCGCGGATTCAATCAGGCGGCCATCCTGGCGCGGGCCATCGCGCGGCCCCAAGAGCGCGTTCTGGTCGACGCCCTGCGGCGCGAAGGTCAGGCGACGACGCAGACCACCCTCGGCCGACACGCACGCGCCGACAACGTGCGCGACATCTTCGCCGTCCGCTCCGCCCGGCACCTCGGTGGCCGCTCCGTGCTGCTGGTCGACGACGTCGTGACGACGGGTGCCACGGTCCGATCGTGCAGCTCCGTCCTGCTCGCCGCCGGTGCGCGCCGCGTCGAGGTCTGGAGCCTCGCCCGGACGCCGCGGCGGATCTCGGCGACCCACGCGGCGCACCACCGGAGCCCGCCCCCCACCCCACGAGCGCGCCCGTGACCGACAGGGAGCACTGGCAGGAACGCCACGCCCTCCGCCCCGAGCGCACGGCACCCTCCGCGTTCGTCGAACGACACGTCGCGCACCTCGCTGCGCGCGCAAAGGGCGCGCGTGCGCTCGACGTCGCCTGCGGCTCGGGACGGCACACCCTGCTCCTGCTGGAGCTCGGCTTTCGGGCGGTGGCCTTCGATCACGCTTCGGCCGCCTGTCGGCGACTCGCCGCGGAGGACAAGCGCGTGCGAACCGTCGTGGCGGACGCCGACGCCTTGCCCTTTCGCGCTGCGACCTTCGCGCTGATCGTGCAGACGCGCTTTCTCGATCGACGGATCGTCCCGGACCTCCTCCGACTCCTCGAGCCCGGCGGCGCGCTGCTGATCGAGACGTTCCTCGTCGCGCAGCACGAGACCACCGGACACCCCCGGCGCGAGTTCTGCCTCGAGCCGGGAGAGCTCGAGCGGCTCTGCCGCGGTGCCGGCTGCGCCGTGCATGTCCTCGAGTGCTGCGAAGGGGTCGTCGGCGCCGGTCGGCAGGCGACACATCTCGCAGCGATCGCGCTTTGTAAGGTATAAATTTCTTCTCGTAAGGCGTCGGACTCCCTTGCCCGCCGGGGGCCATCCCGCTACGAAGGCCTCTGCTTGAGGTGAGAGGAGCGGGCCGAGGGAACGCACGTCGTGGAGCTGGCAATCCTGATTTCAGGTCGAGGGTCCAACCTTGGAGCGATCCTGGGGGCGGTCCGAGAGAAGCGGCTCGACGCTCGCGTCCGCGTCGTCGTCAGCAACCGACCTTCCGCCGGCGGGCTCGACCTTGCGCGCGAGGCCGGCGTGGCGACGGCCGTGCTCGAGCACGGCGCCTACCCCGGGCGCGAGGCGTACGACGCAGCACTCGTCGCGCTGCTGCGCGAGCGCGGCGTCGACACGGTCGCGCTAGCGGGCTTCGACCGCCTGGTCACCGGCGTCTTCCTGCGTGCGTTTCCCGGCCGAGTGCTCAACGTCCACCCGGCGCTGCTGCCGGCGTTCAAGGGCCTCCACGCGCAGCGCCAGGCGCTCGACTACGGTGCTCGCATCGCCGGTGTCACCGTGCACTTCGTCGACGAGCAGATGGACCACGGCCCGATCATCGCGCAGGCCGCGGTACCCGTTCTCGACGACGACACCGAGCAGTCGCTTTCCGACCGGCTGCTCGCCGAGGAGCATCGGATCTACCCGCTCGCTCTCCAGCGCCTCGCGCGCGGCGAGCTCCGCGTCGTCGGACGACGCGTGATCGGAGGACTCCCATGACACGCAACGACGTCGACCCGGCTCAGTATCTCGCGGCCGTCCGCGCACAGCGCGAGCGCGGCGACCTGAAGCAGATCCTCGCGCGCTTCGGCGGGATCGACCAGGAGCGCAGCCCGCTGTGGGACGACGCCGAGTTCGTGCTCGAGATCGCCCGCACGTACTCGCTGGTCGGCAACGATACCAAGGTCGAGCAGTACTTCCTGCGCTGCGCGCAGCTGCACCCGCGCCGCGCAGCCCTCTATCGCTGCCAGATCGGCTGGTTCTTCCAGCGCAAGAAGCGCTGGGCAGGGGCGCTCAGCTGGTATGACCGCGCGCTCGAGACGTTCCCCGGCTACCACCTCTGCCTGTTCCGGAAGGGATACTGCCTCGAGCGCCTGCACCGCCCCCGCCCGGCCGTCGCGGCTCTGCGGCAGGCCTGCGCGGCCTTCGAGAAGGCCCCGGCCGACCAGCGCGAGCGCAGCCGCGGCATCCAGGTACAGATCCTCTTCCACCTCGCGCGGAACCTCCGCGAGATCGGCCTGACCGATGACGCGCGCGCGGCGCTCGACCGCTGCGCGGAGCTCGACGACCGCGTGCACGAGAAGGTCATCAAGGCCGAGCACCGGCTGGCGAGCTACGGCGAGACGCACCTCCGCGACGGAGATCCGGAGGCCGCGCTGCGGCAACTCCAGGCAGCCCACGCGATCGATCCGTCCTCGGCGGTCATCTGGGAGCGGCTCGGTTGGGCCTACGAGCTGGCGGGCCGCCTCGACGATGCGGAGGCGGCGCTGCTGCGCGCGACCGAGCTGCCGAAGGGGGCGGTCGCGCTGATCGCGCTCGCCCGCCTGCAGATGCGGGTCGGGCGCTTCTCCGACGCCGCGCGCTCGCTGTGCAGCGCGCTCCGCCAGCACCCGCAGGGTGGGGTGCGGATCCACATCGAGCTTGCCGAGCTGCAGCTCCGCCTCGGTCGTCCGGCGGCGGCGATGCTGGAGCTGCAGCGACTGGTCGCGGGCCGGGTCCCGCCGCAGTCGACGCTCGCCGTCGACTGCGAGACGCGCCTCGCGCGGATCCTTCTCGCGCACGACCGCGCGTCCGATGCGCTCGAGCACCTCCAGGCGGCGACCGAGCACGATCCCGAGAACGAGCACACGCGGGCGCTGGTCGAGCAGACCCGCGCACGGCTCGTCCAGTCCGGTGCCAGCGAGAGGCCGCTTCCCATGCAGGACGGCCCGCTGCCCGCCGACGTCGCGACGGTGCTCGGCGAGCAGGCGCTGCCGCGCGTGACCGGGCACGTCACGAGCTACTTCTCCGATCGCGGCTTCGGCTTCATCACGCACGGAGACGACAATCAGGCTTTGTTCTTCCACGTCAGCCAGTTCGAGCCGACGACGCCCGACGGGCTTCGCCCCGGACTGCCGGTCTCCTTCGTGATCGGGGTCAATCACCGGAGCCGGAAGCAGCAGGCGGAGTTCATCTGTGCGCTCGAGCACGAGAACGGCGGCCTCTTCGCGGCCGGCGGCGACGGCCCGGCGGCCTCCGCCGCCCTCCATGCAGCGAGCTGGCAGTCCGGTCACGAGCTCGGCGACGGCGACATCTGAACCGGCTCGCGGGCACGCCCTCCGGCCCGCTCCCCGCGAGCCGCGCGCGGCTTCCGCGACGCGTCAGCCGCGGCGCGGCCTGTAGGCCCGCGCGAGGCGGTGGGCCGGCACGCCGCAGGCGAACGCGAGGCGAAGCGTCCACATGAGGAGGATCGTGCGCACGACGCCATTCTCCTCCCAGCGCCGTGCCGATGTCGTCACGCGGAGCGACAAGGCGGCGAGTGGCCCTCGCCGTCGGAGGCGGCGAGTGAGCTCCACGTCCTCCATCAGCGGCAGGGCTGCGAAGCCTCCCAGCTCGCGGAACACGTCGCGCCGGACGAAGATCGCCTGATCGCCGGTCGAGATCCCGGTCAGGCGAGAGCGCGCGTTCATGAGCCGCGCGATCAGCGGCAAGAGCCAGTGCGTTCCGTCGAGCACCACGTCGAACCGACCGCCGATCGCACCGTTCTCGATCGCCCCGCGCGCCGCCGACGCGAAGCCCACCGGCAGCCTCGTGTCTGCGTGCAGGAACAGCAGAACGTCGCCTTGGGCGACGGCGGCGCCCGCGTTCATCTGCGCCGCGCGGCCTCGCGGTGCAGACAGGACGCGGTCGGCCACGGTCGCGGCGCGGGAGCGCGTCGCGTCGTCGCTGCCGCCGTCGACGACCAGAATCTCGCCGACGCCCGGCTGGCGAGCGGAGCGCAGGACGTCCACGATGCCGTCCGCTTCGTTCAGCGCCGGAACCACCACCGAGATGGCCAGCGGGGCGCGCGGCCGCACTTCCGGTTGTCTGGCATCCTCGTCCCGGCTATCTGACGGCATGTTCGAGCCTCGCCTGCCCCGTCAGCGCGGCCGTGCTCGCGCGTTCGCGATCGCCGCCGCTGCGTTCGCCATCCTTGCGGCCCGGAGCAGCGCGGCATTCGACGTCGTTCGCTTCGACGGCATCGTCGGAGAGACGGGCGTACCGCACGGCGTCGGCGATCTCACGCTCGCGATCGGCGACCGGAGCATCCCGTTCAGCGTGCTCCGCGCGCAGAAGATCACGGGAAATCCGGCGACGGGCCCCGAGATCATCAGCGCGCTCGGCCCCGGCCCGCCGCCGCTGCGCGTGGCCGGGCGCGACGCGACGGTGGCGAAGATCACCGAGGCGAAGCCGGGCACCCGGCTGACGATCACGGGCAATCTCGATGCGGCCAGCCCGTTCCTGACGCTGCTGGACGTCGAGCCCGCGCCGACGCCGTCACCGGCGCAGTAGCGCTGCCAGCACGACGACCTGCAGAACCATGGTCGCAACCAGCAGCAGCGTGAGGACGTACCGGCTCTTGCCGAGCGATTCCGCCTCGGCAACGCTCTTCTCCTCGAGCCGGGCGATCTCGCTGCGCACGTTGCTGGTCTCGACGTAGAGGCCACGCACCTCCTCGCGCATCGGGATGGTGGTCGCCTTGACGTCGTTCAGGTCGGCGCTGAGCTGCTCGAGCTCGTCGAGGCGACCGCCGAGCTGGTCGATCGACGTCCGCAGCGTGGCGAGCGTCGCGTTGATCTGGCGCAGCTGGTCGACCGCGTCGTCGAGCTGACCGACCATCGGATTCGGCGAGGGCGACGGCTTCGGTCCGACCAGCGCCTCGGTCGTCGTCGCGGCTCCCAGGAGGATCATCGCGCAGGCGAGCCACGCCGCGACATCCCTGCGGCACCTGCGCATCATCGACCGATCTTCGTCGTCCTTCACGCCGTTCCGCGCTGGGTCCATCGGAGCGTCTCCCCTCGAGGCTCGGGCGAGCACCAGACTCCAACCTCCCCGTGCAATCTCGGCACAGCGAAAGCTAGATGTCGCCGGCACCGGAAGCAAGATCGCGAGGCCGCGAGGCGCGCCTTGATCTGCCGGCGGGCGGGACGTAGGGACGTTCAGGCGCGACGAATCGCGGAGGGGGAGCGGCATGACGCTGCGCGATCTGCTTCTGGTGCTCGGAGCAGTCCCATTGCTGGGAGTGGTGGCGATGCGCCTCGCATCCGAGATGGGCCTCGTGAACGAGGCCCCGCCATCCGATGCGCTGACGATCGCGTTCGGTGTCTTCGGCTTCGTGTTCGTCTCGTACGTCGCGCTGACCCTGCGCTCGATCGCGACCGCCACGCGAGACATCCTCGCACGCGAGACCGAGGCGGCTCAGCGCGAGGCGGCAGCCCTGCGAAAGGCCGCGGTGAGCGACTTCGCGATCCACCTCGATCGCAGCGCGGAGGTCGGCCCTCTGGAGGATCCGGCCGGAGACGCCGACGACGGCGCTTCGGCTCCGCACGCCCGAGGCGCAGAGCCGGCCCGCAGCGAGCTGTTCGGCGAGGTCAGCGACCTGCTGACGCGGATTCCATCGGCGCGCTCGCGCTGACGAGCTCGCCGTCGGCGCGCGACGTCCCGCGAGCGAGCCGGCGCGGGAGCAGCGGTCCCTCGTAGACGAGTGCCGTGTACAGCGCGACGAGATCGGCACCTGCCGCGAGCTTCTCGCGGACGTCGTCGGCGCATGTCACGCCACCCACCCCGATGATCGGAACCCCGTCCCCGACGGCCTCGCGCACCCGCCGCAGGACCGCGGTTGCGCGGGTACGGAGCGGCGGACCCGAGAGGCCGCCGGGCTCTGCCGCGGCCGGGCTCGTGCACCCGGGCCGGGTGATCGTGGTGTTCGTCGCGATGAACCCGCTCGCTCCACCGTCGCGCGCCGCCGCACAGATCGCGGGGACGTCCTCGTCGGCCAGATCCGGCGACAACTTGACGAGGATCGGCACGGGACCCGCCAGCGCGAGGGCCTCGATCTCGCGCACCACCGTCTCCACCAGACGCGCGAGGCGTCCCGGCTCGTGCAGGTTTCGGAGCCCCGGCGTGTTCGGGGAGCTCACGTTGAGCGCGACGTAGTCGGCGAGCGGCGCGAGCAGGCGGGCCGAGAATCGATAGTCCTCGCGCTCCGCGGACTCATCCCCCACCGACACCTTCGAGCAGCCGATGTTGAGCCCGATGGGGATCGCGGGCCGCACCGCCAGGCGACGCCTCAGCCGCCGGGCGACATCCTCGGCCCCCCGGTTGTTGAAGCCGAGACGGTTCACCACCGCGCGCTCCGCGGGAAGGCGGAACATCCGTGGACCCGGGTTCCCGGGCTGCGGTCGGGCGGTCACGGTCCCGAGCTCGGCGAAGCCGAAGCCGAGGCGCGACCAGAGGTGCGGCGCGACACCGTTCTTGTCGAAGCCGGCCGCGAGCCCGATGCGGTTGGGAAAGGTGCGGCCGAGGATGCTGACCGGCGCGCTCGGCGGCGCTGCCGTCAGCATCCGGGAGGCGCCGTGCTCGAGCAGCCACTCGACGAGCGCAGCGGAGCGCAGCGCGAGATGATGCGCCCGCTCCGCATCGAGCCGGAACAGGACCCGGCGGACGACCCCGTAGAGCTCGCTCACCCGGTCTTGAGCAGCTCGTCGAGACGCCCCGAGCGGTCGAGTGCGGCGATGTCGTCGTATCCGCCGACGGACTCTCCGTCGATGAACACCTGCGGGACGGTGCGCCGTCCCGTGCGCCGCGCCAGATCGACCCGCGCGGCGGCGTCGCCGGTCACGTCGATCTCCTCGAACGGAACGTTCTTCTCTGTCAGCAGCGCCGTCGCGGCGTGGCAGTACGGACAGTAGGTCGTCGTGTAGATCTTCACCTCGGCCATCGCGTGCTTCGCATCCTCGGATTCCATAGTTAGTACGAGGGCCCCGCCGGAGCAACGTGGCGGGCGTCGCTGCGCTCGCAGGACTCGCGGAAGGAGACCAGCCGACATGGATTCGTTCGACGAGCTGATCGCGATCATGGCGCGTCTGCGCGCGCCCGGCGGCTGCCCGTGGGACCGCGAGCAGACGCACCGGTCGATCCGGAAGTACGTCATCGAGGAGGCCTACGAGGTTGCCGAGGCGATCGATCGCGAGAATGCGCCGGAGCTGTGCGCCGAGCTCGGCGACTTGCTGCTGCAGGTCGTCTTCCACGCCGAGATGGCGCGCGAGGCGGGTCGCTTCGCGATCGACGATGTTTGCCGCGGCATCGTCGACAAGATGCGCCGGCGTCACCCGCACGTCTTCGGGGACGTCGAGGTCGACGGCGCCGCGCAGGTCGTCCGGAACTGGGAGGAGATCAAGAAGCGCGAGCGCGGCGCCGACGCTTCCGTGATCGACGGCGTACCACGCGCCCTGCCGGCGCTGCAGCGCGCGGAGCGCATCGGCGAGAAGGCGTCACGCGTCGGCTTCGACTGGCCGGACGTCGACGGCGTGCTGCGCAAGGTCGACGAGGAGCGCGCGGAGCTGGCCGAAGCCCTGCTCGCGGGGGAACGCGACCGCATCGCCGACGAGCTGGGCGACCTCCTGCTCGCCACGGCCAACCTCGCCCGCAAGCTCGACCTCGAGCCCGAGCTCGCACTGGGGGCGGCCATCGACCGCTTCGAGGACCGCTTCCGTCGCCTGGAGTCGGGTGTCCGCCGCGACGGGCACGACCTGCCAGCTCTGTCCGCCGAGGAGCTGGACAGGCGCTGGGAGCGCGCCAAGCACGCGCGCTGAGCGCCCCGGCAAGCCGCCGGGACCGGGTGACGACGGCTCCTTGAACCGACCGTCGGCAAAGGCTAGACCACTGTGTTCTCAACGAGGGATCCATGGCCAATCATCCGTCCGCAGAGAAGAGACATCGCCAGTCGGTCAAGCGCGCCGCTCGCAACCAGGCGGTCCGCAGCCACGTCCGCACCGAAGTGAAGAAGCTTCGGACCCTGCTCGACTCGGCTGACGCCCAGAACGCGCGGACGAGCCTGCCGAAGGTCGCTTCGACCCTCGACAAGGCGGCCAGCAAGGGCGTGCTGCACAAGAATGCGGCGGCCCGGCGTATCTCGCGGCTCGCCCGGCAGGTCGCGAAGCTCGGCTGACGGATCGCGACGGGGCGCCGCCCCCAGGTGACGGATCGCGACCCGGCGCCGCCCTCAGGACGTCGCGCGCGCCGGACGCAGGTCGAGGAGAACCTTCTCGAGGCGGGCCTCCACGGCGCTGCCGCCCGTTTTCGCCGCGACGTCCACCGCCGCGAGAGCGCGCACGGCGCGTTCCAGTTCCGTCCTGCGGTAGTTCCGGGCCCGCGGCACGACGAAGAAGCCGCGACCGCCCAGGGCACGCTTCGCCGACTCCTCGTCCATACCGGAATCGAGCAGCGCCCTGGCCCGCAGCAGGGCACGGAGCTCGGACGCGATCTGGCCGACGAGCAGCTCCGGACGATCTCCCTGGCTCAGGGCGCCCCGCAGGGCGGCGATCGCGTGCGCCACACGCCGGTCGCGCACCGCCCCCTCGAGCGCGAACGCGACCGGGCTGCGCTCGCCGCTCACCGTATCGCGGACCTGTTCCGGCCCGACCTCGCCATCGGGGAAGCGCAGCGCCAGCTTCTCGATCTCGCGCGCCAGGAGCTGCGCCTCGCTGCCGACGTGATCCGCGAGCGCCTCGGCCGCGCCTGCACCAAGGCGCAACGACTGCTCTCGGGCCATCTTGCCGATGATCGCGATCACGGCGCGGCGCGTGCCGGCGACGTCGCGCGCGCTCCCCAGCTCCAGCTGCTCGACCGCACCACGCTTCGCCAGCGTCGCGAACAGCGTCTTGCGCATGTCCGGCCCGTCGGCGACCAGCACCAGCTGCGCGCCCTCCGGAATCTCGTCGAGTGCCGTCGCGAGCGCCTTCTGCACCTCCTCGCGCATCCGCTCCGCGCGGCGCAGCACGATCAGCCGGCGACCCGTGGGCGAGAACGTGCGGACCGCGGTCATGACGTCCTCGAGCGACGCCTGGTCACCCTGCAGCAGCTCGAAGGCGCCGAAGGCCGGGCTCGCACCGACGGTCCTCGCCTGGATCTCGGCGAGCCGCCGGTCGACGAGAAGACCGTCGCCCGACAGAAGCACGACGCCGCCCGACTCACCGCCCGGCGCGGCCCCGGCGGCCGTCTGGTCGCGCGTCGCACCACCGCGTCCTGTCCCGCCGCGCGCGGGCGGTGCGCTGCGCGAGGTCCGGCTCAGAAGTTCTCCACCATCGCGTTGTAAAGGTCGCGCGACGTGTTCCGGAACACGCGCTCGAGCGCGTCGCGCTCCTGCGACTCCGACAGCTGGACGTCGGATAGCTGCGCGATGTCCTGCGGGTTCAGGGTCGACCCGGCAAGGAAGTCCGGCGAGTCGGTGACCACGGTGTTCGACGTGGCACCGTAGGACTCCCCCTCGCGGAGCGCCGAGATGCGCCACACGGCCTTGTTGCTGCCGGTGTCACGCAGCACGGCGCTGATCGTCACGTACGTCTGATACTGCAGCGCCTCGTCGCTGCTCGAGAACGCGACGGGACGCTTCTCGATCGAGACGATCGCCCCCTCGAGCGTCAGCTGCGCGGCGCTGCGCTCGCTCTCGAGCGAGAACTGGCCGCGACGCACGATCTCCGTCTGGATCGCCTCGAGGAGAAAGTTCTCGATCCCGGCGTCGCGCGTACGGTTCTCGAACTTGGCGACGTGGACGCGAGTCGCTCCCCCCGGCAGCGTCCCCTCGCCGGGAAAGCGATAGCCGCAGCTCGTCGTGGTGAGCAGCGCGAGCGCGCACCGCAGAACGACGGCGCGAGGGCGGGCTGGGGCGACCATCACGGTCAGACTACCAGATTCACCAGCTTCCCGGGAACGATGATCACCTTCCGCAGTGCCTTGCCGCCCATCGACTCGCGGACCTTGTCGCTCTCCAGCGCCCGAGCCCGCAGCTGGTCCTCGCCCGCGGCCCGTGGAACGACGACCCGGTCGCGCACCTTGCCGTTCACCTGCAGGACGATCTCGATCGTGTCCGCGGTCAGCGCCGACTCGTCCCACAGCGGCCACCCCGCGTCGTAGATCGTCCCCGCGCCGCCGAACCACGAGTGCAGCTCCTCCGCCAGGTGGGGTGCGAACGGCGCCAGGAGGCGCGCGAACGTCCAGGCGGTGGCGCAGAACAGCGGCGTCGCGACGCCGGCCGCCGTGCGCTGGCGACTCGCCTCGCTCAGCAGCTCCATCAGGGCTGCAAGCGCCGTGTTGAAACCGAACTGCTCGGTGTCGACCGTCACCTTTCGGATGGTCTGGTGGAGGCGCCGCCGCAGCGCCGCCCCCGCGTCGTCGAGACCCGACGCGTCGGCGACCACCGCGTCGAGACCCTCCGGTCCGAGCCGTGCGCGGAGCGCCGCGATGGCCTCGCGGTCGCTGCCGAACAGCGCCACCACTCGGTTCAGGAACCGCTCCGCGCCACCGACGCCCTCGTCGCTCCACTCCATGTTGTTCTCGGGCGGAGCGGCGAACAGGATGGTGATCCGCGCCACGTCCGAGCCGTACTCGCGGACGAACGGGCCCATCGGCACGCCGTTGCCGGCGCTCTTGCTCATCGTCACCGGACCGCTCTGCGCGGCGAACCCGCCGTCGCGCTCGACCAGCGAGTAGCTCCGCTCGCGCAGCACGCGCGCCATCTCGTCCCGCGCGAGCGACCCCTCGGGCAGGCCGAGCGCCTTCACGAGATCGACGGGCGCGACCAGGCGCCCGTCGGCCTCGACACGCAGCGGCGTGAGCACGCGGCGCTGGACCATCCCCTGGGTGAACAGGGCCTTGAAGGGCTCGTCCTCGGGTACCAGGCCCGCATCGTGCAGGACCTTGGTGATGAACCGCGAGTACAACAGGTGCAGGATCGCGTGCTCGACGCCGCCGATGTACTGGTCCACCGGCATCCAGCGTGCGATCGCTTCCCTGGACCAGAGCTCCTGCCGGCTCTGCGCGTCGGCGTAGCGCAGGAAGTACCAGGAGGAGTCGACGAAGGTGTCCATCGTGTCGGTGTCGCGCTGCACGGGCTCGCCGGTCACCGGATCACGCGCCGTCACGAAGCTCGCGCTCGAAGCGAGCGGGGAGCGTCCCTTCGGCAGGTAGTCTTCGATCTCGGGCAGCACGACGGGCAACTGGTCGCGCGGCACGGGGACGATCGTCCCGTCGGCGCGGTGCAGCATCGGGATCGGAGCACCCCAGTAACGCTGCCGGCTCACCAGCCAGTCGCGCAGCCGGAAGGTCACCTTGGGACGCGCACGCCCGCTCTCCGCGAGCCAGGCGACGATCGCCCTGCCCGCCTCGCGGTTGTCCATCCCGTCGAAGCGCCCCGACGACTGCATGACGCCTTCCTCGGTGAACGCCTGCGTCATCGTCGCGGCCGCGACTGGTTCTCCGGGCGGAGCGATGACCGGGACGATCTCGATGCCGAACGCGCGCGCGAAGGCGAAGTCGCGCTCGTCGTGCGCCGGCACCGCCATGATCGCCCCGGTGCCGTATCCCATCAGCACGTAGTCGGCGATCCAGATCGGGATCTCCCGCCCGCTCACCGGGTTCACGCAACGCGCGCCGAGGGAAACGCCGGTCTTCTCCCGCTCGGTGCTCTGCCGGTCGATCTCGCTCCGGCGACGCGCCTGCGCGACGTATTCCTCGACCGCGGCGCGGCTCGCGTCGGTGACGAGCTTCGCGACCAGCGGGTGCTCGGGTGCGAGCACGAGGAAGGTCGCGCCGAACAGCGTGTCCGGCCGCGTCGTGAACACGATGATGCGATCGCTGCGCCCCGCGACGTCGAACTCGACCTCCGCGCCCTCGCTGCGGCCGATCCAGTTCCGCTGCATCGCCTTGACCTTCTCGGGCCAGGCGTCGAGCTTGTCGATGTCGTCGAGCAGGCGCTGCGCGTAGTCGGTGATCCGGAAGAACCACTGCGAGAGCTCGCGCTTCTCCACCAGCGCACCGCTGCGCCAGCTTCGTCCCGATGCATCGACCTGCTCGTTGGCGAGCACGGTCTGGTCGACCGGGTCCCAGTTCACCGTCGCCTTCGCGCGATAGGCAAGCCCCCGCTCGTGGAGCAGCAGGAAGAGCTCCTGCGTCCAGCGGTAGTAGTCGGGCTCGCAGGTGGTCACCTCGCGCGACCAGTCGTACATGATGCCGGCGACGTCGAGAGAGCTCTTCGACTCCTCGATGTTGCGCAGCGTCCACGCGCGCGGGTGCGTGCTGAACTTGATGGCGGCGTTCTCCGCCGGCAGCCCGAACGCGTCCCAGCCGAACGGATGCAGCACGTCGTAGCCGCGCATCACCCAGTACCGCGTCAGCGCGTCGCCGATGAAGTAGTTCTTCCCGTGCCCCATGTGCAGGTCGCCGCTCGGGTACGGGAACATCTCGAGGATGTACCGGCGCGGCGCGCCGGGCCGCCGCCCGGCCGTGAAGATCCCCTCGCGCGACCAGAACTCGCGCCAGCGAGGCTCGATGGCAGGATCGAAGCGAAGGCTCACGTGAGGTTCTCCCCGGACGCTTCAAGTGCGCGCGCGATGCCGTCGAGCACGCCGTTGACGAACGCGCGCGCCTCGTCACCGCAGTAGTCGCGCGCGATCTCGACCGCCTCGTCGATCACCACCGGCCTCGGCGCCAGACGATTCGCGAGCTCGGCCGCGCCCACGCGGAGGATCTGCGCATCGAGCCGGCCGATGCGGTCGAGACGCCAGTTCGCAAGCGAAGCCGCGATGAGCGCATCGTACCGCGGGCGATCGGCGCTCACCACGCGGACGAGCTTCTCGGCGTAGCCGACGTCGATCTCCGCCGGTAGACCTGTGTCTTCGACCGCCGCTTCCTCGGGACCGGTCATGCGCAGCGCCGTCGCCAGCGCCTGCTCGGGCGTCACGCCTGCGACGTCGACCTGGTAGAGCGCCTGCACCGCGAGCTCGCGTGCCCGCCGGCGGGCGTTCGGACTTCCCTTCACGCGACCGTACCGTGCCTCAGTCGAGCCGGGCGTGCTCGCGCAGCAGCGCCGCCATCTCGAGCGCCGTGATCGCAGCCTCGTAGCCCTTGTTGCCGTGCCCGTCGCCGGCACGCGCGAGCGCCTGCTCCATGGTGTCCGTGGTGAGGACGCCGAACGCGACCGGGATCCGATGGCGACAGGCGACGTCGTTCACGCCGCGGCTCACCTCGCGCGAGATGAACTCGAAGTGGGGCGTCTCGCCGCGCACGACCGCACCGAGGCAGATCAGGGCCGCGTAACGGCCGCTCGCCGCGCAGTGCTCCGCCGCGACGGTGATCTCGAACGCGCCCGGAACCCGCAGCACGTCGATCGCCTGGTCGGCGACGCCGTGCTCGCGCAGACCCGCGAGCGCCCCATCGAGCAGCGACTCGGTCACCGAGCGGTTGAAGCGCGCGACGACGATGGCGACGCGCAGTCCGGTGCCGAAGGGCTTGCCGAGGAACTCGCGCACTCAGGCTCCCCTTCCCGGGCGTCCGCCCGACTCGAGCCCGGTCAGAAGGTGCCCGAGCTTCGCTCGCTTGGTGCGCAGGTAGCCGATGTTCAGCGGGTGCGCCGGTGCCTCGATCGGCACGCGCTCGGTGACCTCGATGCCGTAGCTCGTCAGCCCGCTGATCTTGCGCGAATTGTTCGTCAGGAGCTTGACGCTCGTGATGCCGAGGTCGCGCAGGATCTGAGCGCTGATTCCGTAGTCGCGCGGATCGTCGGTGAAGCCGAGCTCGAGGTTGGCCTCGACGGTGTCGAGCCCCCGGTCCTGCAGCGCGTAGGCGCGGATCTTGTTCGCGAGCCCGATGCCGCGGCCCTCCTGGTGGAGGTAAACCAGCACGCCGCGCCCGGCCTCCGCGATCATGCGCACCGCGGCCTCGAGCTGCTCGCCGCAGTCGCAGCGTCGCGAGCCGAGCACGTCGCCGGTGAGGCACTGCGAGTGCACGCGCACCAGCACCGCTTCGTCGCGCTTCGGACGCCCGCGCACGAGCGCCATGTGCTCGGAGTCGTCCACCTTGTTGCGGTAGGCGATCGCGCGGAACTTCCCTCCGTAGGCGCTGTCGAGCTCGCGCTCGTCCAGCCGCTCGACCAGCAGCTCCGAGCGGAGGCGGTGGCGGATCACCGCGTCGATCGAGACCATCTTGAGCTTGTGCTTGCGCGCGAAGGCGATGAGCATCGCGCCACGCGCGACGTCGCCGTCCCGGTCGAGCACCGTGCAGACCGTCGCCGCGGGACGCAGCGCCGCCAGGCGGACCACGTCGAGCGCAGCCTCGATGCGCCCCGGGCGCTCGAGCGTGCCCCCCGGGGACACCTGGATGGGCGGCACGTGGCCCGGCATGACGACGTCCGCCGGGCCGCTGCGCTCGTCGATCGCGACCCGGATCGTGGCAGCGCGGTCGGCCGCCGAGATGCCGGTCGAGACGCCGCGGCGGGCCTCGAACGACGTCCCGTACGCGACGTATTCGTCTGCGGCGCGGTCGGCCGGCATCAAGGGGATGCCGAGCCGCAGCAGGGTGGGCGGCAGCACGGCGAGGCAGACCAGCCCGCGCGCGTGGACGGCCATGAATCCGATGTGCTCTGGCGTCGTCAGCTGTGCGGCGACGCACACCTCTCCCTGGCGCGGCTGATCGGCGTCGTCGACGACGAGGATCATGCGTCCCGCGGCGAGGTCCGCCATCCCGGCCTGCAGGCTCTGCTCGCCGCGAGCGATCCGGCCTCTCGAGTCGCTGTTGCTCTTCACCATTGCCTCATCGCGCCTCGACGCGCGCCGTGTGCAGCAGGTCGTCGCCCACCCGCTCCACCCGGAGGTCGGACAGCGGGAAGGCGCCGCGCAGCGAGCGCACGCCCAGTGGACCGATCATCGGCAAGCCGTCGCCCCCGATCAAGAGCGGCGCCGAGAACCAGCAGAGCTCGTCGACGTGGCCCCCGGCGATGAGGGCCGCCGAGAGAGCGGCACCGGCCTCGACCAGCACGCTGGTGAGGTCGCGCCGGCCGAGCGTGACGAGCAGCGCGCCCAGGTCGAGGTGCGGTCCGCGGGCCACGACGGGCAGGATCGTCGCCCCGTCGCGTCCGAGCCGCGCGGCCCGGGCGCGATCGTGCCGGGTCCGGGTCGCGATCCAAACCGGGCCGCGCCCGTCGTGCAGCAAGCGGGCTCGCGGCGGGATGCGCAGTCTGCCGTCCACGACGACGCGCACCGGATCGCGGCCGCCCGCTCTGCGGCACGTCAGCTCGGGGTCGTCGGCGATGACCGTGTCGACGCCGACCATCACCGCGTCCATCTCGTTCCGCCATCGGTGCACCAGCCGGCGCGCCGGAGCCCCCGTGATCCAACGCGACGCGCCGGTGCGCGTCGCGATCCGGCCGTCGGCCGAAGCGGCGAGCTTCAAGCGCACGAACGGACGGCCCGTGACCACGTGGCGCGCGAAGGCCGCGATCAGATCCATCGAGGCTGCGCTCTCCACGCCCGTCGTGACGGCGACTCCCGCCCGGCGCAGCTGCGCGACCCCGCGGCGGCTCACGAGCGGGTTCGGGTCGATCGCGCCGATCACCACGCGCTGCACGCCGGACTCGATGACGCGCGGGGCACAAGGCGGCATCCGCCCCTGGTGCGTACACGGCTCGAGGGTCACGTAGAGCGTGGCGCCGCGCGCCGCCGCGCCGGCCTGCTCGAGCGCGATTGCTTCCGCGTGCGCCGTGCCGGCCCGACGGTGCCATCCGCTGCCAACCACGCGACCGCCGCGGACGACGACCGCGCCGACCGGCGGGTTCGGCCGCGTGCGTCCGAGTCCGCGACGACCCAGCTCCAGCGCGAGGCGCATGTACTCCGCGTCGCGCGGGCTGCCGTGCTCGCCGAGCGTCATCCGTGGCGCGGCGTCTTGCGGGGCGCCGAGGGCGCGCGCTTCACCGCCTTCGCCGCCCTTACCAGCCGGCTCTTGAGGCCCCGCTGGCTGCGACGCTCGCGCAGCAGATCCTCGAGCTCGTTCATGAATTGGTCGATGTCCTGGAACGATCGGTACACCGAGGCGAACCGCACGTAGGCGACCGTGTCGAGCTCGTAGAGAGCCTGCATGACGGCCTCGCCGATGACCGAGCTCGGCACCTCGCGCTCGGCTCGATCGAGCAGCGCACGCTCGATCCGGTCGACGTGCTCCTCGATCGTCTCGATGCTGACCGGGCGCTTCTCGCAGGCCTTGGTGAGTCCGGCGACGATCTTCAGACGGTCGAAGGGCTCGCGCCGTCCATCCTTCTTGACGACCGCCGGGAGGTAGTCCTCGACGCGTTCGTACGTCGTGAAACGGCGGCCGCACTTCTCGCACTCGCGACGGCGCCGGATGACGTCCCCCTCCTTGCCGAGCCGGGAATCGATGACCCGGTTGTTGAGGTCCCGACAGGCGGGGCACTTCATCGTGCAACCACCGCGGTCAGTGATGGTAGAGCGGGAAGCGCCGGCAGAGCGCCGTGGTCTCCTCGGCGATCTTCGCGAGTGCCGCCGTGTCGCCGACCCGCTCGAGCGCACGCGCGATCAGGTCCGCGATCTCGTCCATCTCCGGCTCGCGCATGCCGCGCGTGGTCACCGTCGGCGTGCCCATGCGGACGCCGCTGGTCACGAACGGCGAACGCGTCTCGAACGGCACCGTGTTGCGGTTCGCCGTGATGCGCGCGAGATCGAGCGTCTCCTGGGCGACCTTGCCGGTGATCTCGGTCTGGCGGAGGTCCATCAGGAGGAGGTGGTTCTCGGTGCCGCCGGACACGAGCCGGAAGCCGCGCGACGTGAGTCCCGCGGCGAGCGCCTTCGCGTTCCGCACCACCTGCTGCTGGTAGGTCCGGAACTCCGGCAGAGATGCCTCGCGAAACGCCACGGCCTTGGCCGCGATCACGTGCATCAACGGACCACCCTGGTTGCCGGGAAAGACCGTGCTGTTGATCGCCTTCTCCTCGCTCGCCCGTGCGAGGATCAGGCCGCCGCGCGGGCCGCGCAGCGTCTTGTGGGTCGTCGTGGTGACGAACTCCGCATGCGGGACCGGCGACGGGTGCTCACCCGCGGCGACGAGCCCCGCGAAGTGCGCCATGTCGACCATCAGCTTCGCACCGACCTCGTCCGCCGCCGCGCGGAACGGCGCGAAGTCGACGATGCGTGGGTAGGCGCTGTGACCAGCCACGATCAGCTTCGGCCGGTGCTCGATGGCCAGCCGGCGGACGGCGTCGTAGTCGATGCGCTCGTCCTCCTCGCGGACGCCGTAGGGGACGATCTTGAACCACTTGCCCGAGAAGTTGGCCGGATTGCCGTGCGTGAGGTGCCCGCCGTGCGCCAGGTTCATCGCCAGGATCGTGTCGCCGGGCTGCAGCTGCGAGAAGTAGACCGCCATGTTCGCCTGCGATCCGGAGTGCGGCTGCACGTTGGCGAACTCGGCGCCGAACAGCGCCTTCGCCCGGTCGATGGCGAGCTGTTCGACGACGTCGACGTGCTCGCAGCCACCGTAGTAGCGCTTGCCGGGATAGCCCTCGGCGTACTTGTTGGTCAGGACCGAACCCTGCGCCTCGAGAACCGCACGGCTCGCTGCGTTCTCGGACGGGATCAACTCCAGATTTTCTTCCTGCCGCCGACGCTCGTGCGCAACCGACGCAGCGATTTCCGGATCGACGTCGGCCAGGTGGGCGTCGATCCGGTTCACTTGTGGCTTTCGATGTAGGTCACGACGTCGCCGACGGTGCGGATCTTCTCCGCCTCCTCGTCCGAGATCTCGAGGTCGTACTCCTCCTCGAGCGCCATCACGAGCTCGACGATGTCGAGCGAATCGGCACCGAGATCCTCGATGAACGAGGCGTTCGGCTGCACCTCGTCCTCGCTGACGCCGAGCTGCTCGCAAACGATCTCTTTGACCTTCGCCTCGACTGCAGAAGCCATCAAATTCTCCCTACCCTAAGGGGCCCGAGCACGTGACCTTCGCCGGTTTACCGTGCGACGCAGGCTTGCGCCACCTTGCCGCAGCCGGCGCCGCCGTAGCCGCGGACTCGCACACGGCGGCACTCACATCGACATACCACCGTTGACCGCGAGCACGTGGCCGGTGATGTATCCCGCGGTCGGGCCCGCAAGAAAGCCCACCGCCGCGGCGACCTCCTCGGGCGTCCCGGTTCGCCCGAGCGGCACCGCCCCCACGTATGCAGATCGGGTCTCCGCCGACAGTGCGGCGGTCATGTCGGTGTCGATGACTCCCGGCGCCACCGCGTTGACCGTGACCGAGCGCGAAGCGAGCTCGCGGGCGAGCGCGCGCGTGAAGCCCTCGACCCCGGCCTTCGTCGCCGCATAGGCCGACTGGCCGGCGTTGCCGGTCGCGCTCACCACCGACGTCACGTTGATGATCCGGCCCGAGCGGGCGCGCACCATCGTGCGCGCGGCGACCTTGCTGCAGTGGAAGACGCCACCCAGGTTCACGTCGACGATCCGCTTCCAGTCGTCGGCCCGGTAACGCAGGATCAGGCCGTCGAGCGCGATGCCGGCGTTGTTCACCAGCACGTCGAGCCGCTTGTGGCGAACGACGAGAGCGTTGATTCCGGCAGCGATCGCGTCGCCGTCGCCGACATCGAAGCGCAGCGTCTCCGCGCTGCCCCCGCCGGCCTCGATCGCCTGGACGACGGCCCGGGCAGCATCCTCGCTGCTCTGGTAGTTGACGGCCACGTGCGCTCCCATGCGAGCGAGCTCGAGCGCGATCGCGCGCCCGATGCCGCGCGACGCGCCGGTCACCAGGGCCACCTGTCCGTCGAGCGGTCCGTCGGCGCGCGTCACGCCCGCACCGTTTCGAGGGCCGCGCGCACGCCGGCCAGGTCGTCCGTCGGCATGCAGCGGAACTCGGGCGCGATCCGTCTCGCGAGCCCGCAGAGGACCTTTCCCGGTCCCACCTCGATGCCGCGATCGGACCGTGCAGCGACGCCGCGTGCGCAATCCTCCCACCGGACGGCCGCCGTGATCTGCGCGCCGAGCCGGTCGCGAACGCTCGTGGCGTCCGAGTACGGCTGCGCGTCGACGTTGCCGAGCACGATGCCGCGCGGCGCCGTCACCGGGACCTCGCGCAGCAGCGCCGCCATGCGCTCGCGGGCGGGCTCCATGAGCGGGCTGTGGAAGGGCGCACTCACCTTGAGGCGCATCGCGCGCACCTTGCGGCCCGAGGCGAGCGTCTCGAGTCGCGCCACGGCGGCGGCGTGTCCGGAGACGACGATCTGTCCGGCACCGTTCACGTTCGCCGGGACCACGACCTCGCCTCCGGCGGTCGCCTCCGCGCACATCGCTTCGGCGACCGCGAGATCTGCCCCGAGCAGCGCGCTCATCGCGCCCACCCCGGGTGCGACGGCCTGCTGCATGAACCGCCCGCGCGCCCGCACGGCCGCGAGCGCGTCGGCGAAGCCGATCGCCCCCATCGCAACCAGCGCCGACCACTCGCCGAGGCTGTGCCCGGCGGCGACCTCGGGAACCAGGCCGCCCTCGGCCGCGAGCACGCGCGCCACCGCGGTCGAGGTGGTCAGGAGCGCCGGCTGCGCGTTCTCCGTGAGCGTCAGGCGATCCTCCGGCCCCTCGAAGCACAGCACCGACAGCGCCTCGCCCAGGGTAGCGTCGGCCTCCGCGAAGGTCTGTCGCGCGACCGGGAACTCGCGGCAGAGATCGGCTCCCATGCCGACGCGCTGCGCGCCCTGGCCGGGAAACAGCAGAGCCGGTGTAGTGGTCATTCGGGCTTCTCCCGCACGTTGCCTCCGTCGCCTCCGGGCGCGGACGCAGCGGCCGTCGCCTCGCCCACGTCGTGGCCGCGGAGCGCCACGGACGCCGGGCCCGGCGCCGGCGCCTCCGCAGCGGGCGC
>VGTK01000081.1 GCA_016874715.1 Deltaproteobacteria bacterium | reverse complement strand
AGCGCCGCGGGCGACGCGGCGTCGCGCGCGAGCACGACGTCCGCCGCCCCGAGGGCCGCCAGCGCGGCCGCGGCGGGCGCATCACCGAACGAGACGGCGACGAGTCCGACGCTGCTCACGCCACGCCCCCGGCCGGAGCGGGCGCGGCGCCCGCGTCCGCTCCGAGCAACCCCCGCACCGCCGCGGCGACCTCCGACTCGCGGAGCCCCGCCAGGCACTCGTGGGTGCCGATCGGACAGTACGCCGAGCCGTGGCGCGAGCACGGCCTGCAGGCCAGCGCCCGCTCGACGACGCGGACGTGCGCGCCGAGCGGCGCGAAGCCCTGCGCCGGGACGGTCGGACCGAACAGCGACACGACCGGGCGCCCGAGCGCCGCCGCAATGTGCGCCGGCGCGCTGTCGTTGGCGACCAGCAACGCGGCACGCGCGAGCACCGCGACCAGCTCCGCCGTGGTGGTGCGTCCGGTGAGGTCGAGGACCGGCGACCGATCCGCGACGCCGTCCACCTCGCGCGCGATCGCGGCGGCGTGGCCGCGATCACCCGCGGTGCCGACCACCGCGACGCGGCCGAACGTGCCCGGCACGAGCGCGCGCACGAGTGCGGCGAAGCTCGCCGCGGGCCAGCGCTTGGTCTCCCACGCGGCCCCCGGTGCGACGACCAGGAGCTCCTCCCCCTCGGCGACGCCCGCGTCGCCGAGCAGGGCAGCCACCGCCGCGTCTGCTGCGGGATCGGTCGCCAGCTGGGGCGCCGGTGCCGGCTGCGGCACGACGCCGAGCGGCGCGGCCAGCGCGAGCAGCCGATCGCGCGCGTGGGCACCGCGGTGCGCGACCCGGTGGTGGTAGAGCGGCGAGCCCGCCGCGCCGGCGAAGCCGATCCGCTCCGGGATGCCCGCGAGCACGAGCGTCAACGCCGTGCGCAGCGACCGCTGGACGGCGATCGCCACGTCGAAGTCGAGCGCGCGCAGCCGCGCCGCCACACGGGCGAGACCGCCCGGGCCGCCGTCACCGCCACGCTTGTCGAACACCAGCACGCGGCCTGCTCCGGCGAGCGGGACGACGATGGGCGCCGCGTCCGGACGGACCAGCCACCACACCTCGGTCTCGGGCAGGGCGTCGCGCAGCGCGCGCCACAACGGCGTGGTGAGCACGACGTCACCCAGGAAGCTCGTCTGCGCGAGGATGAGCCTGCGAGGGGTCACGCGCCCCCTTCGCTCCCCGCGCTCGCTTGCGCTCGGCGGCGCGCTGCGCGCGCGGGGGCACGGTCCCGTGTGGGGACTCTCAGAACGACGTCGCCTCGTCGATCAGCATCACCGGGATGTCGTCCTCGATGCGGTAACGCAGCCGGCACGCGTTGCAGGTCAGCGCGTCGCCTGCCGACGCCAGCTGGATCTCACCCTTGCACTTCGGGCAGACGAGGATCTCGAGCAACTCCTGACTGATCGCCATCCATTCCTCCTCAGCGTGCCGCCATCTCGCCGCGCAGCCACTCGAGCTCCGCGGCCAGGCCCTCGCGCAGCCTGGTGAGGGGGTGCCAGCCGAGCTCGCGCTCAGCTGCGTCGGGAGCGGCGTGGGTGTCGCGCACGTCGCCGCGCTGCTTGTCGCCGCGCCTGACGCGGACCGGCTTGCCGGACAGCTCGCCGATCAGCTCGAGCGCGTGATTGACGCTCACCCGCGAGCCTCCGCCGATGTTGTACGCGGCACCCGGCGTGCCCTTCTCGAGCGCCATCAGGTTCGCGCGCACGACGTCGCCGACGAAGGTGAAGTCGCGCGTCTGCGCGCCGTCGTCGAAGACCAGCAGCTCCTCGCCCGAGAGCGTCGCCGCAAGCCAGCGGTGAAACGCCATGTCGGGGCGCTGGCGCGGTCCGTAGACCGTGAAGTAGCGCAGCGAGATGGTCGGCAGACCGTACGACTGCGTGTAGAGCCGGCACAGGTGCTCGCCGGCGAGCTTGCTCACGCCGTAGGGCGAGATCGGCCGCGGCAGCGTCGTCTCGCGGGTCGGGAAGTCCGGCGCGTCGCCGTAGATCGACGACGACGACGAGTAGACCACGCGCACTCTTCGGGCGGCGCACGCCTCGAGCAGGCGCTGCGTCGCGAGGATGTTCGCATCGCAGTAGATGCGGAAGTCCTTGCCCCAGCTCGCACGGACACCCGCCTGCGCGGCGAGGTGGAGCACCGCGTCGCAGCCGGCCGTCAGCGCATCGAGGTCCGCTCGCACCAGGTCCTGCTCGTGGAACTCGAAGCCTTTGGCCTGCTTCAGGCCGGCGAGGTTCCGCTCCTTCACCGCCCGGGGATAGTAGTCGAGGAACGAGTCGATGCCGCGCACCTCGTCGCCCCGCGCGATCAGCGCATCTGCGACGTTGGAGCCGATGAAGCCCGCCACCCCGGTGACCAGTACTCGCACCCGATTATCTCCAGTGAATCCGTTTCCCGGCGGACCCGGGGATGGGTGAGCGCGCGGCGACCGGCCGATCCGGACGCCGAACGCCCCTCATTCGTCCGATCCCGTAGCAGTTCCACCCCGAAGCTGCGACCGCCGCTCCAGGATCCGGGCGTCGAGCAGCGCCCCGAGGCGCTCCTCGTCGCCATCGCGCAGCGCGAAGTCCACCCGCAGCGCGGCGAGCCCGCCGCGGGCGAAAGGGAATCGGCGCAGCTTGACGATGTCCTTCTCGGTGCAGACCACGAGGTCCGCGCGGTGGCTGGCCTGGGTGATGCGCTGCCAGTCGGCCTGCGTGAACAGGTGGTGGTCCGGGAACTCGAGGACCTCGACGGCGCGCACCTCGAGCTGGCCCAGCACCTCGTAGAACGACTGTGGCTGCGCGATCGCCGACACCGTCACGACCCGCCGACCGACCAGGTCGCCGAGCGGCCGCGCGGCGAGCGCCCCGTCCTCGCTCACCACCAGCGACCGCGGCAGCAGGTCGGCGGTGAACCTCGGCACGTCGGGCGCCACGCGTCCGAGCAGGTCGGTGAGCCGAGCGCCGTCCGTGGTCTTCGTGACGACGATCGCGTGCGCGCGCCGCAGCGCTCCGAGCGGCTCGCGCAGCGGCCCGGCCGGCAGCAGCGCGCCGTTGCCGAAACCCGAGCGGCCGTCGACGAGCACGACGTCCGCGTCGCGCGCCAGCCGCCAGTGCTGGAAGCCGTCGTCGAGCACGATGGCGGTGGCACCGTGCTCCTCGATCGCCAGCCTCGCCGCCGCCACGCGATCCGCGCCGCAGACGACCGGTCCAGCGAACCGCTCGGCGAGCAGCACCGCCTCGTCACCGATCTCCCGTGGCTCGAAGAGCGCGCGGCCCTCACGCCCGACCGTCGCCACCTTGCCGTGGAGGTTGCCGCCGTAGCCGCGCGTCACGATCGCGGGACGCTCGCCGCGCGCGGCGAGCCGGCCGGCCATCCACAGCGCGGCCGGCGTCTTGCCCGTGCCGCCGACGGTCACGTTGCCGAAGCTCAGCACCGGCGCCGGCACCTGCTGGGCGCGGCGCAGCCCGATCCCGAACGCCGCGCGGCGCACGCCGACGCCCAGCCGGTAACCCCAGGCGAAGGGACCGAGCGCCCAGCGCGCGATCCCACGCGTCTCCCAGCGCCGTACGATCTCCTCCCGTGTCGCGCGTGACGCCTTCACGGCGTCGCTCCCACGGCGGAGCTCGTGCGAGCCGCGCCCACCTCCTCGACCACACGCCAGGTCGCGTCCAGGCTGCCGCTCTCCTCGGCTGCGACGCGCGTCGCGGCGGCACCAGCCGCCGCGCGCCGCTCGGGATCGAGGTACGCGGCGATGGCGTTCGCGAGGCCGGTCGCATCCGAAAGCACGGTTGCCGCCCCGGCCGCGGCGAGCCGATCCGCGACCCGGCGCACGGTTTCGAGGTGCGGCCCCACGACCACCGGGACGCCGCAGCGCGCCGCCTCGAGCAGGTTGTGGCCGCCGATCGGGACCAGCGTCGCGCCGACGAACGCCACCCGAGCGACCGCATAGCAGCCCGCCAGCTCGCCGATCGTGTCGAGCAGCAGCACGTCGGCGTCGCGCAACCGCTCGGCGACCACGCTCGCGTCGGCGGGCAGCGTCGAGCGGCGCACCCAGGCGACACCGCTCCGCTCGAGCAAACTCGCGACGGCGTCGAAGCGCTCCGGGTGCCGCGGGGCGAAGAGCCAGAGCGGACGCGCCGCGGGCAGCCGACGAACCGCCGCGACCGCCTCGAGGACGGCCTCGTCCTCGCCGGGGTGCGTCGAGCCCGCAATCACCACCGGCCGCTCGATCGCGGCGAGACCCGGCACGAATGCCGGCGGGTCGGCGAGCCGCGCGTCGCCCTTGAGCGAGCCGGTCACGACGATGCGCGCGGGGTCCACGCCGAGCGCCAGGAGGCGCACCCGGTGCTCGTCGGCCTGGACGCAGAAGCACGTCACGCGTCGCAGCACGGCGCGTGCGAATCGCGGAAAGCACGCGAGCGTCCGCGCCGCGCGCGGCGACAGCCGCCCGCTCACCTGCACCGCCGGGATCCCGTCGCGCGCGAGCACGCCGAGAAGGTTCGGCCAGATCTCGTTCTCACTGAACAGGAAGAGGTCCGGACGCACCCGCCGCACCACGCGGCCGACGACCCCGGGCGCGTCGATCGGGAACGTCCGCACGCACGCGTCGGGCACGAGGCGCTGCGCGTGCGCGCAGCCGGTCGCGGTCAGCGCCGAGAGCACGACCGAGCCGTCCGGGTGGTGGCGCTGCCAGCGCTGCACGACTGGTACGATCGCCTCGATCTCGCCGACCGACGCGGCGTGGGTCCAGAGCACGGGCCCGCGCGTCCGCTCGGGCCAGCCGAAGCCGAGCCGCGCCCGGAGCCCTCGCCGCCACTTCGGCTTCACGAGGCAGCCGAGCGCCACCAGCGGCAGGATGGGCAGCGCCAGCAGGGCGAGCAGGACGCTGTACGCACGGGTTCCCGATGCCGTGCGCACGCGCTCGGTTGCCGGCCGAGTCGGCCGCCCCTCAGTAGACCCAGCTCCCCCGCTCGTAGCGGAAGAGCTCGGTGACCTCGGTACGCTCGACGATCTCGGGCTTCTGGGCGAGAGCATCGACCTGCGAGTTGCCGGAGAGGCGCATCTTCAGCTCCATGTACACCACGCGACCGACCGGCTTGGTCTCCACGTTGCTGATGTCGCCGACGGTGAAGTTCTGGGTGTCGTAGCCGACGTACTCGCCAACCACGCCGGTCCCGCCCGGCTTCCACTCGATGCGAGAGATGTTGTTGCGCTCGCGCTCGCGCAGCTTCTCGATCCAGCTGTCGCAGAACGTCTTGAACTTCGTTTTGACTTCCTCCGGCGACGACGACGTCGCCGCCTCCGCGGCCTTCTGCTTCTTCGCCATGGCCGGGACGGAAACCGCCGCCGTCAGGACGGCAACGCCGGCGCACACAAAAATTGCTCGCATCCCCCGCATCATTCTTCCCTCGCTCCGTGCCCTTTCACGATTCCGCCTGTCGCGCAACGGTGCCGATATACTCGACCGTGCGCTCGGGCGCGACACCGGCCGCCGCGTCCGCGATGCGCACCGCGTCGTTCAACCTGCTCTCGAGCAGAAGCCGCGCGGTCTCGAGATCGTCGGGGGCCGCTTCGCGCGCTACCCGGATCGGGCTCTCGACGACGTACGTGATCGTCGTGAACGGCAGCGGGATCGACAGCCAGTCCCAGCTCCGCGACAGCACGCGGGCCCGCGTCGCCGCGTACGCCACGGGGTAGATCGGCGCGCCCGTCGCGCGCGCGAGCTGGATCGCGCCGCTCTTCGCCCGGCAGCGCGGCCCGCGCGGCCCATCCGGCACGATCACGATGTCGCGCCCGCGCGCGTGCGCCGCCAGCAGCCCGCGCATACCGCCCACCCAGCCACGCGTCGACGAGCCACGCACCACCTCGATGCCGAGCAGGTGGATCGCACGGGAGATCAGCTGCCCGTCGCGGTGCCGGCTGTTCATGATGCACGCGCCCGGGCCGCTGTACGCGAACGGCATCATCACCATCCGGCCGTGCCAGAAGGCGAGAATCGACGGCTCGGCTGCGTCGAAGCGGGCGAACAGCTGCTCCGTACCGGGGCCGATGAAGCGCTTGCGGGTCGTCCAGCCGAGCACCCGCAGCACGACGAACAGCAGCGTCCCGACCACCGCGATCATCACGCGGTCGCCGGCCGTCAGGGGAGCACCCGGCCCGCGACGGCGGGCTTTGCGCCGCGGATGGCCTGCGCTCATGCCAGACGCATCTCCGGGTCGGCACCGCCCTCGCCCGGCGCGGGCGGCACCAGCATCTGCTGATCGTGCAGGCGGCGGTAGATCTGGCCCCGCGCGATCAGCTGGTCGTGCGTCCCCTCCTCCGCGACGCGACCGTCCGACAGCACCACGATGCGGTCGACGCGCCGGACCGTCGCGAGGCGGTGGGCGATGACCAGCGTCGTCCGTCCCACCATGAGGCGCTCGATCGCGTCCTGCACGAGCCGCTCCGACTCGGAGTCGAGCGCCGAGGTCGCCTCGTCGAGGATCAGGATCGGCGCGTTCTTCAGGAGAGCGCGCGCGATCGCGATGCGTTGCCGCTGCCCGCCCGAGAGCATCACGCCGAGCTCGCCGACCACCGTGTCGTAGCCCTGCGGCAGCGCCGAGATGAAGTCGTGCGCGTTGGCCGCGCGCGCGGCCTCCTCGACCGCGCCGTGCGACGGCGCGCTCGACCCGTAGGCGAGGTTCGCGCGGATCGTGTCGTTGAACAGGAAGGTGGACTGGGTGACGATGCCGATCTGCGCGCGGAGCGACGCGATGGTCACGTCGCGAAGATCGGTCCCGTCGATCGTGATGCGGCCGGCCGTGGGATCGTAGAAGCGCGGGATCAGGTCGGCGAGCGTGCTCTTGCCACCGCCGCTCCCGCCGACCAGCGCGACCGCCTCGCCGCGGCGCAGGACGAGCTCGACCTCGCTGAGCGCCAGCTCGTTCTCGCGCGTGCCGTCGGCCGGCAGGGACGTCCCCCCCGCCGCCTTCGCGCCGTCCGCGATCGACGCCGCGCTGCGCGCCGGGTAGCGGAAGCTCACCCGCTCGAAGCGGATCTCGTGCTCGAAGTTCGCGAGCGGGCGCGCCCCGAAGCGCTCGACGACGTCGGTCGCCTCGTCGATCAGCTCGAACACGCGCTCCGCCGAGCCCATCCCCTGCTGGATCGCGCCGCTGATCTTCGCGAGCCCCTTGAACGGATCGTAGACCAGCACGAGCGCCGTCAGGAACGCGAGGAAGTCCCCCTGCGTGCGCCCGCCCTCGATGACCGAGTAGCCGCCGTAGAGCACCACCCCGGCGATGCCGAACGCCGCCAGCAGCTCCATGAGCGGCTGGATCAGCGCCTTCGCGCGCGACGCCTTCATGTAGAGCCCGAACAGGCGCCGGTTCTCTGCGTCGAAGCGCTCGAGCTCGTACCGCTCCATGCCGAACGCCTTGACGATCCGGTTCCCCTGGATCGTCTCCTGCAGCAGGGCCGACAGGTTGCCGAGCGTCGCCTGCCCGCGCTTCGAGTAGCGGCGGAGCCGTTGCGACAGGCGCAGCACGGGCAGCACCGAGACCGGAAAGACGACGAATCCGATGATCGCGAGCACCCAGTCCATGTAGAAGGCGACGCAGATCAGCGTCACCAGCGACGCGCTGTCGCGCAGCAGCGCGACGCTCGCCTCGACCAGCGAGTTGCGCAGCTGGGCGACGTCGTTGGTGACCCGGGAGACGATCGTTCCGGTCGGCGTGCGGTTGAAGTAGGACAGCGGCAGGTACTGGACGCGCTGGTTCATCGCGTCGCGCAGGTCGGTGATCACCTTCTGCGCCGTCCACTCGGTGAAGTACTGGTTGCCGTAGTTGGCGACGCCGCGGATCGTGAAGGTCGTCAGGATGATCAGCGGAACCAGGTACAGCATGGCGACGTTCTTCGAGGCGAAGATGTCGTCGAACACGCTCCGCACGAGGAACGGCATGACGCCGTTCGAGCCGCTGAAGACCAGCATGCAGGCGATGGCGATCGCGAAGCGCGGCCACACGTACGGTCGCACGTAGCCGAGCAGGCGTCGGTAAATTCGTGTCGACGACATGCCGCTGGGCGCGGGTCCTAGCGAACCCGCCGGGGGCTCACAAACGTTCGCTCATCATGCGCACGGCGATCTGCGCCGCACGACTTGCCGCCCCCGGCTCGCCGAGCAGCGCCCGCACGCGAGCGAGGTCGCCCCGGATCGCGGCCGCGTACGCCGGGTCGTCGAGGATCCGCCTCGCCTCCTCCGCGATGCGCTCGGGAGTGACGTCGGCCTGGATCAGCTCCGGCACGGCAGCCTTGCCGAGGATCAGGTTCGGCATGCCGATGAACGGCACCCGGACCAGCATGCGGGCGAGAGCGTACGTCAGCGGCGACAGCCGGTACATGATCACCATGGGACGCTCGAGGAGCGCCGTCTCCAGCGTCGCGGTGCCGGACGACAGCAGCACCAGGTCGGCCGCCGCGACCAGGTCCCAGGTCTCCCCGTGCACGACGGGCAGATCCGCCGGGCACAGCTCCCGCGCGAGCGGACGCAGCGACTCGTGCGCGAGCGCCACCACCGCCTGCACGCCGAGCCGCCGGACCGCCTCGACCATCGGCGGCAACAGCGCGCGCACCTCCGAGCCGCGACTGCCGGGCAGCAGCGTCACCAGCGGCCGGTCCGTCGCGAGCCCGTGGCGACGCCGGGTCGCCGCGGGCTCGCTCGACGCGCGTACGGTCTCGAGTGCCGGGTGGCCGACGAAGCTCACCTCGGTGAGGCCACGGTAGAGCTCGGCCTCGAAGGGGAACACGACCGCCAGATGGTCGACGCGCCTGGCGAGGGTGCGCACGCGATAGCGGCGCCACGCCCACACCTGCGGACTCACGTAGTAGAGGACCGGAATGCCGGCGCGACGCGCGACCTTGGCGAGGCGCAGGTTGAAGTCCGGAAAGTCGATCAGCACGACCAGGTCCGGGCGCCGGCCGCCGTGCGCGCCGGTGATCGCACCACGCACGCGGCGGTACGAACGCACGATGGTGCCGACTGTGCCGAACAGCTCGGTGACGCCCATCGCCGACAGCTCGGCCGCGTCGACCAGGACCTCCATGCCAGCCGCGCGCAGGCGGTCGCCTCCCACGCCCGTGACGGACACGTCGGCGCGGAGCTTCCGGATCTCTCCCAGCAGCTCGGCGCCGCGCAGGTCGCCCGACGCCTCGCCCGCGACCAGCAGGACGAGCGGCGCCCGCCCGGGCGCGGGCGCCGCCCCCGGCTCCGTCAAGCCGCCTCCGCCGCCGGCGCGCTCGCGCGCCCGACCAACGGCGTCACTGCGTCTCCATGACGGCGAGAATCCGCTCGGCGAGCTGGAGCGCCGCACAGCCGTCCTCCCCCGTGACCGCAGGCCGCGAGCGCGTGCGCACCGACGCGAGGAACGCGTCGATCTCGCGCGCCAGCGCGTCCACGGCGCCGAGGTCGATCTGCTCCCACGCGATCTCGGCCAGGCCGTCCGGCATCGGAGTCCTGCGGCAGATGCGGACGGAGCGCTCGCCGAGGTCGAATGCGATGTACGTGTCCGGCTGGAAGAGCCGCAGCTTGCGCTCGCGCTTCATCGAGACGCGGCTCGCGGTGACGTTCGCGACGCAGCCACCGGCGAAGCGGAGCCGGGCGTTGGCGATGTCGGGAGTCTGCGTCACGACCGGTACACCGACCGCCTCGATCGCGACGATCTCCTCCGGCACGAGCAGACGGATCAGGTCGAGGTCGTGGATCATGAGGTCGCGCACCACGTCGACGTCCGCGCCACGCTCCGTGAACGGCGCCAGACGGTGGCACTCGATGAAGCGCGGGTGCGACAGCATGGTCGCGACGCGCGTCAGCGCCGGATTGAAGCGTTCGAGGTGCCCGACCTGCAGGATGCGGCCCCTCGCCTTCGCCAGCGATACGATCTCACCCGCGAGCGCGGCGCTCGCGGCGAGCGGCTTCTCGACCAGGCAGTCGATCCCCGCTTCGAGCAGCACGGTCGCGACCGCGTGGTGGTGCTGCGTCGGCACGACCACGCTCGCGCAGTCGATCTCGCCGATCAGCTCGCGGAAGTCCGACACGGCCCGCGTCCCGAGACGGGCGGCGAGCACGTCGGCCCGACCGCGATCGACGTCGGCGACCGCCACCAGCTCGCAGCCGGTCGCCTGCGCGTACTTTTCCGCGTGGAAGCTGCCCAGGTAGCCCGCCCCCACGACCGCCGCGCGAAGAGTCCCGCTCATCGCCCGCTCCCCGCACGAAGCCCCGCGATCATCGCGTGCTCCCCGGGCGAAGCACCGCGATCATCGCGTGTTCCCCCCCGGATGCTGGCGGAGCGTGCGTCTCGCCCGGCGCCTCGACCGCGACCACCGCGATGCCGGCACGCGCCGCCGCCTCGAGCATCTGCTCGCGCTCGAGGACGATCGTCCTGCCCGCCTCGACGGCGAGCACGGTCGCGCCGAACTCGGCCATGAGCCGGATCGTCTCCGGCCCGACCGCGGGCACGTCGAAGCGCAGGTCCTGCTGCGGCTTGCTGACCTTCACCACGACCGCGCCGCCGCGCGCGAGCTCGCCGCCACGGCGGATCGCCGCGTCCGTTCCCTCGACCGCCTCGACGGCGAGCACGAGGCCGTTCTTCACGACCACGGTCTGTCCGATCTCGAAGCTGCCGACGGCCTTCGCGACGCGGACGCCGAAATCGACGTCGCTCCGCTCGTGCGCCTTCGGCGAGCGCCGCGACAGCACCCCCGGGGCGGGCACCAGCCGCGGCAGGTACTCGGTCGACGCGATCACGCGGATGCCGTCGGACTCGATCTCGTCGGCGATGCCGCGCAGCAGCTTGTCGTCGTGCAGCGTCCGCATGCGCGCGAGGAACGCAGCGCCCCGCAGATCCGGACGGAAGCCGCTGAAGAGCCGCGCCTTGCGGATGCCGCCCGCCATCACGGCACGCTCGCAGCCGGCCTGCTTCAGGGTGCGGATCATCTTGCCGAGTTCGCCGACACGGATCCATGTGCACGCGCGAACCTCGCCCTCGAGGTCCGGCTCGGTCTCGCCGACGTGCGCGACCGCGACGACGTCCACCCCGGCCTCGCGCGCGCCGCGCGCGACCAGCCGGGGAAAGACGCCGTTACCGGCGATCAGTCCGAGAGGGGCTGCCAACCGCCCCTCACGGCCGCGTGACGCCGCGCTCGCTCGCCGCGACGAAGTCCGCCATCGCGAGCGCCTGCGGCGAGCTTGCGATCTCTGCGCGAATGCGCTTGACCGCGTCGCGCGCGAGCAGCTTGCTCTGGAACAGCAGGCGATAGGCGCGCTTCAGCTCGCTCACCTGCTCCGGCGTGCAGCCGCGGCGCTCGAGGCCGACGACGTTCAAGCCGACGAGCTTCGCGCGGTCGCCGTTCGCCATGCAGAAGGGTGGAACGTCCATCACGACCATCGAGCCGCCGCCGAGGAACGCGCTCTCGCCGACGCGAACGAACTGCGCGACGGCGGCGAGGCCCGACACCGTGACGTGGTCGCCGAGCGTCACGTGGCCCGCGAGCGCCGCACCGTTGGCGACGACGTTGTGGCTGCCGATCCGGCAGTCGTGGCCGACGTGACAGTTGTTCATGAACAGGTTGTCGTCGCCGATCACGGTCTCCATGCCGCCGCCCGCCGTCCCGAGGCTCAGGCTCGCGAACTCGCGCACCTGATTGCGGTCGCCGAGCATCAGGCGGCTCTCCTCGCCACGGTACTTCTTGTCCTGGGGCAGCGAGCCGACGCTGGCGTACGGAAACACGCGATTGTCGGCGCCGAGCGTGGTGTGGCCGTCGAGGGTCGCGTGCGCGCCGATCCGCGAGCCGCGCCCGATCGTGACGTGGGGGCCGATCACGCTGTACGGGCCGACCTCCACGCCAGCGTCGAGATGCGCCTCGCGCGCGACGATCGCGGTCGGGTGGACGCCCCCGGCTCCCGCTGGGCGCGCAGCGTCGGGGCGCGTGCCCGACTCGTTCTCGGGGACCTCCACGGCGGAGAACTCGGCCTGCGCGACGACCTGGCCATCCACGGTCGCGACGCCGCGCATCTTCCACAGCGGGCGGTGCCGCCGCTTCAGCTCGATCTCGAGGCGCAGCTGGTCACCCGGGACCACCTGGCGCCGGAACTTCACGTTGTCCAGGCTCGTCAGGACGAGAAAGACGCGCTCGGACTCCAGCTGCTCGAGCGCGAAGCCGCCGTGGAACGAGCCGTGCACCAGCAGACCGCCGGCCTGCGCCATCGCCTCGCAGATCAGCACGCCCGGCATGATCGGGCGATCCGGGAAGTGGCCGGTGAACTGCGGCTCGTTCCACGTCACGTTCTTGATCGCGACGATCCGCTTGCCCGGCTCGAACTCGACCACCCGATCGACGAGCAGAAAGGGGTGGCGGTGCGGCAGGAAGCGCGCGATCTCCTGGCCCAGGGGATTCACGCGCGGGTCCTTGCTGCCGCCGCCGCGATGCTCGCCGACACGCCGGTTTCGTCCCTACCGCTTCGCGTTGTAGACCGACAGCACGTCGTCGGTGATGTCCGACGACTTCTTGTAGTACAGCACCGGGCTCGAGCCGAGCTCGAGAATCAGCGTGTAGCCGTCTCGGTCGCCCACCTCCTTGATGATCCCCTGGAGGTCCTGGATGATCCGGCCGGTCAGCTCCTGGTCCTTCTTCTGCAGCTCGGCCTGCGAGTCCTCGAAACGGCGCTTGAGGTCGAGGCGCTTCTGCTCGAACTCGGCTTCCAGCTTGCGGCGCTGCCCGTCCGCCATGACCGTACCCTTGGTCTCGAGATCCGACTTGAGCTTGTCGAGCTCGTCCTTCTTGCCCTTGAGCTGACCCTCGATGCGCTCGACCTGCCCGCGGAAGTCCTCCTTCGCCTTCTTGCCGGCGGCAGACTCGGAGAGCGCGCGCTGCAGGTCGACGTAGCCGATCTTCGCATCGGCCGCGGCCAGGCCCGGGGCGCAGAGGATCGCGAGAACCGCCGCCGCGAGGACGACACGGCCGCCAGACATTGCCTTCATCTCTTCCAATCTCCTTGAGGTTTCATCTTCACAGCGGAGCGCCGAACGAGAACAGGATGGAGCTCTTTCTCTCGCCGGCTTCGATGTTGAGCGGGATGCCGTACTCGATGCGCAGCGGACCGAACGGCGACAGCCATCGGATGCCGCCGCCCACACCGTAGCGCAGATTGCCGAAATCGATCCCGTCGGCCTGCAGGAACGAGTTGCCGGCGTCGAAGAAGGCGACGCCGCGAATCCCCAGCGACTGCACGATCGGGAAGATGATCTCGTTCTGCGAGACGAACTGGTTCGTGCCGCCGATCGGCTCGCTGTTGATGATGTTGCCCTGACCGTCGAAGGTGTTCTCGCGCGGACCGAGGGTGCGGATCTCGTAGCCGCGCACCGTGTTGATGCCGCCCGGGAAGTAGCGATCGATGAGCGGGATCTCCCGCCCGCTGAGTCCCGACTCGCCCTTGCCGTAGGCGACGGTACCGCCCGTGGAGAACACGAGCGGCCCCATGTCGGGGATGCGGTACAGCGGGAAGAACCAGCGGCCGCGGCCTTCGACGCGATAGAAGCTCGTGGAGCCGCCGAGTCCGGCCAGCTCCAGGGACAGGTCCTGGAACGAGCCCGCCGTCGGGTCGAACGCGTGGTTCAGGGTGTTGCGTACGAAGTTCGGCGCGAGCGACGACACCGTGATGTCGCCCTGTTCGGTCCAGATCGACGGGGGCGCGTCGAGCGCGACGTCGAAGATCTTGCCGCGCTCGAGGCGGTACTCCAGACCGACGCGCGTGTCCTCGAAGGAGACCGGGCCGAGGGATGGGAGTCCGAGCTCCTCGAGCGGGTAGAGCGCGCGCAGCGAGAACCCGGTCGCACCGCGCGTGAAATTGCTGAACTGCAGCTCGGTGTTGTAGATCGTCGCCGTTCCGAGCAGCGCCGTATCGAAGAGGTAGGGCTCGGTGAACGCTATGTAGATGTTGCGGCGCACCGAGCCGAAGTCGGCGTTGAAGACGATGCGCTGGCCGCGCCCGAACAGGTTGTTCTCCGAGACGCGGACGTTGAACAGGAACTGGTCGCCCGAGGCGTATCCGGCACCTGCGCTGAAGGAGCCCGTCGAGCCTTCCTTCACGTCGACCAGGACGTTGATCTGGTCCGGCGCGGTCGCCTTCCGCGTCGTGAGGTTCACGTCGGAGAAGAAGCCGAGCCGACGCAGCGCGTCGCGGCTCCTGCGCAGCTTGGTCGCCGAGAACTGCTCCTGCTCGCCGATCCTCAGCTCGCGCCGGATCACCTTGTCGCGCGTCTTCGTGTTGCCGGTGATCTCGATCTTGCCGATCGAGACCGGACGTCCGCGGTTCATGCGGAAGGTGACGTCGACGACCTTCTCCTCCGGACGGATCAGCGTCTCGGGCTCGACGTTGGCGAATGCGTAGCCCTGGTCGCCGAGGAAGTCGGTGAGCGTCGTGACGTCGTCGCGCAGGATGCTCGCGCGGAAGACCTTGCCGGTCTCCGCTTCGATCGAGGAAAAGAGCTGCGTCTCCTCCTCGGTGGACGGCGGAACGTCACCGGCGAACCGGACCTCGCCGAAGTTGTACTGCTCGCCCTCGACGATCGGGATGAGGACACGGAGCTCGTCCTCCTCGCGGGTGACCTTCGGCTCGCCGACCTTCACGTTGACGAAGCCGTTGTCGTAGTAGAGCGCGGTGATGCGCTCGACGTCGGTCTTGAGAGCGTCGCGGTTCAGCGTGCCCGACTTGAAGAGCCAGGAGAGGAACCACTTCTCCTTCGTCTGCATGACGCCGCGCAGGTCGCCCGAGCTCAGGTTCTCGTTGCCCTCGAACTCGATCTCGCCGACGCGGACCGGCTCGCCCTGCTCGATGCGGTAGAGCAGCTCGACGTCGCCGCCGGCGTCCACGGTCTTGAGCTCCGGGGTGATCTGGACGTCCAGGAAGCCCTTCTCCTCGTACAGCCGCTTCGCATCCTCGACCCCGCGGCGGACCTTGTCGGGATCGTAGATGGTCCGCGCCCGGACCTTGAGCGCCGCCTCGACCTCCTCCGGCTTGAGCTCGTCGTCGCCGCCCTCGAGCTGCACGGAGGTGATGTATGGGCGCTCGCGCACGACGAACGTCAGCACGCCCTCGCGCCCCGAGTCGTCGAGCTCCGCCTGCACGTCCTCGAAGAAGCCCATCGCGTAGATCGCGCGCAGGTCCTGGTCGACGCGTGCCCGGTCCAGGCGCTGGCCGGCCTGTGACCGGATGTGGACCCGGATCGCCCCCTGGTCGACGCGCCGGCTGCCCTTGATCTCCACCGCAGAGAGGACCGGGCCGCTGGGCGCCGCGGGCGAGGCGCGCTCCGCTCGCGGCTGCGCCGAGCCCGAAACCGGCCCGAGCACGAGCCACACGATGGCGACCAGCGCCACGAGTCGGCCGGCGGCGATGCGGTGCTTCACGACACCTCCAGGTGCCCGTGCGTCAAGCGCATGGTGCGGTCCATCGCCGCCGCGAGCCTGGGGCTGTGCGTGACCACGACGCAGGTGATCTTCGCCTCGCGGTTCAGATCGACGAGCAGCCGCTCCACCTCGCCACCGGTGTCCGGGTCGAGATTGCCTGTCGGCTCGTCGGCCAGAACCAGCGCCGGGCGCCGCACGACCGCGCGTGCGACCGCGACGCGCTGCTGCTCGCCGCCGCTCAGCTCGCCTGGGCGGTGATCGACGCGTGCGCCGAGACCGACACGCTCGAGCAGCTCGGTGGCGCGGCTGCGCGCGCTGGCGGGCGTGTCTCCGGCGATCAGACAGGGCAACATCACGTTCTCGAGCGCCGTGAAGTCCGGGAGAAGATGGTGGAACTGGAAGACGAAGCCGATCGCCTCGCTGCGGAAGCGGGCCAGCTCCCGGTCGCGCAGCGGTCCGAGCTCGGTGCCGCCGACGCGCACCGTGCCGGCCGACGGCCGGTCGAGCCCGCCGAGGAGGTGCAGGAGCGTGCTCTTCCCGACGCCGGATTCTCCGATGATGGCAACTGTTTCCCCCGCCGCGACCGTGAGATGGATGCCGGAGAGGACGCAGACCGTCCGAGGCCCGTCCGTGTACTCCTTGACGAGTCCACGAGCCTCGACGTGACTCCCCCCCCCCACCCCACCGTCGCTCACCCGAACCGGCTCACTCGTACCGGATGACGTCGACGGGGGCGAGGCGCGCTGCCTGCCGGGCAGGATAGATGGTTGCGAGCACACAGATCGCCACCGCAGCCAGAGCGACCAGCGCGAAGTTCTCGGGGTAGATGCGGACCGGCACGGTGGAGACGTAGAACACGTCCTTCGGCAGCTCGATGAACCGGTAGCGCTCGAGCAGGGCCGCCCCGCCCAGTCCGCCGAGGATGCCCGCCACCGTCCCCAGGATGCCGATCACGGCGCCCTTAAACACGAAGATGGTCGCGATCGCCAGATTGGTCGCCCCCATCGACTTGAGGATGGCGATGTCCTTTCGCTTCTCCATCACGACCATCACCAGGCTCGCTGCGATGTTGAAGGCGGCCACGAGGACGATCAACATCAGAACGATGAACTGGATGAACTTCTCGAGCCGGAAGGCGACGAAGAGGTTGCGGTTCACCTCCATCCAGTCGCGCGCGAAGTACGGGTAGCCGACGCGCTGCTCGAGGTCGCGGGCCACCACCCTGGCGCCGTCGATGTCCTCGACCTTCACCTCGATGCCGGTCGCCTTCTCGCCGATCTCGAAGAAGCGCTGCGCGTCGGCCATCGCCATGAACACGATCGTCGAGTCGTAGTCGTACATCCCGGAGTCGAAGATGCCGCCCACGCCGAATCGCTTGACCCGGGGTACCATTCCGACCGCGGTCGGCGAGCCGAGCGGCGACATCATGTTGATCCAGTCGCCGACGCCCACACCGAGCGTCTTCGCGAGCTCGAACCCGATCAGGACCTGCGGCACCTGCAGAGCCTCGTCCTTGCCGTCGATGATCGTGGTGACGGCCATCGTCGTGCCGAGGTTCTGCGCGTCGCCTTCCTTCAGGTGACGCTGCACGTCGACCACGTCGCTCGCGTGCTGCGGCTCGACACCACGCACGACCGCGCCCGCCACCGAGCTGTCGGACGAGACCATCGCCTGGCCGTAGACGAACGGAGCCGCGGCGGTGACGCCCGGCGCCTGCCGCACCGTCTCGGTCACCTGGCCGTAGTCACGCACCGTGCCGCCGTGGCTCAGCAGCACGATCTGCGGGTTGAAGCCGAGGATGCGGTCGCGCAGGTCCTCCTCGAAGCCGGTCATCACCGACATGACGATGCACAGCACCATCACGCCGATCGCCACGCCGCCGCCCGCGATCAGGGCGATCAGCGAGACGAACATCTCCTTGCGTCGGGCGCGCAGGTAGCGCAGCGCGACCATCATTTCCCAGCGTTTCATGCGGGGGACGCCACCCCTCGCCCCGGGCGGGCGAAGCTCGACCGGATCCACGTTCGGCGCTCGCCTCGCTCGGCGCGCGCCTGCCGGCTCGCGTGCACGGTGCGCTGCCGGCGCAGGAGCTGCTGGCCCGCGACGGGCGCGTTTCGCTCTCCTACCCGGCGCCTCACCTCACGCCCTCGTCGAGGGTCGGAGCAGCGGGAAGAGGATGACGTCGCGGATCGACGCCGCGTCGCAGAGCAGCATCGTCAGGCGGTCGATGCCGACGCCGCAGCCCGCCGCCGGCGGCATGCCGTGCTCGAGCGCGTGGACGTAGTCCTCGTCCATCGGGTGCGCCTCGTCGTCGCCCTGACCGCGGCTCTCGAGCTGGGCGAGAAAGCGCGCGCGCTGGTCGTCGGGATCGTTGAGCTCGGAGAAGCCGTTGGCCAGCTCACGGCCGACGACGTAGAGCTCGAAGCGATCGACGACGAACGGGTCGTCGTCGTTCGCCCGGGCGAGCGGCGACACCTCGGCCGGGAATCCGGTGACGAACGTCGGCTGGATCAGGGTCGGCTCGACGAAGTGCTCGAAGAGCGCCGTCGCGATGCCGCCCGCGCGGGCGCCCGGCGGAACGGGCACACCGTGCTTCTGCGCGACCGCGCGCGCCTTCGGCTCGTTGCGCAGATCCGCCGGAGCACAGCCCGCAGCCCTGGCGGCCGCCTCGACGAGCGACACCCGGGCCCACCCTGGCGCCAGGTCGATCTCGTGCTCGCCGCAGCGCACCTTCGTCGTACCGTGCAGCGCCAGCGCGAGGCCGCCGATCATCTCCTCGACCAGCGGCAGCAGGTCCTGCCAGGTCGCGTACGCCTGGTAGAACTCGAGCATCGTGAACTCGGGGTTGTGCTGCGTCGAGATGCCCTCGTTGCGAAAATTGCGGCCGATCTCAAAGACGCGCTCGAAGCCGCCGACCAGGAGGCGCTTCAGGAACAGCTCGGGCGCGATGCGCAGCTGGAGCTCCATGTCGAGCGTGTTGTGGTGCGTGAGGAAGGGCCGCGCGGCGGCACCGCCGGCGATGCTCTGCAGGATCGGCGTCTCGACCTCGACGTAGTCGCGCGCGACCAGGAAGCTCCGGACCCCGGCGAGGACCCTGGAGCGCGCGAGGAAGACCGGACGCGTCTCGTCCCCGTTCGCGATCAGGTCGAGGTAGCGCTTCCGGTAGCGGATCTCGACGTCGGTGAGGCCATGCCACTTCTCCGGCAGAGGATGCAGGCACTTCGCGAGCAGGACGAGCTGGCTGCCGTGCACCGAGAGCTCGCCGGTGCGCGTGCGGAACACGTGCCCCTCGACGCCGATCAGGTCGCCGAGGTCGAGGCTCTTCGCGAGCGTGTATGCGTCGGCAGTCAGCTGGTCAGAACGCAGATACGTCTGGATGCGTCCGCTCACGTCCTGCACGACGACGAACGACGCCTGGCCGAACACGCGCTTGGCAACCACGCGACCCGCGACGGTCACCGGGTGCTTCGCCGCCTCGAGCGTGGCCGCGTCGGTCCGGCCGTGCGTCGCGTGCAGGTCGGCCGCGTGCCTGGTCGGCGTGAACCGGTTCGGGTACGCCCAGCCCTGCGCGCGCAGCTCCGCGAGCTTGGCCCGACGCGTGGCGGTCAAGTCGTCTTCTGGCGGGGTGCTGCGCTGCTCTGAGCTCATTGGGGCCGCTAAAACACGGCTTTGTACTGGAGCCCGGATAGGGCGTCAATTGCAGTCCGCCGCGCGCGCGTGACACGCGCTCCGCCGAGGCCACGTCGCGTGCGACGCAGGCATCGCTGCGCAGCGCCGCCCGATCGTGGGGCTTTCGTCGCGGTGCGGGCCGCCCCCGGGCGCGGATCGGAAAGCGTCGTGCTGGTCGCGGCTTGCAGCCCCGGGCGGGTTGGCATACGTGTCACGACGTCGTGATCACGAGGATCCGCCGACCGTACTGGATTGCGGCACACCTGGTCCTGCTCGCGCTCGCCGCCACGTTCGCGGCGAGCGCCGTGTCGAGCGTCGTTCGTGGCAGGCTCGCGCGCGGCGGGGTGGCCGTCGGCAAGACGACCGAGGACGGAGCCAAGCACTCGAAGAACCGTCCGCTCGGCGAGTATCTCGCGATCGCGAAGCGCGACCTCTTCGCTGCCGTGCCGACGTCGGAGCCGGTCGCGGTCGCGGGCGGAGCGCTGCGCTCCGCCCCCGCCACGCTGCAGCTGCTGGGTACCGGCAGCCACGGCGACAAGGCGTTCGCCGTGGTCGAGGACACCAAGGCCAAGGTGCAGAAGATCGTGACCGTGGGCGCCAAGGTGGACGACGGGGAGATCGTCGACATCGGCTGGCGCCACGTCGTGCTGCGCCGCGCCGGTCAGGAGGAGCTGCTCGTCGTGCCGCCGAACCTCGGCATCGACGGTGCGGCGCCGGCGACCGCGGCGGTGAGCAACACGGCGGCAGCGGCCGGCGACGGCGACCAGCAGATCAAGAAGATCGGCGAGGATCGCTACCTGGTGGCGCAGGCGGAGGTGGAGCACTCGATGTCGAATCTGTCGGAGCTGTTCACGCAGATGCGTGCCGTGCCGAACATGCAGGACGGCAAGACCAGCGGCTTCCGCCTGTTCGCGATCCGCTCGGGCAGCCTGTTCCAGAAGATCGGCCTGCTGAACAACGACGTGGTCCAGCGGATCAACGGCATCGAGCTGAACGATCCCGGCAAGGCGATGTCGCTGTTCCAGGAGCTGCAGGGTGAGACCAAGCTGTCGGTCGACGTCGTCCGCGGCGGCGAGACACGTACCCTGTCCTACGAGATCCGCTGACCGTGCGGCGCCACGACGAACATCCAGGACGCGCGACGGTCACGCGGCGGCGCGCCGCGGCCACGCTCGCATTCGCCTCACTCGTCGGACTCGTCGCCGCCCACTCCGCGGCGCGTGCGCAGGTCGGGGAGCCACGCGTTGCACAACCGGCCTCCGCGCCGAGCCCTCTCGCCCCCGGCGATCTCGTCGTGATGGACTTCCAGGACGTCGAGATCGCGACGCTCGTCAAGTTCATCAGCGAGATCACCGGACGGAACTTTCTTCTCGATGACAAGGTGAAGGGCAAGGTCTCGGTGATCTCGCCGAGCAAGATCACGGTCGACGAGGCGTACCGCGTCTTCCAGTCGGTGCTGCAGGTGAAGGGCTTCACCCTGGTCGACACCGGACCGGTGGTGAAGATCATCGCCATCAAGGACGTGAAGGGCTCGGGCCTGCCGGTCGGAGGCGCGACGCAGACTCCATCCGAAGTCTACGTGACGCAGCTCGTGCCGCTCGAGCACATCGAGGCGCAGGCGGCGGTCTCCCTGCTGCAGCCGCTGGTTTCGCGCGACGGCCTGATCTCCGCCTACGCGCCGACCAACTCGCTGATCGTCGTCGACAGCGAGAGCAACATCGCGCGGCTCGTCGAGCTGATCATGAGCCTCGACGTGCCGGGACAGGAGCGCAGCGTCGAGGTGATCCCGCTCAAGCACGCGTTCGCCGGCGACGTGGCCACCATTCTGCGCGAGGCGATCGAGGACGACAGCGCGCGCGGTGCGGCGCCGGCAGCCCCCGCCGGTGGTGCGAGCGTCCCCGGCGTCGCATCGTCGGGGACCGGCCGGCAGGGCTCCACCCGCGGTCCGAGCGGCATCCGCGTCGTGCCCGACGAGCGCTCCAACGCGGTGGTCGTGATCGGCAACCAGATCGAGATCCGGCAGGCGTACGCGCTGGTCGGCAAGCTCGACCGCCCGCTGCCCAAGGGCACGGGCCGCATCAACGTCTACGCTCTGCGCCACGCCGACGCGACCGAGATGGTGCAGGTGCTGGCCGAGCTCGTCGGCACGACCACCTCCACGGTGCCACGACAGATCCTGCCCGGACGCGCCGTGACCGAAGGCGGCGGGCGCTTCGGCAGCCAGGCCGCCCGGACCGCAACCGGCTCGCAATCGCTCGGCGACTTCGGGCGCAGCGTGACCAGCCGTCCGGGCTCGGGTGCGCTGCCCGGCACCGGACGCGGCGCGTCGCAGCCGGGTGCCGCGGGCGGCGTGCAGTCCGCCGGCGGCGGCGGGCCCGCGGTCGAGTTCGAGTCGGGCGTCCGCGTCACGGCGGATCCCGCGACCAACTCCCTCGTCATCAGCGCCGCCCCGCAGGACTACGCCACGTTGCGTGACGTCATCCAGCAGCTCGACATCCCGCGCCGGCAGGTCCTCGTCGAGGCGATCATCTTCGAGATCTCGATGACCAGGGCGAAGCAGCTGGGCATCGAGATGCAGGGCGGCGCGTCGGTCGACGGCAAGGGGACCGCGTTCGGACGCGTGAACTTCCGCAACCTCAACTCCGTGACGCAGACGATTCAGGGCGGCGACCTGAGCGGCATCGGCAACCTCTCGGGTCTGCTCGGGGCGCTCATCAGCGACCAGTCGATCGTGCTCTCCGACGGCACGAAGATCCCCGCCGGCGCGGTGCTGCTCACCGCCCTGCAGGCCGACACCGACATCAACGTCCTCTCCGCGCCGACGATCATGACGACCGACAACGAGGAGGCCGAGATCGTGGTCGGCCAGAACGTACCCTTCGTCACCAGCCGCTCGACCAACGAGACCAACCTCGCGAACACCTTCAGCCAGGTCGATCGCCGCGACGTCGGCATCACGCTGCGCCTCACGCCGCAGATCTCCGAGGGCGACACCGTCCGGCTCCTGATCTTCCAGGAGGTCTCGGCCCTGGTCCCGACGTCCCAGGTTCAGGTGCTGCAGCTCGGGCCGACGACGACGGTGCGCTCGGCCACCACCAGCGTCGTGGTCAAGGACAGTCAGACGGTTGCGATCGGCGGCCTCATTTCCGACTCGATGCGCGCCAGCGAGCAGGGCGTACCGTTCCTCTCCGACATTCCGGTGCTCGGCAATCTCTTCAAGTTCGACGACAAGTCGAAGGAGAAGGTGAACCTGATCATCCTGCTCACGCCGAAGATCCTGAAGAACCCCTCCGCGCTCGCCGCGCTCACCGACGAGGAGCGCGAGCGCTTCCACCGCGCGGTGAGCGGCCGGCGCGTCTTCTCGGGGACCATGGGCAAGCTCGACGTGCCGCCGCCCGACGTCCACTACGGCGCGCCGCCGTCGAGCATGGCCGCTGCCCCGCCCCCTCCCCCGCCACCCGTTCCCGCGACGGCGCGCGCCATACGCGCAGGCGTGCTGCTCCCCGCCGAGAACGGGGACGCAGCGCCCGCAACCGAGCCGGTGGACGACGGCGGCGTGTTGCTCGAATCCGAGGCCGGCCCCGCGCCGGGCGGCGCGCAGTAGAGGCCGCCGTGGCGACACCGAGGTCGAGCGATCTCCTCGACGGGTTGCCGGCGGCGCGCCTGCCCGACTCCGCGACGGCGGCGGCACTCGCGGAGCGCTTCGGGATCGCGTACCGCGACGGCATCGACGTGCGGCAGGTCGATCCCGCGCTCGTGCAGCAGCTCCCGATCCAGTACGCGAAGCGCTTCGCCTGCCTGCCCCTCGGAGAGGCAGGCGGCGTTCTCGAGGTCGCGCTCGCCGACCCGCGCGCGACACAGGTCGTGGACGACCTGCGTGCGCTCTACGGACGACGTGTGACACCGGTCGTGGTGCCTGCGTCCGCGATCCTCGAGGCGATCAACCTCGCCTACGACAGCGCGCGCGGCACGGCAGAGGCGGTCATGGGCGACATCGAGGCCGGCGAGCTCGACGCCGTCGCCCACGAGCTCGAGGAGCCGCACGACCTGCTCGACGCCGACGACGAGGCCCCGATCATCCGTCTCGTCAACTCGCTGCTGTTCCAGGCCATCAAGGATCGAGCGTCCGACATCCACATCGAGCCGTACGAGCGCGAGGTGTCGGTCCGCTTCCGCATCGACGGCCTGCTCTACGACGTGCTCAAACCGCCGCGCCGGTACCACCCGACGATCGTCGCCCGCATCAAGATCATGGCCGGGCTCGACATCGCCGAGAAGCGCCTCCCGCAGGACGGCCGGCTCCGCTTCCGCGCCGCGGGGCGCGACATCGACGTGCGCGTGTCGATCGTGCCGACGCAGTTCGGCGAGCGTGCGGTGCTGCGACTCCTCGACCGGACCGGCGCGCTCCTCACGCTCGAGCAGCTCGGGCTCGGCGGCGCCAACCTCGCGCACATCGAGAAGCTGATCCAGAAGAGCCACGGCATCATCCTCGTCACGGGGCCGACCGGCAGCGGCAAGACGACGACGCTGTACGCGGCGCTGTCGCGCCTCAACTCGAGCCTGCGCAACATCATCACCATCGAGGATCCCATCGAGTACCAGCTGCACGGCGTCGGCCAGATCCAGGTCAACCCCAAGATCGACCTCACCTTCGCCAGCGGCCTGCGCTCGATCCTGCGCCAGGACCCCGACATCATCATGGTCGGCGAGATCCGCGACGGCGAGACCGCGGAGATCGCGATCCAGGCGGCGCTCACGGGCCACCTGGTGTTCTCGACGCTGCACACCAACGACTCGTTCGGTGCGCTGTCGCGCCTGATCGACATGGGAATCGAGCCGTTCCTCGTGTCCTCGTCGCTGGTCGGCGTCATGGCGCAGCGCCTGGTGCGCCGCGTGTGCCCGTCCTGCCGGCAGCCGAGCGTCGCCACGCAGGCCGAGCAGGACGAGATCGGACTCGTCGCCGGCACGCCGATCTTCCTCGCCGGTCCCGGCTGCGACGCCTGCAAGGGCACCGGCTATCGCGGCCGCACCGGCATTCACGAGCTCCTCGTCCTCGACGACCCCGTGCGCGCGCTGGTCATGCAGCGCAGCGACGCCTCCGCCGTGCGGCGCTACGCGGCCGGCCACGGCATGCCGACGCTGCGTGACGACGGTGCGGCCAAGGTCGCGGCCGGCGAGACCACCGTCGAAGAAGTGCTCCGCGTGACCCAGGAAGATGCGGCCTAGAAACCGAGACCGCGGCGCCGCCCGCCCCCCGCGCGCAACCCCCGACCGGCCACCGGGAGCGCCGGGCGCCTTCCGCACCGCCGCGCGCGCAGCGCGC
>VGTK01000080.1 GCA_016874715.1 Deltaproteobacteria bacterium | reverse complement strand
CGTCGCGGCCCGGCTCGACGAGGATCGTCTCGCCGCGCCGGGCCGCGACGCCGGCCGCGACGCGCGCGGTCGCACGCCCATCCGCGATGCTGGCGGCAGCCGGAAAGCCGACGCGCTCGGCACGTCGCAGCAGCGCGGCTGCGATCCCCGCGGGCGAGCCGAACAGGCGCTCGAGTCCGGACACGTCGAGCAGCACCTCGCCGCCGTCGTCGCAGACGATCTCGACGCGCGGCGACACCGAGCGCGCGACCTCGACCAGTGCGGCCTGTGCGGCGGCGCGTGCCTCGACGTCGAGCGGCCGGACGACGAGATCGGCGTGACGGATCAGTGCCTGCGCGATCGTGAGGCCGGGCTGGGCACCCAGACGTGCCGCCTCGGCGGACACCGCCACGACGTTTCCTCCGGCGCTGACGACGAGTGGCGTACCGCGCAGCTCGGGCTCCGCACGCAGCAGCGACGCAACGGCGAAGCGCGGCACGAGTAGACAGGCGACGCGAACCGACATCGCCCCCTCAGGCGATCTCGAGGACGACCGGACCGGGGTTGTCGCGCCCGCCGCGATTGCGCGTCACGACGATGCGCGCGACGATGCCGTCGAGCAGCGACGGCGCGCCGCCGGTGCGGTCCCACACGACACGCACCGGCTCGACCTCGAGGCGAACCGCCGCGGAGAAGCCGGCGGAGCCCGACGCCGCCCGCGGCACCGCGTGCGCGCCGCTCGCACGAGCCGACCGATCCCGCCGGATGCGCTGCAGGACGACGAGCGCGCTGCGCGAGCGTGCAGCCGCACGCGCGAGCCGCATCCAGACGTGTTCCGCGTCGCCCGTGCCGCGCGTGCGACGGCCGGCGCGCGCATCGCTCCACGCACCGGGCGGCGACACCCGTCGCTCGCTCCGCGCATCAGGCGGCGACACCCGTCGCTCGCTCCACGCAGCGGGCGGCAACACCCGTCGCGAAACGTCCGCGGCGCCGCGCGGCCGGTAGAGCGGCGCGCTCGCATCGAGCAGCACGAGCGGAAAGCCGCCCATGCCGAGCAGCGCTTCGGCCGCGGAGAACGCGGTGACGAGATCCGGTGGACGCACCCAGAGCAGGCGCTCGAGGTCGATGCCCGCCGCGACCGCGCTCACCGGGTCGAACGCGTCGGGTGCGTCGACCCATGCTGCGACCTCGCCCTGGCCGGTGACGTGACCGAGCAGGCGGTGCAGCAGGCTCGTCAGCCCGGTCGACGTGGGCCCGACGAGCTCGCTGAGTCGCCCGCGCGGCAACCCGCCGTCGAGCACCGCGTCGAGCGCGGCGAAGCCGGTGGCGATACGTGCTTCCCTGCTGCCGTGCGCGAGCGGTGCGTCGGCGCGCCGGACGGCGCCAGGGAGATTCGCGTTGAGTTCCGCGACCAGCCGGGGTGCAATGGGCACCGCGGCATCTTCGTCTTTCGTTCGCCCTCAGGCAAGAGCCCGTGGGCGGGCGCGGCGCACCGGGGGATCGTGGGTGATCCGACCGGCGCGCCGCGTGCGTCCGCTCACTTCGCGCCGATCACCCCGCAGCCGACCCTCGCGTGCGCGTTCGACGGCGACGAGAACACCACCAGCTGTCCCGCGAGCTGGTCGAGCGTGACCTTGTCGAGTGACGTCATCAGCACACCCGCACCGTCGTCCTGGACACGAAGCTGCGGCAGCTGCGCGATCACCGTGGTGTCCTTCGCAACCGTCGCGCAGTCCGAGCCCTTCACGACGCGCGCGTCGAACGGCACCGTCGCGGCGGCGCCGTCCGACGCCGGGCCCGCCTCGCGACCGCCGAGCGGAATGCCGTTCACCTGCACCAGCACGTCCACCTTGCCCGCGCCCTGCGTGAACTTCGCCGATCCGAAGGTCGTCGTGCTGACGCGCTCGAGCCCCGCGTCCACGGCGTAGATCGTCGCCATCAGCGTCGGGGCGCTCGTGGCCGCCGACGAAGCCTTCTTGGTGCCCGCACACGACATCGGGCCCAGACACAGCACACCCACCGCACCCAGTACGGCCGTCTTCCTCAGGTTCATCTTCGTCGTCGGGGTTCCTCGCATGGACCAGCCCTCCTCATCGCGGCTGGTTACACCAATTCGCGACCGAATCCCATCAAAAGCGCTGCTCAATTGCGCGGGCCGAAACGGGATGGTAGCGACGCTGCCGATCCCCGGTAGCTCAGTTGGTAGAGCGCTCGACTGTTAATCGAGTGGTCGCTGGTTCGAAGCCGGCCCGGGGAGCTTTGCCACGAGGGGGCGCGCGGTTCGTCCCCACGAGGGGAGGACTCGCCCGTCGCCCCTCACGGCGCAGCCGCGCGGGCCCCGACTCCCGCGGTCGCTGGCGCTCCCGGCTCGCGTACCCGCGACGCAGCGGCGCCAGAGTTCGCTCGGCACACTCCAGACGCGAACGGCCGCGCCGGGGCTCCCCCGGCGCGGCCGTTCGTCGTTCGTGCGGGCTGCCGGCTACGACAGGAAGCCCATGTCGAGGTTGATGCCGTTGGTCAGGCTCCAGTACTCGCCCACCGCGGCGTCGGGATGCAGGATGTTCGACAGGATCTGCGGCTGCGTCATGTTCAGCCAGTGCTTCAGGATCGTGCCGAACACGTCGCGGAAGTCGGTCGAGCGGAACGGGTGCGCGGTCTGGCGGTAGACCGTGTTGCCGTCGTCCTCGAGGTCGAGGTTGTTGATGTTGGGGTGGTTGCCGTAGACGCCGCCGTTGATCGCCCCGACCCCGCCGATCACGAACATCGGGCCCTGCGAGCCGTGGTCGGTGCCGCTGCCATTCTGCTCGATGCGCCGGGCGAACTCGCTCCACACGACCGTGAGGACCTTGTCCGCCACGCCCATGTCCGCGAGGTCGTCGTAGAACACCTTGAGCGAGTCGCCGACCTCGCGGTGCAGGTCGTAGTGCTGGCCGGTCGCGCCACCCTGGTCGGAGTGCGTGTCGTAGCCGCCGTTGTCGATGCTGAAGAAGCGCGCCGACACGCCCATGACACCCGTCCTGACGCCGTTGATGATCTTCGCGACCTCGCGCAGGTCGTACGCCGTGCTGCGGTCGATGTCGGCGTAGAGCTGGCTGAAGGCGCTGCGGGTGGACTCGTAGGTGGTCTGCAGCGCCGGGTAGTTCTGCGTGCTGGCGATCGTCGCGCTGCCCACGTTGCCGATGAACACCTGCGTGGCCTGCGCCCCCGCCGATGCGTTCGCGTGCAGGTCCTCGAACGCGCCCGCCTTGGCGAGCTGGTCGCCGCCGTAGCTGTCCCAGGGGAACTGAAAGTTCTCGACCTCGTTGATCGCCAGCACGCTCGTCGTGCTCTGGCGGAAGTCGGGCGCGATCGAGTTCGAGATGCAGACACCCGGGATCTGGGTGCCCGGGTAGGTCGCCGCAAGGTGGCGGCCCACCCAGCCCGTGCCCGTGAGCAGTCCGCTGCGCAGCGGGTTCGCGCTCTGCCAGATGATGCGCGACTCCTCGTGCGACAGGCTGTACTCGGGATAGCCGCAGCCCTGGATCACTGCGAGCCGGCCCGCGTCGTAGAGATCCTTGAACCCGGACAGACCCGGGTGCAACGCCAGCGAAGCACCCGTGTTCGGATCGTTGGCGATCGCCGTCCCGGCGAGCTGCGCCGGCGTGATCCGGATGCCGCCGCCGCCGGTGAAGCGGTGCGCCTCGTAGTCCGTACGCAGGCTTCCGCCGCCGTTGGTGACGGGAATCACGGTGTTCAGGCCGTCGTTGCCGCCGTCGAGGAAGATCACGACGAGGTAGCGGTCGCCGAGGTTGGCGAACGCGCGACGCACGAACGGGCTTGCAAAGAGGCTCGGACCGAGCAGCGTGCCAGCGGTGGCGAGGCCGGTCCGGCGGATGAACTGTCTTCTGCTGATGGCCATCGTCGTCCCCCTCCCCGCTCAGAAGACCTGAAAGCCGGGTGACTTCATCACCAGCTCGAACAGGCCGTGCAGTTTCTCGTTGACGTAGTCGAAGTTCGCGAGGTCGGGCGTGATCGTCGAGTTATCCGTCAAGTAGGCGTCGCAGACCAGCTTGTCGGCTTCGGTGAAGTTGTGCCCGCAGTCGAGGGCGTCGAGCACCGCGTCGGTGATCTGCCGCGTCGTCGTCAGGGTCGCGAAGTCGAGGACCTTGTCCGGCCGGAAGCGCCCGCCGCCGCGCGACGCGACGATGTCGCGCGCGAAGTTGTAGCGCGCGAGCAGGGTCGAGCTCGACAGCCAGCTGGTCTCCCAGTCCCAGCCGAAGACGCTCGGCGGGTCGAGCAGGGTCTGCCCCATGTTGCCCATCTGGGTGAAGATCCCCGTGAAGCTGCCGCCCGGGATGTACTTGGGGGCGCCGGCGAAATTCATGCCGAGGAGCCGCATCGAGCCGATCGCATAGTCCACCGGCCACTTCACGGACTTGGTCACGCCGGGTCCGAACGGCCGCGCCGTCGCGTAGAACGCGTCATGGCAGAAGATCGCCCGTACCAGCGCCTGGATGCCGAAGTTGACGTCGAAGCTCGACGCGGCAATGACGGCGTCGATCACCGCCAGGTCGGGATCGGGTCCGACGTAGAACTCGAGCAGGCGCCGCGCCGTACGCCGCGCCACGGTGTTCTCCCCGTCGGTGTCGCGGTGGGTGAAGATGATGTCGACGACGGTGTCGATCTCCGCCTCACCCTCACCGTTGACGTCGAAGTCGGCGCCACCGAGAATCTGGCCCTTGTTCTCGAAGATGCGCTTGGGACCGCGCGTCGCGAAGAACTCGCTGTTGAAGTCGTGGTTCCCCGCGTCGAGAAACGACTTGCCGGCTCCGACGTATCCCCAGCCGGTGAAGGCGCGCGCGATCTGCACGATGTCGGCCTGGTCGTAGTTCTCGTTGCCCGCGCTGTCGAAGACGCCAACCGTGAACAGCTCGAGCAGCTCGCGCGCATAGTTCTCGTTCGGGATGAACTTCTCGTTGCGCACCGAGTCGAGGAACTCGATCATGCCGGGGTCCTTGCCGACCGCCTTCACGAAGTCCTTCATGTTGCCCTTGGCCAGGACGCGCAGCAGCTTGTTGTGCGCCGCCATGAGCTTCTCCGCCAGGTCGAAGCTGCCCGCGTAGAGCTTGGCGATGCCGACCCCGAAGTGGTCGTGCCAGAACAGCGCGAGCTTCTCCTGCACCGGGTTCTTCGTCACCAGCAGGTAGCGCAGCAGGCTGTTGTGCTGCTTCCGCTGGTCGTTGCCGCCCGGCTTGAAGGTCTTGACCTTGTAGTTGAGCAGCTTGTCGGCGGCGGCGCCGCGCGTCAGGCCGACGATGCCGGCTGCCAGCAGCTCCTTGCGCGTCGCCGAGAACGCGGCGCGGCGCAGCAGGTGCCGCGCGTCCGCCTCGGACAAGATGGCATTCTCGTCCCCCATCACACTCCCCCACTCGTTGCCGCGGTGTCGGCGCGTCGCTGCGCGTCTTGATTCAAAGCTCGGTGATGATCAGGCATCCGTACCCGCGACCCAGCCGGTCTCGGGCGCACCCGCCTCGATCCACAGCCGGAGGATCTCGATCAGGTTCGCCGCCAGCGGTGGACGTCCGAGCGGCATGCGTGAGCCCAACCCCACGCCCAGATCACCGGTGACCTTGCGGAACAGGTAGCTCAGCGCGGGGTCGCCCGGCGTGATGCGCTGCCACCCGAGACCCTGTGCGACGCCGTTGTTCGTCGTGACACCGACCGTCTGCGCGTAGGCCGCGCCGATCTCGAGCAAGAGCCCGCTCGCCTGGCTCTGCGAGTCGTGGCAGCCGCTCGTCGCGCAGCTGGCGTTGAACACCTGCTTCTGGATGCGGTCGAACGTCCCGTCGAACAGGCTCAGCGGATCACAGCTGTCCACGGCGGGACGGCACGTGAGCCGCAGCGTGTCGGTGTCGGTGTAGAAGCGGTTCACCTGGAACGTCGACGTCGTGGTGAGCTTCAGCACCTTGGTCGCCGAGCGGCAGCGGTTCCCGGGGAACGGGCCCTTCAGCAGGACCGTGATGTTGCTCGGCGAGGTGCACGAGTCCAGGTCGTTGCTCGGCGGGTCGATCGCGTTGTCGATGCGCGACTGCAGGGCCTGGAAGTCCGGGTCGAACTTCGGGTCGCCGTTGTCCTCGGCGTGAGCGAGGAACATCGACTGGACCCCGCTGAGCGAGCACAGCGGCTCCGATGTCGAGTTGGCGCACACGGCGACCGGGAAGCGGCACTCCCCGTTGACGAGACCGTCGGCGTCGCAGGCGGGGTCGCCGTCGACGCAGCGGATCGACCGAACGCCCGGGGCCAACGCGACCGGCACGTCGAAGACCGCCAGGCAGTCCTGTGAGCGCGGGCCGCCACCCGCCACGATCGTCGCCCCGGCCGGTGGCGCCACCGCCAGAGCCAGCGCGAGTGCACCCAGCAGGCGCACTACCCCGCGAATCCGTTTCTGGTTGATCATCCCGTACCCCCTGCGCCACCCGCGGCAACGCGCCCCGGAACGCCCGGAGCCGCTATCCCATTACTCCGTTCCGCGGGAAAGGGGCAACTCACATCTCGCGGCCGGGACCGCGACCCACGGCGCCCGCCCACCCTCATCTCCAAGCCGAACGCGGGGCCGCCCGCGAAAGGGGCCCGGTGACCGCGTCGGGACGGTGGGGGCACCGGCCCCTCGTAGGGCTCAGGCGATCAAGGTGTAGAGCCCACCGAGGATCGTGATGCCCACGGCGAACAGCATGAGGAGATCGCCGAGCTGGAGCTGGTTGTTGCGCTTCGCAGAGGTCATGGCTCGCGTTTCCGTCGTAGGTTCGTGGTTGCACCGCCGCAGTACGGGCGGCTTCGAGGCGCACACCTATAGCAGCGCGCGCAGCGCATGAGAATAGAAATTCTCGAGAATGCGAGCTCGCGGGCACATTTCCCCTGCCCGGAGCGGCGCGCAGCCACCGGCCGCCCTCACGAACCGTCGGGACGCTGCGGCGCCGCGGTGACGGTGGTGAAGCGCCGCAGCTGGACCTTGCCCGCTGGCAGGCCGCGCGGCTTCGAAACGTCGGCGCAGGTCGCGAGGTGCACGGCGACCTGGCCGCCGTGGCGCGCCTTCGAGTAACCCGCCGCGAGACCGGCCGCGAAGCGGACCGTCTCCCGCGGTGGACGGTCGAGCCCGTCGGGGTTGCGGATCACGACGTGTGATCCCGACTCGCCCGAGACGTGAAGCCAGAAGTCGCGCGGCGCCCCGAGCTTGAGGCTCAGGACGTCATTGTCCTCCGCGGTCCGGCCGACCAGCACGATCATCCCGTCGGGCGACACGAAGCGCCGTGCGATGGAGCGACCGCGCCAGATCCCGGCGTCGGCATCGGTCGGTGCATCGTGCTCGTGCTCGCGGCCTCGGGACACGACGAAGCCTTTGGCGTTACCGGGCAGGGAAGTCCAGATGATCCCCCAACGGCGCTGCGCTAGCGTCGGCCGGGATGACGCCCCCCGCGACACGTCTGCTCGGCCGCACCGGGCTCGTGGTCTCCCGCCTCGGCCTGGGCCTCGCCGCGGTCGGACGCCCCGGCTACATCACGCTGGGTCGCGCACACGACCTGCCGGCCGAGCGCACGCCGGCAGCGATGTACCGGCGGAGCGCGGCCGTGCTCGACGCGGCGTGGGCCGACGGCGTCCGCTACGTCGACGTCGCGCGCAGCTACGGTCGGGCCGAGGAGTTCCTCGCGCGGTGGCTGGCAGAGCGCGCGCCGGACCCCGATGCCGTCACGGTCGGTAGCAAGTGGGGCTACCGCTACACGGCAGGCTGGCTCGTCGACGCGGACGTGCACGAGCAGAAGGAGCTGTCGCGCGCGCGCTTCGCAGCGCAGCTCGACGAGAGCCGCGCGCTGCTCGGCGAGCGACTCGCGCTCTACCAGATCCACAGCGCAACCGCGGAGTCCGGCGTGCTCGGTGACGAGTCGCTCCTGCGCGACCTGGTCGACGCGCGGCACCGCGGAGCGTTCCGCGCGCTCGGCCTGACCTTGACGGGAGCGACGGCGCGCCGCACGCTCGACCTCGCGCTCGAGGCGCGGGTCGACGACGTGCGCGTCTTCGACGTCGTGCAGGCGACGTACAACGTCCTCGAGCCGTCGCTCCGCGACGGGCTCGCGGCCGCGCACGCCGAGGGGATCGGCGTGATCGTCAAGGAAGCGCACGCCAACGGACGCCTGACCCCGGCGAACGCACGCCCGGAAGACGCCGCCCTGCGCGCCCGCCTCGACGGGCTCGCGCGCGACATCGCCGCGCCGATCGACCGCCTCGCGCTCGCGTTCGTCGCAGCCGAGCCGTGGGTGGACGTCGTGCTGTCGGGGGCCGCGACCGTCGCGCAGGTGCGCTCGCACGCCGCGGCAATGGCGTGCGAGCTCGACGCCGGCACGCGCGCGGCGCTCGGCGATCTGGCCGAAGCCCCGGCGACCTACTGGCAGACGCGCGCGGCACTCGCCTGGGCCTGAGCGCCGTCGATCCTCGACCCCGTCCCCCGGACCGTGTCATACGGTGGCGGAGACCCGGGAAGACGTGAGCCAGCGAAACAGGATCGAGGAGCGGCCGGCCGCCGGCGCCGCCGAGCTCGCCCGGCTCGACGAGGACGCGCGCCGCGTGCGCAACTGGAAGCGCTGGGGCCCCTACCTTAGCGAGCGACAGTGGGGCACGGTCCGCGAGGACTACAGCCCGCACGGCTCGGCCTGGAGCTTCTTCCCGCACGACCACGCGCGCTCGCGCACCTACCGCTGGGGCGAGGACGGACTCGGCGGCATCTGCGATCGCCACCAGTACGTCTGCTTCGCGTTCGCGCTCTGGAACGAGCGCGACCCGATCCTCAAGGAGCGCCTGTTCGGCCTGACCTCGGAGGAGGGCAACCACGGCGAGGACGTGAAGGAGCTGTACTTCTACGTCGACTCCACACCGACGCACTCGCACATGCGCTTTCTCTACAAGTACCCGCAGCGCACCTTTCCCTACGCGCAGCTGGTCGAGGAGAGCCGTCGCCGCAGCCGCGACCTACCCGAGTACGAGATCCTCGACACTGGCGTGTTCGACGACCGGCGCTACTTCGACGTCGAGATCGAGTACGCCAAGGCGGGCCCCGAGGACATCCTGATCCGCATCGTCGCGACCAACCGCGGACCCGAGGCGGCCCCGCTGCACGTGCTGCCGACCGTCTGGTTCCGCAACACCTGGTCGTGGGGCCTCGACGCGCGCAAGCCGTGCGTCCGCGCCCTGCCCTCGGGCGCGCTCGAGATCGATCACTCGTACTACGGCCCGCGGTGGCTGGTCGTCGACACGATCGGCGAGACCCTGTTCACGAACAACGAGAGCAACTGGAAGCGGCTCTTCGACGGCGAGAACACGTCCGCGCACGTCAAGGACGCTTTCCACGAGTACGTCGTCCGCGGCGATCGCGACGCCGTGAGCCCGCTCGGACGGGGAACCAAGGCGGCCTTCCACCACGTGCTCGAGATTCCCGCCGGCGCATCGCACGAGATCCGGCTCCGCCTGACCGACGACCCGAACGTCGTGTCGGCACCGGAGGCAGCTCTCGCCGGCGCCTTCGACGATTCGCTGGCGCTGCGCCGCAGCGAGGCCGACGAGTTCTACGCGGAGCTGACGCCGCCCGGGCTCTCCGGGGACGGAACGGCCGTGCTGCGCCAGTCGTTCGCGGGCCTCCTGTGGAGCAAGCAGTTCTACGGCTACGACGTGAGCCGCTGGCTCTCGGGCGATCCCGACGGCGGCGCACCGCCGAAGTCGCGGCTGCACGGACGCAACTCCGACTGGACGCACCTCTTCAACGCGGACGTCATCTCGATGCCCGACAAGTGGGAGTATCCCTGGTACGCCGCCTGGGATCTCGCCTTCCACTGCATCCCGCTCGCGCTCGTCGATCCGGACTTCGCCAAGCAGCAGCTCGTCCTGCTGCTGCGCGAGTGGTACATGCACCCGAACGGCCAGCTGCCCGCGTACGAGTGGAACTTCGGCGACGTGAACCCGCCTGTGCACGCGTGGGCCGCGTGGCGCGTCTACAAGATCGACGCGAGGCGGCGCGGCGGCGTCGGCGACCGGGGCTTCCTGCAGCGCGTCTTCCACAAGCTGCTGCTCAACTTCACCTGGTGGGTCAACCGCAAGGACGCCGCGGGTCGCAACGTCTTCCAGGGCGGGTTCCTGGGGCTCGACAACATCGGCGTGTTCGACCGCTCGGCGCCGCTCCCGACCGGGGGGCACATCGAGCAGAGCGACGCGACGAGCTGGATGGGCATGTACTGCCTGAACATGCTCGCGATCGCGCTCGAGCTCGCGCGCGAGGACCGCGCCTATGAGGACGTCGCGAGCAAGTTCTTCGAGCACTTCGTCTACATCTGCCACGCGATGAACGACCTCGGCGGCGGCGTCGAGCTGTGGGACAGGAACGACGGCTTCTTCTACGACGTCCTGTCGCTGCCCGACGGCCGCAAGCAGCCCCTCAAGGTCCGCTCGCTGGTGGGACTCATCCCGCTCTACGCCGTCGAGACGCTCGACTCCGAGACCATCGATCGGCTGCCCGGTTTCAAGCGTCGCATGCAGTGGTTCATCGAGAACCGTCCGGAGCTGAGCGACCACGTGGAGGCGGTCACGACACCCGATCTGCGCATGCTGCGACTGCTCGCGCTCGTCGGGCGCGACCGGCTGAGGCAGGTCCTGCGCTACATGCTCGACGAGAACGAGTTCCTCTCGCCCTACGGGGTGCGCGCGCTGTCACGCCATCACCTCGAGCACCCGTATCTGCTCGAGGTCGACGGCACGATCCACCGCGTCGACTACGAGCCCGGTGAGTCCCGCAGCCACCTGTTCGGCGGCAACTCGAACTGGCGTGGTCCGGTGTGGTTCCCGGTGAACTTCCTGCTCATCGAATCGCTGCAGCGCTACCACTTCTTCTACGGGGACGACTTCAAGGTCGAGTTCCCGACCGGCTCCGGCGTACGCATGAACCTCTGGCAGGTCGCGGCGGAGCTGTCGCGGCGGCTGGTGCGCATCTTTCTGCCGGACGAGGACGGCGTGCGGCCCTGCCTGCGCGAGATGAAGGCGTTCCGCGACGACCCGCACTTCCGCGATCTGCTGCTCTTCCACGAGTACTTCCACGGCGAGACCGGGGCGGGCGTGGGCGCGAACCACCAGACCGGCTGGACCGCGCTGATCGCGAAGCTGATCCTGCAGAGCGGTGAGTAGCCGCCGCAGCGCGACGCTCTCGTCGCGCCCGGTACCGTGCCGCGCGTCCGGTACGACCGGTACGAGCCGCACGCATCTCGAGGTCCGCCGCCCGGCGGCGACCCGTCAGAGCCTGACCGCAAAGTGAGCCGCGCCGAGCAGCGCGGTGCGCGGCTCGAGCGACACGTGTACCGGGATGTCGCGCAGGAGCGCAGCGAAGCGGCCCTTGTCGAGGTAGCCGCGGACGAAGCGCCGCCGCAGCGCCGGCAGGATCTTCGGTGCGATCCCGCCGCCGAGGTAGATGCCGCCGGAAGTGAGGCAGCGCAGCGCCATGTTGCCGGCCTCCGCGCGGTAGAGCTCGCACAAGAGGTCGAGCGCCTGCGTCGCGAGCGCATCGCCACGCTCGAGTGCGGCGCGCGACACCGCCGCGCTCGGGTCGCCACCCGACTGCAGCTCGCTCTTCAGCGCGGCAGACTCGGGCGCCGCGCCGCTGTCGCGCAGGTACTCGTAGACGCGGAAGAGACCAGGCCCGGAGAGCACGCGCTCGTAGCTCACGTGGCCCCCGAGCTTCTCACGCAACCAGCGCAGCGGCCCGATCTCCACGTCGGTGCGCGGTGCGAAGTCGGCGTGTCCGCCCTCCGACGCGACCGGATGGTGGTCGTGGCCGTCCCAGAAGAGATAGGCCTCGCCAAGCCCCGTTCCCGCCGCGATCACCGCGATGTGCCCGGAACGCGCGGGGCTCGCACCGGGGCGCAGGCACGCGACGTCGGCCGCCGGCAGCTGCAGCATGCCGTACGCCGTCGCCTCGAGATCGTTCAGCAGCTTGACGCGGGGAGTGCCGAGCTTGCTCGCCAGTTCCCGCTCGTCGAGCAGCCATGGCAGGTTCGTCGTCTGCACCCGGCCGTCGGCGACCGGCCCGGCAACGTCGAAACACGCAGCGTCGACGCTTCCCGCGGGCCCCGCGGCGAGGAACGCATCGAGGATCTCCTCGAAGGACTGGTGTCCGCGGCTGGGATCGGTCGCGTCACGCAGCAGCGGCGAAGCGGCCGTCCTTCTCCTGGAAGAGAGCGAGCAGCGTCTTGGTACCGCCGAGGTCGCCCGCGAGAATCGTCTCGGTTCCGTCCGACTTCACATGACTCCCGGGCGCGGCTCACCGCTTCAGAGCTCGCGCCACCTCCGCCCGTCGTTCTGGATCATGCGGTCGGCCTCGACCGGCCCCCACGACCCGGCCGCGTACTCGGGCAGCCAGCGCGCCCCGCCCTGCTTCCACGCGTCGAGGATGCCGGTGACCCAGGCCCACGAAGCCTCGACCGCGTCGCGCCGCATGAAGAGCGTCGCGTCGCCGGCCATGACGTCGAGCAACAGCCGCTCGTAGGCCTCTGGAGACTCGTCGCGGAACGCCTCACCGTACTGGAAGTCCATCTGAACGGGCGAGATCCGCACCCGCGGACCCGGCGCCTTGGTCGCGATCTGCAGCGAGAGACCCTCGTCGGGCTGGATGCGCAGGACGAGCACGTTGGGCTCGAGCGCGCCGTTCGGCTCGGCGTTGAACAGGATCGACGGCACCGGCTTGAACTGGATCGCGATCTCGCTGGCGCGCTGCGGCAGGGCCTTGCCGGTGCGCAGGTAGAACGGCACGCCCGCCCAGCGCCAGTTGTCGATCCATGCCTTGATCGCGACGTAGGTCTCGGTCGTCGAGTCCGACTTGACGCGGTCCTCGCGGCGATACCCCGGGACTTCGTTGCCGCCGTGCTTGCCCGGTCCGTACTGTGCCCGCACGACGTGCTTGTCGACCTCGTCGGCGGGAATCGTGCGCAGGCAGTTCAGCACGCCCATCTTCTGGTCGCGCACGACGTCCGCCGACATCGACCAGGGCGGCTCCATGGCAGTCAGGCAGAGCAGCTGCAGGATGTGGTTCTGCACCATGTCGCGCAGCGCGCCAGCCTCCTCGTAGTAGCCCGCGCGGGTTCCGACGCCCTCCTCCTCCGAGACGGTGATCTGCACGTGGTCGATGTACTTCTGGTTCCACAGGGGCTCGAAGATCGAGTTCGCGAAGCGGAGCACCAGGATGCTCTGCACGGTCTCCTTGCCCAGGTAGTGGTCGATCCGGAACACCTGCCTCTCGTCGAACACGCGAGCGACGTCGTCGTTGATCCGCCGCGCACTCTCGAGATCGTGCCCGATCGGCTTCTCGACGATGATGCGCGTGAAGGGACGGTCCGGTTCGAGCGACTCCACGAGCCCCGCGCGCTGCAGCTCCTCGACGCAGGTCGCGATCGTGCTGGGCGGAATCGACAGATAGTAGACCCGGTTGCCGGGGATGCCGCGCTCGCGGTCGATCTCGTCGAGCTTGCGCTTGAGCTCCGCATACGCCGCGGGGTCGTCGAACGCGCCCTTCGAGTGGAAGAGACCCTTCTCGAACTCCGGCCACTTGCCCGCGTCGACCTTGCGGCGCGAGTACTTCGCGACCGCCTCGCGCGCCCCCTCGCGGAAGGTCTGATCGTCCCAGTCTCGACGGGTGAAGCCCACCACGGCGAAGTTCTCCGGCAAGAGCCCGTCGAGCTTCAGGTTCCAGACCGCCGGCAGCAGCTTGCGGCGCGTGAGGTCGCCCGCGGCACCGAAGATCACCAGCGTATTGGGCTGCGGAGTGGTGCGCCCGAGGCTCAGGGTGCGAATGTTCCGTTCGTCGGCTTCCGCCATCTTGGTCTCCTGTCCGATGAAACGTGCCTGGCGGCTTCCTCTCGCGCGGCGGGCGTGCCCCCACGGACAGGACGGCGGAAGCGCGCCTCCAGCCGGGCGATCGAGGTCGGCTGCTCCGACGCCGACCTCATCCCCCGGCCGGGCGTTCGAGGTGCCCGCCGAACTGGTAGCGCATCGCCGAGCACACCTTCTCGGCGAAGGTGTGCTCCTGCCGCGAACGGAAGCGCGAATAGAGCGCGGAGGTCAGCACTTCACACGGCACCGCCTCTTCGATCGCCGCCATGATCGTCCAGCGCCCCTCGCCGGAGTCGGACACGCGGCCGCTGAACTCGGCGAGGTCCGGGCTCTTCGCGAGCGCGATCGCTGCCAGGTCGAGCAGCCAGGAGCCGACCACGCTGCCGCGGCGCCAGACCTCGGCGACGTCGGCGACGTTGATCGCGTAGTCGAGGTCGTGGTTCATGCGCGGCGTCGTCTCGGCGTCGACCACGGTCGGACGCGTGTCGATGTCCGCATTCTTCAGGATGTCGAAGCCCTCCGCGAAGGCGGCCATGATGCCGTACTCGATCCCGTTGTGGACCATCTTCACGAAGTGTCCGGCCCCGGCGGGTCCGCAGTGCAGGTAGCCGTCCTCCGCGGTGCCGCCGAGCTTCTCCCGGCCCTGCGTGCGCTCGATCGTCCCGCGCCCCGGGGCGATCGTCCGGAAGATCGGGTCGAGGTGCTCGACGATCGGATTCTCGCCGCCGATCATCAGGCAGTAGCCGCGGTCGAGGCCCCAGACGCCGCCGCTCGTGCCGCAGTCCACGTAGTGCACGCCCTTCGGCTTCAGCTCGCGTGCGCGGCGCCGGTCGTCGCGGAAGTACGAGTTGCCGCCGTCGATGACGATGTCGCCCTGCTCGAGCCGTGCTGCCAGGTCGTTGATGACCGAGTCCGTCACGGCGGCTGGCACCATGATCCACGTCGCACGCGGCTTCTGCAGCTTCTGCACGAACTCGTCGAGCGACGAGGCTCCCGTCGCTCCTTCCTTGACGAGGTCGGCGACGCCCTTCGGGTTCGGGTCGTACACCACGCAGGTGTGCCCGGCGCGCATCAGGCGCTTGACGATGTTGAACCCCATCCGACCCAGACCGATCATCCCCAGCTGCACGATCTCCTCCTTCGCTGCCTGTGGCCGCCCGCCCCGGCTCTCAGCTCCCGCGGCGGCCGGCCCCTGCACGCCCGCGCGGACCCGACACCTTCGCGGCCGGCGCGCGCTTCTTCTTCCGCGGCGGCTTCCTCGCGGGTCGGCGCGTCGCCTTCGCCACGGCGTTGCGCGCGGCCGCCCGTCCGCTGCGCCCGACCTGCGTCAACGCCGCCGCCACCACGGCGTCGACGGTGAAGCCGAATTTTCGCATCAGCTCCTTGATCGGCGCCGAGGCGCCGAACGTCCGCATGCCGATCGCCACGCCGGTCGCGCCGACCCAGCGCTCCCAGCCGAACGTCGAGGCCTGCTCGACCGACACACGAGCAGTCACCTCCGGCGGCAGGACGCTGTCGCGATAGCGCTGCGTCTGACGCTCGAAGAGCTCCCAGGACGGCATGCTCACGACGCGCGCGGCGACGCCCTTCGCGACCAGGCGCTCGTACGCCGCGATGCACAGCGAGACCTCGCTGCCCGTGCCGATCAGGACGACCTCGGGCGCACGCTTGCCGCCGCCCGCGTCCGCCAGCACGTAGGCGCCCCTCGCGAGTCCCTTGGCCGGGGCGAACCTCGTCCGGTCGAGCGTCGGCAGCGCCTGCCGGCTCAGGACCAGCAGAGCAGGTTCGTGCCGCAGCTGCGCGACCACGCGCCACGCCTCGGTGACCTCGTTCGCGTCCCCCGGACGGATGGTCACCAGCCCCGGGATCGCACGCAGCGACGGCAGCTGCTCCACCGGCTGGTGCGTCGGCCCGTCCTCGCCGAGCCCGATCGAATCGTGCGTGAAGACGTAGACGACGGGGATCTCCATCAGCGCGGCGAGGCGGATCGCGGGCCGTCCGTAGTCCGAGAAGATCAGGAAGCCGGAGCCGAAGGGACGGACCTTCGACAGGCTCATGCCGTTGAGCACGGCGCCCATCGCGTGCTCGCGGATGCCGAAGTGCAGGTTCCGCCCGCCGTACACCCCCGCCGCGAAGTCGCCGGCACCGTCGAAGGTGAGCCGCGTCTTGGTGGACGGGGCCAGGTCGGCGGCACCGCCGACCAGCCACGGCAGCCTGGTGGCCAGCGCGTTCAGGACCTTCCCGGAGGAGTCGCGGCTCGCCAGGCCCTTCGCATCGGCAGGGAACACCGGCAGGTCCGCGTCCCAGCCGTCGGGCAGCCGCCGGTGCTGCATGCGGTCGAGCTGGTCGGCCAGCTCCGGATGCTCCTTGCGGTACCGTCGGAAGCTGGCCATCCACTCGGTACGCAGCGCCCGGCCCCGCTTGCCGACGCCGCGCGCGAACGTCTCGCGCACGCCCGGCGGCACGAGGAACTGCGCGTCCTCGGGCCAGCCGTAGTTGCGCTTCGCCGCACGGATCTCTTCCTCGCCGAGCGGCTCGCCGTGCGCGGCCGACGTATCCTGCTTGTTCGGCGCCCCCCAACCGATGTGGCTGTCGACGATGATCAGCGTCGGGCGGTCGTTCGTCGCGCGGAAGACGTCGAACGCGCGCGACAGCATCTCGAGATCGTTCGCGTCGCCGACGCGCGTCACGTTCCAGCCGAGGCCGACGAACCGGGTCGCGACGTCGTCGCTGAACGCGAGCGCCGTGTGGCCCTCGATCGTGATGCGGTTGTTGTCGTAGATCCAGCAGAGGTTCGACAGGCGCAGGTGTCCGGCCAGCGAGGCGGCCTCGTTCGAGATGCCTTCCATGAGGCAGCCGTCGCCGCACACCGCGTACACGTCGTAGTCGAACATCGTGTAGCCGGGGCGGTTGAAGTACGCCGCCATCCACTTGCCGGCCATCGCCATGCCGACGCTGGTCGCCACGCCCTGGCCGAGGGGCCCCGTCGTGGTCTCGACGCCCGACGTCCAGCGGTACTCCGGATGGCCCGGGCACTTCGAGTCGAGCTGCCGGAAGCGCTTGAGATCGGCGAGCGTCACCGATGGCTTGCCGACGCGCTCGTACTGCGCATTGACGGCCTTCACCCCGGTCAGATGCAGCATCGAGTAGAGCAGCATCGAGGCGTGGCCGTTCGACAGCACGAAGCGGTCGCGGTTCGGCCAGATCGGGTCCTCCGGGTCGAACCGCAGGTAGCGCTGCCACAGGCCGTAGGCAACGGGCGCCAGGGCCATGGGCGTCCCGGGGTGCCCGGAGTCCGCCGCCTGCACGGCATCCATGGACAGTGTCCGGATGGTGTTGATGCAGTCCAGGTCGGTCGACGGGCCTGCGCTCTCCGGCTCGCCCGTGTCGCGCGCCGGCCGCTGATTCGGTCGCTGGGCGCGCGCCGGCCTCACGCCCGGCTTGCCGCCCCCGGACCTCGCCCGCGCGTCCGTCTGCTGCGCCATCGTCTGCCCCTCTCCCCAGCCACCGGCGACATCGCCGGCTGTCCGTGCCGCCGCGAAAGGCTTACGACCTCACGCTGCCTGCAGCGTCCGGCGCTTCTTCTCGATGGAGTCGATCAGCTCGTTGAACGGATCGATGAACTTCTTGATGCCATCCTTGAGCAGCGCGTCGGTCGCCTCCTTCATGGAGATGCCGACCGCGTCGAGCGCCTGCATCGTCTCCCGGGCGCCGGCGAGCGTCTTTGGCCAGTCGGCCACCAGCGCCGCGTGCGGCTTGCCGCTCTTGCGGTACTCGACGAACGTCTCCTCGGGGATCGTATTGACGGTCTCGGGCGCGATCAGATCGTCGACGTACTTGGTCTTCGGATAGGCCGGGTTCTTGGTGCTGGTGCTGGCCCACAGCACGCGCTGCGTCTGCGCCCCCTTCGCGGCGAGCGCCTTCCAGCGGTCGCCGGCGACGATCCGCCGATAGCTCTCGTAGGCGATGATGCCGTTCGCCGTCGCGATCTTCCCGTAGAGTCCCTCGATCTGCTTCTTCCTTGCCGCGTCGCCCGCACTCTCGGCACGTGCCTTCAGCTTGTCGTCGACGAGCGAGTCGATGCGGCTGATGAAGAAGCTCGCGACGCTCGCGACCCGACCCGGGCTCCGGCCGCTGGTCACGTACTTCTCGAGGCCCGCGATGTACGCCTCCGCGCACGCCTCGTAGGCGTCGACCGAGAACAGCAACGTGACGTTCACGCTGATCCCTTCGCCGATCAGCGTCTGGATCGCGTGCATGCCCTCGGGCGTGCCCGGGACCTTGATCAACACGTTCTCCCGGCCGATCGTCGCCCACGCGCGGCGCGCATACTCGACGGTGCCCTTGGCGTCGTTGGCGAGCGACGGTGCGACCTCGAAGCTGACGTACCCGTCGCGGGCCTGGGTCCGCTCGTATACCGGGTGCATGACGTCCGCGGCCCACTGGATGTCTTCCATCGCGAGCCGCTCGTAGATGTCCACCGACGACGCCACCCCCTGCCCGACCAGGCCCTTGATCGCCTGGTCGTAATCGTGGCTGCCGACGACCGCCTTATCGAAGATCGCGGGGTTCGACGTGATCCCCAGCAGACCGTCGTCGTCGACCATCGACTGGAGCTGGCCGGAGGTGATGATCCCGCGGCGGATGTTGTCGTACCAGATGCTCTGCCCAAACTTCTGAACCTCGACCAGCGGATTCGCCATTGCACTCTCCCAGCAGGATTCCCGACCGACGCGGGTTCATCGGCACGAGGCCGTCCGGACTCCAGCGATGCCCCCCATTTGCTCCCCGGCTGCCGTTCCTGGATGAAGCCGCCTTCGATGCCGGCCGGGCGCGCGCGATGCCGCGGGCACCGTGATACGCTCCGGCGGCTCGCTGTGAGGAACCGGCGAACCCGGGTGAGTGTTGTCAGGGATGGCGGGCAGTTTCAAGGATGCAGCCGAACGGGCGGGCGCCCGACCGCGCACCGAGCGACGGAGACGAGCCAGTGACCACAGCGACCAGTCCCCACTCCGGACCTCACCTCCTCGCGGACGACCCGCACGACCGCGAGCTCGCGGCACAGGTGCACCCGGCCGACTGGCCCAACCCGGAGCCGACCGGACGCTACAACCTCGTCGTCCTCGGTGCGGGCACCGCCGGCCTGGTCACGGCGGCCGGTGCGGCCGGCCTCGGCGCCAGGGTGGCGCTCGTCGAGAGCCACCTCATGGGCGGCGACTGCCTCAACGTCGGATGCGTGCCGTCGAAGTGCCTGATCCGCTCGTCCCGCGTCGTGGGGGATCTGCGCGCCGCAGCCGAGCTCGGCTTTCCGGCGACCACCGCGGGTCACCCGGACTTCCCGGCCGTCATGGAGCGCCTGCGCAGGATCCGCGCCCGCATCTCGCACCACGACTCCGCGCGGCGCTTCCGCGACGAGCTCGGCGTCGACGTCTTTCTCGGTCGCGCCCGCTTCGCGTCGCCCGACACCGTGGAGGTCGCGGGACGCACGCTGCGATTCAAGCGTGCGGTCATCGCGACCGGGGCGCGTGCCGTCGCTCCACCGATCGAGGGACTCGCCGAGAGCGGCCATCTGACCAACGAGAGCGTGTTCGCCCTCACGACCCTGCCGCGCCGGCTCGCGGTCATCGGTGGCGGACCGATCGGCTGCGAGCTCGCCCAGGCGTTCGCGCGGCTCGGCAGCAAGGTGGTCCTGCTGCACGACTCGGCGCACGTCCTGAACCGTGAGGACGCCGACGCGGCCGAGATCGTGCAGCAGGCCTTCGTCCGCGAGGACATCCGGCTCGTCCTCGGCGCGACCATCACGCGGGTCTCGCGCGGCGCCGCCGGCGAGCGGCTCCTCGCCTATCGAGCGGCCGACGGCAGCGCGGGCGAGGTCGCGGTGGACGAGATCCTGGTCGGCGCCGGTCGCGCCCCGAACGTCGAGGATCTCGCGCTCGACCGCGTCGGCGTCGCCTGGGACCGACAGCGCGGCGTCCACGTCGATGACCACCTGCGCACCACGAACCCGCGCGTCTTCGCCGCCGGTGACGTCTGCATGACGCACAAGTTCACCCACGCCGCCGACTTCGCAGCACGGATCGTCATCCAGAACGCGCTCTTCTTCGGCCGCCGGCAGCTGTCGGCGCTGACCATCCCCTGGTGCACCTACACCGATCCCGAGATCGCGCACGTCGGCCTGTACGCTCACGAGGCGGAGGCCCGCGGCATCCGCGTGACGACGTTCACCGTGCACATGCGCGACGTCGACCGCGCGCTCGCCGACGGCGAAGAGGACGGCTTCGTCAAGATCCACGTCCGCAAGGGGAGCGACGAGATCCTCGGCGGCACGATCGTCGCGCGTCACGCCGGTGAGATGATCGGCGAGCTCGCGCTCGCGATCGTCGGCAAGATCGGCCTCGGCACGCTCGCCAACGTGATCCATCCCTACCCGACGCAGGCCGAGGCCATTCGCAAGGCCGGCGACGCGTACAACCGCACGCGCCTCACGCCCCTCGTCAAGCGCCTGTTCACGACCTTCCTGCGACTGACGCGCTGAAGGACCTTCCGCTCAGCCCCGGCCGCGCGTGACGCGCAGCCGCTTGTGCAGCATCGCGCGCGACAGACCGAGCGTCGCCGCCGTGCGCGAGACGTTGCCGCCGTGCGCGCGCAGGACGTCCTCGATGTAGCGTTCCTCGAACGCGGCGCGCGCCTCGCGCAGCGGCACCGGGCGACCGTCGGAAACGGTCGGCGGCGTGTCGGAACGGCTCGCCCGCAGCGCGCGCCGCGACACCGGCGGGGGTGCCGCGGGCGTGCCGGGGGTGGCCCCCGCGCCGGCCTGCAGCTTGTCCGAAAGGTGCTCGCGGCGGACCCGCGCACCGTCGCCGAGCAGCGCCACCGCGCGCTCGATCTCGTTCTCGAGCTCCCGAACGTTGCCCGGCCAGTCGAATCCCACCAGGAGGTCCAGGGCGGTCGGCTCGATGCCGATCGGGCCCCGACCGAGCCGCGCTCCCACCCTGGTGAGGATCGCCGTCGCGAGCGCCGGGATGTCCTCGCGATGCTCGCGCAGCGCCGGCAGGCGGATCGGAAACCCGGCGAGGCGGTAGAAGAGGTCGGCGCGGAAGTTGCCGCACTTCACCTCGGCCTCGAGGTCACGGTTCGTCGCCGAGAGGACCCGGACGTCGACCTTCCGCGGGCGCGTCTCGCCCACCGGCACGATCTCCCGCTCCTGCAGCACGCGCAGCAGCTTGACCTGCATCGCGAGCGGCATCTCGCCCACCTCGTCGAGCAGGATCGTCCCCCCGGCGGCGGCCTCGAAATGACCGCGCCGGTCCTGCACCGCCCCGGTGAAGGCGCCACGCCGATGCCCGAACAGCTCGCTCTCGAGGAGCGTCGCCGTGAGCGCACCGCAGTTGATCGCGACGAAGGGCGCCGCGGCGCGCGGGCCTGCCTCGTGGATGCCCCGCGCGACCAGCTCCTTGCCGGTTCCCGTCTCGCCTTCGAGGAGCACCGCGATCGGCGACGCAGCGGCCCGCTCGATCAGGCGAACGAGCTCGCGCATGGGCTTGCTCGAGCCGATGATGTTGCCGAAGCGGTCGTGCCGGGCGAGGTCGTGACGCAGCGAGGCGACCTGCTCGCGCAGGTGCGCTTGCGAAGCCTGCATGTGCGCATAGAGGCGCGCGTTCTCGATGGCGACCGACACGCTCGCGGCGAGCGTCTCGAGGAACGCGAGGTCCTCGTCGGTGAAGCGCCGGCCGCCGCGCTGGTTCACCACCTGGATCACGCCGATGCGGCCCTGGCGGGTCGAGAGGGGCACGGTGAGCATCGGCCCGGTGTGCGAGTTCGTACGCCGGTCGACCTGCCCGTAGAACTGCGGCGCCGTCGACGCGTCGTCGACGCGCGAGGAGCGCCCGGACTGGAGCACCGAACCCGCGACGCCGAGGTGAGCGGGGAACCGCGTGCGCAGCAGCTCGGCCGCGACCGACGGGCGCTCCTGTGCAACGTACGGGAAGTAGAGCTCGTCCGTCTTCGGATCGAGCAGCAGGATCGCGGCGCCGTGCGCGCGCAGCACCGCGCGGCACTTCGCGACCACCAGCGGGACGAGCTCGTCGAGCTCGGTGCGCTCGGCGAACGCGCAGCCGAGCTCGTACAGCAGCCGGAGCCTGCCCTCGTCGATCGGCGAGACCGGGCGTCCCACGTCGCGCAGAGATTCCGTACCCTTCATCGCGCGCCCGCCCCCTGCAGGCGGCGCTCGCTGCGCCGCTCCCAGCCATGCGCACCCATCGCGGCAAACGCCGCACGCGCCCGCTCCAGCTCCCGCCGCTGCCGCGGCGCGTCGCCGAGGAGGCCGGCCACCGTCGCCAGGTGATGGCGTGCGATCGCGGCCAGGCTCACGCTTCCCTTGGCGGCCGCGATCCCGATGACCCGCCCGAGGCTCGCCTCGATCTCGGTCGCGGCTGCGATCCCGCTTCCCCGCAGGAGGACCCACGCCCGCGCCAGCTCGGCCATCGACTCGCCGAGCAGATTGGCCGAGCGCCGAGCGACGTGCACCGCCTCCCCGGCGAGCGACAGCGCGTGCGCCGTCTCGCCGCGCAGCAACGTCGCGCAGGCCAGATAGCCGAGCAGCGTCGCCTCCCGCTGCAGCCCGACGCGGTGGTCGCGCGCGAGCAGCAGCGCGCCGTGCAGCACGCGCGCCGCCGCGCGTGCGTTGCCGTCGAGCAGCTGCGCGAGCCCGAGCGCACCGTAGGCGCTCACGCGGCCATAAGGATTGCCGAGGTACTCCGAGAGCTCGACCGCCCGTTCCGCGTGCACGACGCTCTCCGCGGCGTCCTCGCCGAGGATCAGCGACACGGTGGGAGCAACGGTGCAGACCAGCGCGAGGCTCTCGACGTCGCCGGCGGCCCACGCGGAACTCGCCGCGACCGCGAGGTCCTGTCGGGCGCCGCGGGGGTCGCCGGTGAGGACGCGGATCTTGCCGCTGTAGAGGCGGATCTGCGCCGCGATCCGGCTCGCGTGCCGCGCCGGGTGCTCGACCAGCTGCGCGACCAGGGCGTCGGCGAGCGACAGCGCTTCGGCGAACTCGCCCGCGTTCGTCAGCAAGAGCACCAGCAGGGCGCGGTGACCCAGCAGCTGGCTCGGCTCGGCCGCCTCCTCCGCCGCCCGCACGGCGGCGCGCGCCCGCTCGAGCGCGGCCGGGACGTCTCCGGCGAAGGCGCGGATCTGCGAGTCCGTGCCGTGCAGGAGCGCGCGCAGTGCGGGGTTGCCGACGCGCTCGACGAGCGCGCCCGCTTCCGCGAGCACCCGCACGACGTCCTGCGGCGACATCCCGAGACGCGCGCCGAGCTCGAGCATCCGGCAGCGCGCGACGATCGCCAGTTCGTCGCTCTCGCGCGACTTCGGTGCGCGCTCGAGCAGCGCGAACACCCGCTGCCAGGCGTGCATCCCCTCGCGCAGGTTCCGCGGTGCGATCCACGCGGCGGCGCGTTGCGCCCACCGTGCCGCCTCGTGGAAGCGCCCGGCGTGCTCCCAGTGGTGGGCGATCGATCCAGCGCGCTCGTCGAGACGGTTCGCGTCGATCTCGACGCTGGCCGCGGCGATCTCCCCATGGGTCTTGGCGAGGTCGTCCTTCAGCTGGCTCGCATACACCTGCTCGTGAACCATCGGGTGGCGGAAGGCGTACTGCTGGTCGTCGGCGAGCTCGCCGGGCGTGAGGAACCCGCCCTCGTCCAGAACGACGACCGCCTCGTCGACCTCCTCCCGCGGCAGGCGGAGCACCCGCCGCAGGAGAGGGACCGGGAACGTCCGCCCGATCACCGACGCCGCCTGTAGAACCAGCTTCTCGCGCGGCGCCAGGAGATCGATGCGCGACTCGAGCAGCGCCTGCAGCGACGACGGCAGTGCCGTCCGAGAGCGATCGGGGCCCGGCCGGTACGCGCCGCGCACGCCGACGAGCGCGCCGCTCTCGGCGAGCATGGTCACCAGCTCCTCGATGAAGAGCGGGTTGCCGTTGCTGCGCTCGCGGATCTCACGCGCCAGGTCCGCGAGCGCGTCGCTGTCGCCGAGCAGGCGCACGAGCAGCTCGTTGGCGGCGCGCGGGCCGAGCGCCGGCAGGTCGATCTCGGTGTACCCGGAAGCGGCGGGCACGCGAAACTCCGGGCGGAACGTCAGCAGCAGCAGCACGCGTGCCCCGGCGACGACCTCGAGCGCGATCGCGAGCAGATTCCGGGTCTCCGCGTCGATCCAGTGCGCGTCCTCGACCAGCACCACCATCGGCCGCTGCCGGCCAAGCGCCGCGAACAGCGACTTCAGCATCAGCCGGAAGCGCCCGGGGTCGCTCGAGTCGATCGCCAGCGGCACCTCCTGGGTGACGCCGAGGAAGTGCTCGATGAACGGCGCCGTGGCGGTGGCGCCCGGATCGAGCGCGCTCAGCGCATCGTGGACCCGCCGCCGCACCGCGGGCCCCGGATCGTCGACGGAGACGCCCAGCATGCGGCGAAGCTCGGAGACGAGGCTCATGTGCGGCGTGCCGCGAAGGTGCGACAGGTTGTGGATGCGAAATACGCCGACGTCCTGCTGGCGGCACTGCGCCAGGAACTCCTCGCAAAGCCGGCTCTTGCCGACGCCGACCTCGCCGCGCACGCCGACGATCGCGCCCCGCCCGGCGCGCGCGTCCGCGAGCGCGCGCTCGAGAGCCC
>VGTK01000079.1 GCA_016874715.1 Deltaproteobacteria bacterium | reverse complement strand
GCAGACCCGCGACGCGTATCTGGCGGCCGCGGCCGTGCGGCGTGAGACGCGCGGGTGAGCCCGCGCGAGCGCACGGCGGCACCGGCGGCGCGCGTCGCTGCGGAGGCGCTCGGCGTGCTCGCGCTCGTGCTCGCCTACCTGTGGCTGTTCCGTGGCTACGGCTTCGACGTCGTCGACGAGGGTACGCAGCTCGCCCAGATCGACCGTGTCGCGCGGGGTGCGCGGCCGTACCTGGACTTCGAGACCGGCTACACGCCCTGGTTCTTCGCGCTGCACGTCGCGCTGTGGCGCGTGAGCGGCGCGGAGCTTCTGGCGACGCGTACGTTCGGCGTGCTGCTGCACGCGGCGACGGTCGCGCTGGTGTACGCAGCCCTGCGGCGGCGCGCGAGCGCGCTGCTCGCCGGCACCGTCGTCGCGTTCGACGTCGCCTTCCTGCTGCCGGTGTCGCCGCGCACCGGCGCGCCGTTCAACGTTCCGTATCCGGGCTGGGTCGCAGCCCCGCTGGCGCTCGGCGCGCAGCTCCTGGTCGCGGGCGTCGTGGCGGCGCGGGTCGGTGGGGCGAGCATCGGGGCCGGTGCCGTCGGCCTGCTGCCACTCGCCGCGGCGGGCGCACTCGCCGGCGCTGCGTTCGCCGTCAAGCCGAACGCGGGGCTGCTGGCGCTCGGCGGCGCCGCGCTGGCGACGGTCGGGGGCTGGCGGCGCGGCGACGTGGTCGCAGGACTCCTCGGCGGTCTGGTCCGGCTGGGCGCGGTGGCGGGCGCGCTGCTGCTGCTGGGCGGCGTCGCGTCGGACCCGACGTATGCGGTAGCGCTGCTGCTCCCGGTGGTACTGGCAGCGCTGCGCACCGGGCCTTCGGCGGACGGCGGCGCCGCGCGTCCGCTGCGCGATCTGATCGTACTCGCGGCGGGCTTTCTCTTGCCGACCGCGGCCTGGGCGCTGCCGCTGCTGCTCGAGCTCGGCGCGACTCGCTTCGCGCGCGAGGTTCTGCTGCTCGACGGCGGTGGCGTGGTCGATGCATACCTGCTGCCGTTTCCGGCGCCGGCGCCGGCGGCGGGCGCCGTGTGCGCAGCAGTCGCGCTCGCCGCGGTCCTTCTGCGGCGCCGGCGCGGCGCCCCCGTGGCGGGTGTCGCGCCCGCCGGGGCGGCATCGCTGGTGCTGCTCGCCGGCATCGCGCTCGCGGCGGCGACCGCGGATGGCCGGCCGGCGCGCATCGTCGGCGAGGAGGTGTGCCTGTGGCTCGGACCGGGCGCGCTGGCGGCAGCGCTGCTGCTCGTGCCGCGGCGCGACGACACCACTCGCGCCCGTGCACTGCTGGCCTTCGCGGCGCTGTACGCGCTGCAGCTCTTCCCCCGTCCCGACCTGATCCACGTCGCCATGGGTGCCCCGCCGGTGCTGGTCGCGGCCGCGGCCGCGTGGTCATGGCTCGCGAGCCCGCCTGGCGCGGAGGGATCGGTGCAGGGGCGGCTGCAGGGACGTCGGGCAACGCGGGCCGTGATCGTGCTCCTGCTGCTCGCCTGCGCCGCACGGACGCTGCCGGGGCTGCGCGCGCGGCTCGTCGAGACGCAGGTGCCGCTCGACGCCGGGGCACGGGCGCCGCTGACCATCGCCGCGCCCTGGGCGGGCGAGCACGCGTGGCTCGGTGCCGCGGTCGCGGCGATCCGGGAGCGCACGGCCGACGGGGAGGGGATCTTCACCTTCCCCGACCTCGCCGGTCTCGGGTTCCTCGCCGACCGGCCGGTGCCGTTCTTTCACCTGTACTTCGTGCCGGGGCGGCCCGACCTCGCGGGTGAGGAGCGAACCATCGCCGAGCTCGAGCAGCGTCGGCCGCGGCTCGCGCTGACCGGACGTCCGCGCGTCGCGGCCTTCGCCGGCGCTGCGGACTACTTCGCGCGGCTCGGCGCGTACCTCGACGAGCGCTATCCGGTGGCCGAGGAGCTCGCCGGTGTGACGCTGCGCGGCCGCGCCGCGCAGCGCTGAGGCCAGCGCGCCCGCGCGGGCGTGCGGACGCCGAGTGGCTCAGATCAGCTCGCGGTAGCCGAGCGCCATGAACAGGCCGATCGCGATCACCAGCACGGGCCAGACGATCCGTGCGGCGCGGCGCGGCACCAGCTCACGGATCTCGAGCCAGCGCACCGCACCGGCGAGAACCCCGAGCCCGCCGAGCACCGCGTGCTGCACGTTGATGATCGTCGTCAGGCGGTCGCTCGCGGAGAAGCTCGAGTGCGCGTGGCCGAGCAGCAGCAGGCTGCCGAGGATCATCACCACCGGCAGCGCGCGGCCGAGCGGCCGGTCGTTCCCGCCGCGGCGCGCCTCGCGCCAGCCGAGCACGGCGAGCAGGACGATCATCGCGGCGCCGATGCGGTGCTCGAGCACGATCGGGTCGGTCAGCGCGAGCCACGGGCTCACGGTGCCCATGGGCCACACCTCGGGGTCGCTCGCGATGGCGACGAAGAACGCGAACGGCACGAACGCGGCCGGCCACACCCAGCCCGCGATGCGCGCCGCGCGCCCGTCGCCGCCGACCGACTGCACGAGCCACGCGACCCCGAGCAGGACGACGAGCACGCCCGACCAGGCGTGCATGAACTCCGAGTAGCGCAGGTCGTCGTCGGTGCGCGTCGCGCTGCCGACCCAGGTGGCGGGGTCGGCGATCTGCGTGCGCGGTGCGCGCGGCGTCAGGAGGGACTCGATCTGTGCCGCGTCGAGGCGTCCTTCGCCCTGCGCTGTCGGTGGCGAGATGCCGGCGAGGATCCCGGCGGTCGTGACCACGAGCGCGCCGACGAACACCTCGAGCTCGATCGTGCGGGCGAGACGCGCCAGCAGCGGGCGCACCGGGCCGTCGCCGGCGCGCGGCACGGCCAGCGCAGGGTCGGCCGCCAGATGGAGCAGGGCGGGGCGCACGCGCCTGTAGTTGACGAAGCCGCCGCCGACGAGAACGGCGAGCAGGGTGAGCTTGGTGGCGAGCGTGAGCCCGTACGACGAGGTGAGCAGCGCGCCCGGCGTGCCGAGGAAGAACCGCGACCCAGTGACGCCGGTCGCGAGGAGCGTCGTCGCGGCGAGCAGCGCGAGCGGCGAGAAGCGGCCGACGATCGCCGCGACGAGCCGCACCTGCTGCGGGTCGTCGGCGCCGGCGAGGAGTCGACGCACGAGGAACAGCTGTCCGAGCATGCCGATCCACGCCGCGGCGCCGAGCAGGTGGAGGAGGTGCAGGGCGACCGCGAGCCCGCGCCCGCGCGGCTGGGCGGCGGCGTGGCTCACCATCGCCCAGGCCACCGCGGCGACGAGTCCCAGCAGCAGCAACGGCAGCCAGGCGCGGCGCGTGCGCCAGCGTTCGGGGGTGCCCGCGAGGCGCCACGCGGCCGCGGCCGCGATGAGCAGCAGGACGCCGCGCAGCGACGCGAGGCGTCCCACCGTGGTGGCGCTCGCGAAGCGCCACAGCAGGTCGAGGTCGGTGCCGGCGAGCACCGTCACTCCCTCGAACTCCGCGACCTGCACGGTCAGGTTGAGGAAGCACGCGGCCGCGCCGACGAGCGCTGCCCAGGCGGCCGTGCGCGCGACCTGTCGCAGCATCGTGTCGCTCATGCGACCCGTGGCGGAGGTGAGTGCCGCCACGCGCCGCGCCGGCAGCAGGACGAGCAGCGTGAGCAGCGGGGTGGCGACCACCAGCAGGACGGCGATCAGCTGCGCCGCGTGAAGGGCGGAGTGCTCCATCGGTCAGATCGAGACGCCCGGCGCGTCTTCATCCCGTCGTGGTCGGCGGAGCCGATGCATGCGTCAATCGCGTGCGCCGACGTGAAACAGGACGCGGCCGCGCGCGCTGTGCCCGTCGCGCGACAGGACCTTGTACTGCGCGACGTACGCCCCCGGTACGAGCGCGCCGAGCGGTGTGGTGAGGTGCGTACGGTCGGCCGGGTCGACGCGCGGCTTGCCGGTCGCGAGGTTCGCGTCGTCAGCCGGCGAACCGTCGGGCCGGGCACGATACACGGCGACGTCGTTGAACTCGTCGTCGAGCAGCTCGTCGAACCAGAGCGCGATTACGGACGGGGCCGGGGTCGTGCTGCCCTTCGCAGGCTGCGCGCGTACCAGGCGGGCGTGCGCGTCCGCCGGCAGGCGCGTGGCCGGAACGAGGCACAGGGCGAGGGCCACGACCGCGGCGGCGATCGGCCGCAGGTCGCGCGGGCGACGACCTTGCGGCGCATGCCGCAGTCCGGCAGCGCCTTCCTCGCGGGCGAGCATCCGCGGCACCTCTGGCAAGGTTCGTCGGTGGCCGCAACCCGCGCGGCCGTGACGCTGTGCCGCAACGAGAAAGGGGCGGTGGCCTCGCGGCCACCGCCCCCTCGTCCGGAGACGATCAGCCGATCACGGGCAGTCGTCCTCGTTGTTGATGTCGTTGCTCGCGTCGTTCAGCGGGGGCGCGAGCAGCTGCAGAAGTACGTTGATGCCCGCGGGGAGCGGAGTCTTCGTGAGCTTCCCGTACGCCTTGTCGACGCAGGCGGTGAAGTTCACGTCGCCGGTCGAACCGTTGCCCGCGGCGTTGAGCGAGCACGCCGTGGTGGTGTCGTTCGGGCCGCCGTTGCCCTTCTTGTTCTTGTAGTCGTTCTCACAGGCGAGCTGGCACTTCTGGACCGCGAACGCGTACCCCGCGACGCGCTTGATCTCGGCGGCCTGGCACTTCAGCGGGTCGGCGTTCATGGCGCAGCCGGTCAGCCCGTCGAGCGCAAGCGCGAGGGTGTCGATTTGCGTCTTGGTCGCCGGTATCGCGCCCGCCTCGTACGCGTTCATGTCCGGGTGCGGCTGGTCGCCTGCGGTGACGCTGTCCGTGTCTCCCAGACAGCCGATCGCGGTGTAGCCCGTCGTCGCGGTCAGGGTCTTCGCCTTCTTCAGGTAGTCCACCTTGGCATCGCACTTGGCGACATCCCCTGCGAACTTGCCCTTCGCGTCGGCCGGCGAGGTGGCCGTGCTCGTCGCGAGCACGCACTCGCGGTTGATCGTGTTGCCGGACTTCTCACAGTTCGTCGCGGCCTTCACCAGGCAGGCGATGTAGCCGTGCGACTGCTTCTGGATGTCGGCGCGGAGCTTCTGCTCCTCGGTCTTCTCCGTCAGGATCAGAGCCGAGGCGTTCAGGCTCGACACCAACACTCCGGCGGCCACGGCGGCCGCGATCCCAATCCCCTTGCGCATAGTCCCTCCGGTTCGGGTTTGCAGAGACACCCTGAGGTGCCCGCAGACGTGCGTCTGCATTCGATGTGGGGAACACCACCATGTGTGTGGTCGCGCTCCGGTCAACCCGAAAACGTACCCGCTGTAGGGAGCACGTGATCTGTCCGCTCTTGGGAGCAAGTGAATTGACCGCTCTGGCTGGGCGCCCGGTACCCGAAGACCTCCATGGAAGACGTGGAGGCACGGTTCCCGGTGCGCGCCCTGGAGCGCGCAATGAAGGTCAGGGAGGTGATCGCGCGGGCGATCAGCGGGGAGATCTCGTGGATTCAGGCGGCAGAGATCTGCCGGATGAGCGCGCGCAGCATGCGGCGCTGGAAGCAGCGGTACGAGGAGATGGGCTACGACGGGCTGTGGGATCGGCGGCATCGCACGCCGTCGCCGCGGCGCGCGCCGCTTCCCGGGGTCGAGCGAGTGCTGCGGCTGTATCGAGAGCGCTACCGCGGCTTCAACATGCGGCACTTCCACGAACTGGCGGCGCGCGACCATGGCGTGGCGCTGTCGTACAGCATTGTGAAGTCGGCGCTGCAGCAGGCGGGACTGGTGCGAAAGAAGCGAGCTCGCGGCAAGCACAGGCGCCGTCGGGAGCCGCGACCGAGCTTCGGCGAGATGCTGCACATCGACGGCTCGAAGCATGCCTGGCTCGCGCTCGTGCCGGAGGAGCGGCAAACACTCATCGCGATCGCCGACGATGCGACTGGAGCGGTGCTCTACGCGCAGCTCTGGGAAGAGGAGACGAGCAACGGAGTCCTGTCGGCTCTGCGCAAAGTCCCTGTGGCACAGGGGATTCCGCAGTCGCTGTATTCGGACCGTGCGAGCTGGGCGGTCTTCACTCCGAAGGCCGGCGAAGCATCGGATCGCTCGAAGCCGACCCATGTCGCGCGAGCGCTCGCGAAGCTCGGCATCGAGCAAATCCTCGCCTATTCGCCGCAGGCGCGTGGGCGCAGCGAGCGCCTGAACCGGACGCTCCAGGACCGACTGGTCAACGAGCTCCGACTGCATCGCATCCGCGCGGTGGACGCGGCGAACCGATATCTGCGCGACAAGCACGTCCCGCAGCACAACGAGCGGTTTCGACGAGTCCCGTCCTGTCCCGAGTCGGCCTTCGTCCCGTGCGGGGACGTCGACCTCGAGCAGATCCTCTGCATCGAGGAGCCGCGCGTGGTCGGCAAGGACAACGCCGTGGTCTTCCACCAACTGCGGCTCCAGATCGACAAGCAGCCCGGCCGGCGCAGCTGCGCTGGGGCACACGTCCTCGTCCGCCAGCACCTCGATGGCAGACACACGGTCTGGCTCGGGCCGCGTCGGATCGGCCTTTACGACGCCAAGGGCCGCCCGCACACGGGCTCCGCCTCATCCACGGCGGCCTCAGCCTCCGGACAAGCGGCCTGAATCAAAGCGGACAGATCATTTGTCAAAATCCAGCGGTCAATTCACTTGCCAACATCACGCGAAAACGTGCCCGCGTCGTTCCCACCCGAAAATGTGCCCGCTGTGCGAGAGCTGGTGGGGCGAGAAGTTGCCGCGCACTCGCGACCGGAGGCCCTGCGGCCCGCCGGCCGGCGGACTGGCACGGCCGGCTGGGCCTCGAGGATCCGCGCGGCCACGACCTGCGGCGCTCTTGACCGTCCTCCGCATCGAACCGTATCGCCGGGGGGTGGACGACGCCCTCGGCCCCCCGGCCCCGCGCGTGGCCGTCGTCGTGCTGGACTGGAACGGCGCGGACGACACGCTGAAATGCGTCGCAAGCGTCCTCGCGAGCCGGTGGCGGCCGCTCGACCTCTGGGTGGTCGACAACGGGTCCCGGCAGCCGGTCCTCGACGAGATCGCGCGGCGCCACCCCGGCGTCCGGACGATCGCGAACCGCACCAACCTGGGCTACGCGGGCGGCAACAACGTCGGATTGCGCGCCGCTCTCGGGGCGGGTGCGGACTGGGTGCTGGTGCTCAACAACGACGCCCGGATCGAGCCCGCCACCATCGACGAGCTGATGGCGGTCGCGGGGCGCGATCCGCGCATCGCGGCGGTCGGGGCCCGCATCCTCCGGCTCGAGCAGCCCGACCGGCTGTGGATGGCGTGGGGCGAGGTCGACTACCGGCAGAGCCTGGTGCGGCTGGTCGGCCAGGACGAGCCCGACGACGGCCGCTACACGACCGAGCGCGACGTCGCGTGGGTCTCGGGCTGCGCCATCCTGCTGTCGCGTCGCGCGCTCGAGGAGATCGGCCCGTTCGACGAGGAGTACTTCGCCTACCACGAGGAGGTCGACTGGTGCGCGACGGCGCGGGAGCGCGGCTTCCGTGTCGTGTGGGCGCCGCGCGCCGCGGTGCTGCACCGCGGGCAGGCGAGCTCCGGCGGTGACGCGTTCGTGAGCCGCCGGCAGTACCTCACCGCGCGCAACATGGTGCGCTTCGTGGCGAGGCACGGCAGCACCCGCGAGCGGCTGCGCTTCGCCCTCTGGTTCGGCGCGATGCTGCCGCTGTCGTGGCTCAGGCGGCGCCTGCGCGGCGAGCACGAAGGTGTTCGCCTCAAGCTCCAGGGTGCGCTGGACGCGCTGCGCGGACGCCCGATCCCGCGCGCGCGGCTCGGCCTCGACCCCTGACGGCGCGAGGCACGGCGCGAGGCATGGACCTTCGTTCGTTCGCCCGCAACGGGCTCCTCGGGCTCGCGATCCCGGTCGTCGAGAAGGGTACCGCGCTGCTGCTGGTGGTGGCGCTCGCCCGCACGCTGAGCCCGCTCGACTACGGCCGCTACAGCTTCCTCGTGGCGTACCTGAGCCTCTTCCAGGTGCTCGGTGACCTCGGCACGGACGCGATCCTGGTGCGCCGCATCGCCGCCCACCCCGCGCAGCGGCGCAGTCTCGTCGCCGGTGCCCTCGGCCTTCGGTCGGCCCTCGCGCTGGCGGCCGGCGCAGGCGCGGTGCTGCTCGCGCCGTGGGCCGCGGACACCGCCGAGGTCGGGCTGCACGGCCGCACCGCGCTCGCGGCGGCGGCCTTGCTGCTCGTCGGGCAGCCGGGGTATCGCGCCCTGCTCCGCGCCGAGCTGCGCATCGGCGCCGTGCTCGGCGTCGCAACGGTGACGACCGCGCTCACGCTGACCCTGACCGCCGCGGCACTCGCCGCCGGGACGGGCATCGAAGGCGTCTTCGCGGCACTCCTCGCCGCGAACGCGAGCGGCTGCGCGTTCGCGGCGTGGCTCGCGCGCGACCTGTTTCGCCCAGCGCTGCGCTTCGACCCCGCGCTGTGGCGCGAGCTGCTGCGCGAGGCCTGGCCGATCGGCGCCAACACGCTGGTGTTCGCGCTCGGGGTGCGCATCGCGCCGCTGCTGCTGATGCGGCTGTCGGGGCCGGTCGAGGTCGGCTTCTTCTCCTCGGCGGGGCGTCTCGTCGATGCGCTCAACCTGGTCGTCGACGGGGCGATGGTGACGGTCTACCCGCTGTTCGTGCGCTTCGCCGCGGCGCGTCCCGACGCGCTGCGCGCGCTTGCCGAGCTCGCGGCGAAGGGTGTGGGGACGGCACTCCTGTGCATCGTGCTGATTCTCGGACCGACCGGCGACCTCGTCATGGCGACGCTGTTCCGGCCCGAGTTCGCGGTCGCGGGAACGGCGCTCGCCGTGCTCGCGTGGTCGGCCGTGCTCGCGGCGCTGGGAGCCGTCTACGGAAACCTGCTGGTCGCCGTCGGGCGGCAGGCGATCCTGCTCCGGGTCAACGCGCTGGGCGCGCTCCTGCAGGTGACGCTGCAGCTGGTGCTGATCCCGTGGCTCGGCCTGACCGGTGCTGCGGTGGGCGTCGTCGCGACCTCGGTCGCGAGTCACGCGACGCTCTACGCGCTCGGCGAGACGCGCACGTGGGTGCGCCCCTGCGTGCGCGCGCTGGCAGGGCCGGCGCTGCTCGCGATGCTCCTGCTGACCCTTTGCCGCGCGCTTCCCCTGGCGGCGACCGGGCGGGCCGCGGTGTCCGTCGTCGCCTTCCTGACGATCCTCGCGCTCACCGGACTCGCCGGTCCGGCCGACCTGCGTCGCCTGCACGCGCTGCTGCGTGCGAGCGGGCCTCCGGTGGACGGCGACGGCGACTCGGCGGCGAGCGCACGGCCGGTGGAGTCGTGATGGCGTGCGGGGTTTTCGGCTTGGGTTGCGGCGGATCCGTCTGCTAGTGAGGGGGGGCCGAAGCAGGTGATCCGGGTGCGCGACGCGCCCGTGCCGGTCGCCAGCGGTTCCCATCCAAACTCCGAGGTCAGCGAGTTCCCGTGCCCGAGAAAGTCGTCGTCATCCCAACCTACAACGAGCGCGGCAACATCGAGCGGCTGCTGCCCGAGCTGCTGCAGGTCGACCCCGAGCTCGAGGTGCTGGTGGTCGACGACCAGTCGCCCGACGGCACGGCCGACGCGGTCGAGGAGATGGGCCGCCGGCTGGGCCGGATCCACGTCGTGCGCCGAGGTCCGAAGCAGGGCATCGGGCCCGCGTACCGCGCCGGCTTCCGGCGTGCGCTCGAGCTCGGTGCCGAGTTCATCGTCCAGATGGACGCCGACTTCTCGCACCCGATCGCGTCCCTGCCCGACCTGTTCGCCAGCGCACAGCGCGAGTACGACGTCGTGCTCGGGTCGCGCTACATGGACGGCATCACCGTTGTGCGCTGGCCGATCGAGCGGCTCCTGATCAGCTACTTCGGCAACTACTACGTGCGGAAGCTCACCGGCCTCCCGGTCCGCGATACCACCGGTGGCTTCAAGTGCTGGCGTCGCAAGGCCCTGCTCGCGATCGACCTCGATCAGGTGCGCTCGAACGGGTACTCGTTCCAGATCGAGATGACCTACCGCGCGTGGTGCAAGAACATGCGCATCCTCGAGGTGCCGATCATCTTCATGGACCGCGAGGTCGGGACCTCGAAGATGTCGAAGAAGATCGGTCTCGAGGCGCTGTGGATCGTCTGGGAGCTGAAGGTCCGCCGCGCGCTCGGCCGGCTCTGAGGAATGACGAGCGGGCGAAGCGCGTGCGCCTCCTGATGCTCAACGAGCGCGACCTGAGCCACCCGCTCGCCGGTGGCGTCGAGGTCCACCTCGAGGAGATCGCGAGCCGGCTCGCGTCACGGCACGGCATCGCGACGACGGTCCTCTGCGCGGCGTTCGACGGTGCCGTGCCCGACGAGACCAGGCGCGGCATCCGCTTCGTGCGCTCCGGCGACCGCGCCTTCGGCTACTACGCGCAGCTGCCGCGCCGCGCGCGCGCCGAGCTGGCCTCGGGCGGGTACGACCTGGTCGTCGAGAACCTCTGCAAGCTGCTGTTCTTCTCGCGCCTCTGGCTGCCCGACGTGCCGCGCCTCGGGCTCGTGCACCACCTGTTCGGGCTGTCCGCGTTCCGGCAGGTGTCGGTGCCGATCGCGAGCTACGTGGTGGCGACCGAGGCGCTGCTGCCGCTCGCCTACCGTGGCGTGCCGTTCGTCGTGGTGTCGCCGAGCACGCGCGACGACCTCGTGCGGCGAGGCCTGCCGCGCGGCGACATCCGCGTCATCCCCAACGGCCTCGACCACGATCGCTACCGGCCGGGAGCATCCTCCGCCGAGCGCGACCTGGTCGTCTTCGTCGGGCGGCTGGAGCACTACAAGGGTGTCGACCTGCTGCTCGACGCGTGGCTGCACCTGCGTGCGCTCCGTCCCGGCGCGCGGCTGGTGATCGTCGGCAGCGGCACCGCGGGCGACGAGATGCGCGCCCGCGCGCGCGACGCCGGCTTCGGCGACACCGTCACGTTCGCGGGCTTCGTCTCCGAGGAGGAGAAGGTCGCGTGGATGCAGCGTGCGACGCTGGTCGTGCAGCCGTCGCGCAAGGAGGGCTGGGGGCTCACCGTGCTGGAAGCGAACGCGTGCGGCACGCCGGTGGTCGCGACCGACGTCCCCGGGCTGCGCGACTCCGTGCGCCACGGCACGAGCGGGCTCCTCGCCGCCGCGAACCCGACGTCGCTCGCCGGCTGCCTGCTCGCGGTGCTCTCGGACGAGAGCCTCCGTGCTCGTCTGGCGCGCGGTGCCCGCGCGTGGTCGGAGCGCTTCGGCTGGGATCACGTCGCGGACGCCTTCGCGCAGGTCGTGCGCGCGGTCGCATCGCGGGCACCGCTGCCCGACGTGCCGGACTTCATCGGTGGCACGGTGGCGGCACCGGACGAGGCGTGCGCGGCGGGCCTGGCGCCTGGCGCGCAGCCGGGACGCCTCGGAGTGCGCGGATGAGCGAGGCGATCGCCGCGGCGCCCGAGCGTCGCTGGGCGCGACCGGCGGCGGTCGCGGGCGCGGGGGATGTCGTACGCTTCGCCGCCTGGCCCGCGACGGTGGCGATCGGCGGGGCCGTGCTCGCGCTGCTCCTGCTCTTCGCGGGCTACGGCTACAACCTCGAGGACGAGGGCACGGTCCTCTACCAGATCCTGCGCACGCATCGCGGCGAGCGTCCGTACCTCGACTTCCACACCGGCTACACGCCGGCGGTCTTCTACCTGAACGCCTGGCTGTTCGACGTCTTCGGCGTGTCGGTGTTGCCGATCCGCGTCGTGCTCGCGTGCGTGAACGCCATCGCCGTGATGCTGACCTTCCGGCTCGCGCTGCGCGTGGCACCGGTCGCGGAGGCGGCGCTCGCGGCGCTCACCTACGCGGTGTTCATGCCGTTCTTCCAGGGGCAGTTCGCGTCGTTCAACATCCCGTATCCCGCCTGGTACGCGGTCGCGGCGTGGCTCGCGACGCAGCTCGCTTCGGTCAAGGCGGTCGAGAGCGCGAGCCGCGTTTGGCTCGTCGTGGCCGGGGCGCTCGCGGGGCTCGCCTTCTCGTTCAAGCCGAACACCGGCGTGCTGGCGCTCGGGGCGGCGGTGCTGGCGCAGATGCTGGCGAGCGCACAGCTCCGCGGAACCCCGGGGCGCGTCCTCGAGATCCTGGTGCTCGCCGTCGCGGGCGTCGCGGTGGCGGCGACGCTCACCTTCGACGTGATCACGCCGCAGTTCGTCCTGCTCGGGGGACCGTTGCTCGTGCTGCTGACCGGCGGCATCTGGATGCGCGTCACGCACCGCCCTCCGGGTGACGAGCGCCCGTTCGGTGCCGGGCTCGCCGACGCGATGGCGCTGCTGGCAGGTTTCGTCGCCGTGACGGCTGCGTGGCTCGCGTACTTCCTGCCGCGGCTCGGTCTCGGCCGCTTCGCCGAGGAGGTGCTGCTGCTCGGCGCCGGCGTCGAGCGCATCTACCTGCTGTACTTTCCGCGCCCGAGCGAGTGGGGCGTGGCGGTGCTCTGCCTGCTCGTGCTGGCGGTAGCGCTGCCCCGCCTGATCGCGCGCGGTGTGCTCGGTGGGCGCGCGCTGGCGGCGCTCGGCCTCGTGCTGGTCGCCGGCGGCGCGATCGCGCTCGCGCAGTTCGGGCTCGCACCCGAGGGGCTCGGCGTCTCCATCGTGATGCAGCTCGAGGTCCTGAGCTTCCACCTGATCCCGCTGCTGCTCTGGGCGGCGACGCTGGCCGTCCTGTGGCGCACGCGCTCGGTCGAGCGCGTGCCGGGCGGTGCGCTGCCGCGCCAGCTCGCCGTGGCGATGGTGTCGCTGGTCTACGCGCTGCTGCTCTTCCTGCAGCTCTACCCGCGCATCGACTTCATGCACGTCGTGATCAGCATGCCGTCGGCGCTGGTGGTCGCGGCGGGCGGGCTTGCCCGCTTCGCGCAGTGGTGGGTCGCGGAGCTGCATGGCGTGGCCGGCTGGGACGCCGCGCGCTCGCGGCGCGCGCTCGTCCGGATACGCGCGGTCGTGTGCCTGCCGATCGTGCTCGCCCTCGGTGTGCGCGCGCTGCCGTTCCTCGACGCGCGCGTCCGGCTCACGCCCGACGTCGCGCTGCGCGGCACGACGCCGCTCGCGCACGCGGCCATGCCGGTCGTCGTCGAGGAGGATCGCGATCGGGATCTCCGCGAGCTGCGAGCGGTCGCCGACTTCGTCGAGCAGAACACGCGCCGCGACGAGCCGATCTTCGTCTTCCCGGCGCTGGCGATGCTCCCGTTCCTCACCGACCGGACGACTCCTGTGCCGCACGACTACTTCTTCACCGGTCGTCCGTCGCACGCCGACGAGGCAGCGATGGTGGCGGCGATCGAGCGCACGCGCCCGCCGCTGCTGGTCACGTTGAACGACCGTCTCGGCTACTTCAGCGCGGCACCCGCGTACTACTTCGTGCTGCGCGATCACGTCCAGAGGAGCTACGCGCTGGTGCGCCGCATCGGGCGCTACGACGTGCTGGCGCGCCGCGACGTGCTCGAGCAGCACCCGGAGTGGCGGCAGCCGGAGATCTCCGGGGCCATCCTCGACGACACCCTCGCGCACGGCGGGTACGCGCACGCGCTCGCCGGCGCGCGGCGCATCGCGGAGCGCGGCACGGCGCAGGACCTCGCTGGCGCCGCCCCGCGGCTCTCCGACGTGGACCGGCGGGTCCGTCAGGCGTACGCCGCCGCGATCGACGCCGTCGCCGCGCGCGAGTCGGGCGGCTACGCGGCGATCGAGCGCGCGATCGCCACGAGCCGCAGCGCGCGGCTCCTGTACCTGCGCACGCTCGGCGAGTACGGCTCGCCCGCATCGCTCGGCTACCTGCAGGACGTGTTCCTGGGCTCGGACGGCCGGATTCGCTGGGAGGCCGCGCGCTCGATCAACTTCCTCCTCGCGCGCGAGCTGTCCACGCGCTTCAACCTCGTCGAGCCGGCCCAGGGCCCGCTGGTGACACTGCCCGACACGCTGCAGAGCGACGCGCTGGTCGCCCCGATCGGCGACGACTTCGCGGAGCGCCAGCGCATCGGTCCGCTGGCGGCGCTCGCCGTGGCGCACGCGAAGCGCGATGACCTGAAGGCGAAGATCGATGGGCCGTGGGACCGCCGCGAGACCACGTGGTGGAAGATGCTCGCGGCGTACGCGCTCGTTCAGATGGGCGACGAAGACCGCCTGGCGACGCTCTTCGAGCTGATGAACGAGGGGACGCTGCCCGGGCAGTTCGTACCCTCGATCGTGCTCGACCCGCGCCTGGTCGCGCCCGCGGCGGCGTCGGCGCTGGTGGTCGAGCGCCTGCGCAGCGGCAGCCCCGAGGAGCGCGAGACCGCGGTGTGGATGGTGCCGTACCTCGCCGAGCCGGGCGGGGCGTGGCGCGCGGTCGAGGCCGTGACGAACGACGCGGACCCGCGTGTGCGGCACGCCGCGCAGTGGGCGCTCGAGCAGCGCGCGCGCGCTTCCGCTACGAGGCGTGCGAGGCCGGAGGAATCGTGAGCGGAGAGCAGACGACCCATGCGGACCCGACCGCCGAGGCGGCGCGGGCATCTTTGTGGAGCGCACCCGCCGCATACACGGGGGAGCGGCTCGCGGCCGAGGACGCCCGCTTCGCGCCCGACATGGCCCGGCATCTCGCCGCGTACCACCTCATGGAGCCGTTCATCGCCGGGAAGAGCGTTCTCGAGGCGGGCTGCGGCGAGGGCTACGGCGCGGCGCTCATGGCGCGGTACGCGGCGCGGGTGGTCGGCGTCGACTACAACACCGCCGCGCTCGAGCTCGCTCGCGCGCGCCACCGGCAGCCGAACCTCGAGTATCGGGCGCTCAACCTGCTCGACCTGGCAAAGCAGTCGCCGGGCGAGTTCGACGTGGTGACGAACTTCCAGGTGCTCGAGCACCTCGACGACCCGACGCCGTTCCTGTCGGCAGCGGCGGCGTGCGTGAAGCCGGGCGGCGTGCTGATCCTCACCACGCCCAACCGCCTCGCGAGCGTGTCGGAGAACCCCTACCACGTGCACGAGTACACCGCGCCCGAGCTGAGGGCGCTGCTCGAGCGATTCTTCGCGAGCGTCGACGTTCGCGGCGTCGTCGGGACCGAGCGCGTCTACGCCTTCGAGCGCGCCCGCGGAGCCGCGGCGCAGCGGATCCTGCGACTCGATCCGCTGGGTCTTCGCAAGCTGCTCCCCGACCGCTTCGTGAAGTGGGCGTTCGCGCGGCTCGCGTTGCTCGTCCGCTCGCGCATCGCGGCCCAGGGCCGCGACCTCGTCGAACTCGCGCCGGACGACTTCTCCATCGCGACCGCCGAGCCGCCGCAGTGGATCGATCTGCTCGCGATCGCCCGGCGCGGGTGACCGGCGAGCTCCGGGGTTGACGGATCGGCCCCTCTGGGCGACAAACGATCGTCGGTTCGTCGGGCGAGGGCCTCGGGGTAGGCCGCGCCGGCGGGCACTCTGGCGTTCCAGCGAAAAGCCGGTAGCGTCTAGTCACGAAGAAACGACTTTCCGCGCACCTCTGAGGGAGAAAATGGCAAAGGATCCGAATCGGCTCATCTCGGCCGACTCGCACGTCGTCGAGTCGCCGGATCTGTGGAAAAAGTGGCTGCAGCCGGAGTTCCTCGATCGCGCCCCGAAGCTCGTCAAGGACTCCGAGGGCGGTGACGCCTGGCAGTACGGCTCGGCGCCCAAGCCGGTGCCGCTCGGACTGGTGACCACCTACCGCGGCCGCACGTACGAGGCCTTCAAGTGGGAGGGCGCGAAGTACGGGAAGATCAACGCGGGCGCCTACGAAGGCGCGGCGCGGCTCACGGAGCAGGACGAGGACGGCGTCGCGGCCGAGGTCCTCTACCCGTCGCAGCGGACGATGCGGCACTACATGCTCGACGACGACGACGAGTTCCACCTGGCCGGCATCCAGGCCTACAACAACTGGATGGCGAAGGAGTTCTCGGCGCCGGACCGCAAGCGCCTGATCGGCCTCGCGCAGATGCCGAACCTCGGCGTCGAGATCGCGATCAAGGAGATGCGGCGCGCGAAGGAGCTCGGCATGCGCGGCGTGATCCTGTCCTCGTGGCCGGCCGGTGCGCCGTCGCTCTCGAAGGAGGACGACGAGTTTTGGAAGGTCGCGATCGAGCTCGACATGCCGTGCTCGATCCACCTCGGTACCGTCTCGAAGGCGACCGCGTCGGGCGCCACCACAACGACCGGCAAGTTCGAGCCGACGGGTCTTCTGACCGCGGGCCAGCAGACGGTGTCGAAGTACTCGATCGCCGGCATCGACTCGATGCCGCCGATCATCGCCGACACCATCCTGTCGGGCCTCTTCGATCGCTTCCCCACGCTGAAGTTCGTCTCGGTCGAGGCGGGCGCGGGCTGGGTCCCGTGGCTGCTCGAGCAGATGGACGATCGCTGGTGGCGCAACCGTCACTGGGCCAAGGTCGAGCTCGAGCTGCTGCCGAGCGAGTACTTCCACCGCAACTGGCTGCTGACGTTCGTGCAGGACTTCTACGGCGTCCGGAACCGGCACGACATCGGCATCGACAACATGATGTGGTCGACGGACTACCCGCACCACATCTCGGACTGGCCGTACTCGCGCAAGATCGCGAACGAGATGTTCGCGGGCGTCCCCGATGAGGAGCGCTACAAGATCTGCGCGGGCAACGCGGCCAAGCTGTACAAGCTCGACTAGGCCCAGGGGGGCCGCGGCAACCCTCGCCCATCGCTGGACCCGCTCGGCCGCCCGCTGCGCGGGCGGGTGCGGTGTGGCGGGGGCCCGACGATTGCCGCATCGCATGGCCGCGCCCGTCGACGTGACGGGCGCGGCGTGCGATCCTCTCCGTTCCATGGAGTCCTCTCCGGGATCGAACCAGGGCCCGAGACGCCTCACCCTGAGCGTCATCGTGCCGGTCTACAACGAGCGCGCGACGATCCGCGAGATCCTGCAGCGCGTCGCGAGCCGTCCCGAGGTCGACGAGCTGATCATCGTCGACGACTGCTCGAAGGACGGTACCGGCGACGTGCTGCGCGAGGACCAAGCGGCCGGCTGGCCGTCGCTGCGCGTGCCGCACCGCCCTCTGCCGCGGGTCGTCCTGCTGCTGCACGAGGTGAACCAGGGCAAGGGGGCCGCGCTGCGCACCGGCTTCGAGGCCGCGACCTGCGACGTCTTCCTCACCCAGGACGCCGACCTCGAGTACGACCCCGCCGACTACGAGAAGCTGATGTCGCCGCTGTACGACGGGCGCGCCGACGCCGTCTACGGCAGCCGCTTCGCGGGCTACCCGCGGCGCGTGCTGTTCTTCTGGCACTCGCTGGGCAACAAGATGCTCACCACCCTCTCCAACATGCTCTGTGACCTGAACCTCACGGACATGGAGACCGGCTACAAGGCCATCCGCAAGGACATGGTCCGCTCGATGACGCTGCAGTCGAACCGCTTCGGCATCGAGCCCGAGATCACGGCGAAGCTGGCGCGCATGCGCGCGCGGATCTACGAGGTGCCGATCTCGTACAGCGGCCGGTCGTACAACGAGGGCAAGAAGATCGGCTGGAAGGACGCGGTGTCCGCGGTGTGGACGATGCTGCGCTGCGCGATCACCGACGACCGCGGTGCCGTCGACCCGCTGCACGCCACGCTGCGCCGCATGGCGGTGCTCGACCGCTACAACGCGTTCCTCTTCGAGCAGATCAAGCCGGCGGTCGGGCAGCGCGTGCTCGAGGTCGGTGCCGGCACGGGCAACCTGACGCAGTTCCTGCGCGATCGCGACGTCGTGGTCGCGACCGACGTCGATCCCGACTACGTGGAGCTGCTGCGCCGCCGCTTCGAGAACTCGTCGAACGTCGACGTCACGACCTTCGACCTGGCGGCCGACGTCCCGCCGGACCTCGCCGAGCAACGCTTCGACACGATCATCTGCCTGAACGTCCTCGAGCACATCGCCGACGATCGCGGTGCGGTCGAGCGCCTGCGCTCGATGCTGCAGGCGGGTGGCCGCCTGCTGTTGCTCGTCCCCGCGCACCGCCGCCTCTACGGCACGATCGACGAGGCCATCGGCCACCATCGGCGCTACGAGCGCCAGGACCTGGTGCGCTTGCTGTCGGAGTGCGGTCTCGAAGTCGAGAGCGACATCCACGTCAATGCGACCTCGATCCCGGGCTGGCTGCTGAACGGGCGCATCCTCAAGCGGCGCAGCGTGCCGGGCGTGCAGGCGCGGATCGCGAACCGTCTGGTCCCGCTCTACCGGCTCGAGCGCAAGCTCGACCTGCCGTTCGGGCTCTCCGTGATCGCCGTCGCGCGGCGCGCGGAGGAGCGCCCGGCGCGCGCGGTCGGATGACGTCTTGATCGAGCACCTGCGCGCGGCGCTCGTCGGGGAAGCGGGCAGCGCGGCGGGCCTGAGCAGGTTCGTCGCGCGCGATTCCGCGGCCGCGATCCGCTGCCGGGCGTGCGGCGCCTCGGGACGAGCGGAGTTCGTCAAGCGCGGCTTCGTGATCGCGTCGTGCGCAGCATGCGGTTGCCACTTCGTGCCCGACCCGGTGCCCCGGTCTGCTCGCTACGACGAGGCCTACTTCGCCGGCGATGGCGAGTGCGGCTACGGCGGCTACCTGCAGGACCGTGAGCTGATCCTGGCCAACTTCGCGCGCCGTGCGCGCTGGATGGCGGCGCTCGGCGCCGGCAGGCGCGTGCTCGACGTCGGTGCGGCGTACGGCTTCTTCGTCGCCGCAGCGCGCGGCGAGGGCTTCGACGCGATCGGGCTCGACCCGGTCGTGCCGTGCGCGGCGTTCGCGGCGCGCGAGCTCGCCGTGGAAGTTCGTACGGGTCTCATCGAGAGCGCACCGCTCGAGCCCGGGGGCTTCGACGTCATCACGCTCTTCGACGTGATCGAGCACCTCGCCGACCCGGCGACGGCGCTGCGCCGCATCCGCACGCTGCTCGCGCCGGGTGGCCTGCTCGTCGTCGAGACCGGCGACCTGGGCGGGCTCCTGCGACGCGTGGTCGGCTCGGGCTGGTACTACTACGATCCGCCGCAGCACCTCACGTACTTCAGCGTGGCGAGCCTCGATCACCTGCTGCGTCTGTGCGGGTTCGAGCCGGCGTCGGCCGTGGGGCACCTCGGACGTGCGGTGTCGGTGCGGAACTTCTGCCACCAGCTCGGTCGCGCGCTCGGTGGCCCGCTGGGAGCCGCGAGCAAGGCGCTCGCGCGCTCGCCGCTCGGACGCGCGAGCTGCTCGGTGCCCGACCGGGGCAACGCCTTCATCGCCGCCGCTCGCCGGTAGGCTCGATGCAGTGGTACGGCGATCCGCGGCGAACGCCGCGGGTCGCCGGCGAGCGCTTGTCGAACGGGTGCTTTCCTGTTCTGCAGAGCCGGTGGAGCGCCTGTTTCTCGCCTGGATCGCAAGCCTCGCAGCGGCGTCCTGGGTCGGCATCACGCTCGCCGCGGTGGGCGCGTTCACGCTCGCGCCGGTGGTCGCCGGCGCGGTGCTCGCGGCCGCGGCGGTGCTGCTCGCGCTGCGCGGTGCGGGGCGCGTGGTCACGGTGCGGGGCGGGTTCGCAGTCCCGCTCGTCGCGCTGGCGCTGAGCGCAACGCTGCTGCCGGCCATCGACACGACGCTGCTCAGCCAGGACGCGAGCATCCATCGCGCGAGCGGACGCTGGCTCGCGCGCAGCGGCGGTCTCGGCATTAACGACGACAGCTTCGCGGCGCTCTCCGAGGACGACCGCCTGCAGCTCTTCGGCGGCGCCAGCGTGAGCCCGCAGCGGCTGTCGCTGACGCGGCTGCCAGGCGGCGTGGTGCTGCCGGATCTCTCGGGAACGGTCGCCTACCCGAGCTTCTCCCACCTGCTCGCGGTGTGGGTCGCGATCGCCGAGTGCGCCGGCGGGGAGCGCGCCATCTCGGCCCTCGGGCCGGTGTTCGCGGCGACTGCGTGGTGGGCGGTCGGGTTGCTGGCGCTGCTCGACGCGGGGCTCCTCGCCGCGCTCACCGCACCGCTGCTGCTTGCGGTCCTGCTGCCCGAGCACTGGTTCGCGCGCTACCTGATGCCGGAGATCCTCGCGCAGGCACTGGTCTGGTCGGGCGTCGCCGCGGGGCGTCTCGCCGAAGCGGCCGGGTCGCCGCGTTCGCGCCGGACGGCGGCGATCCTGTGCGGCGCGGCGCTCGGCGTGTCCGGCTTCGCACGCCTCGAGCAGTTCTGGGTGTTCGTTCCCGCGCTGCTGCTGACCCGTGCTCTGCTGCCGCGCGATCGGCTCCTCCTGCCGCGGGGGGCGCTGCTGCCGCTCGTGCTGCTCTCGAGCCAGGCGCTGCTGCACGCGTTCGTCGTGCCGACCGACTACGCGAACCGCATCTACAGGGAGGCGATCTTCGCCTACGCGCCGTTCGTGGTCTTCGTCAGCACGCTGACCGGGCACGACGGCTACGCCACGGGGTTCATCCTGAACCGCGTGCTGCCGGTCGCGGCGATCACCGGGATCGGGGCATGGATCTGGCTCGGCCGCCGCGTCGACCGCCGGCGTCCGGGCTTTCTCCGGCGCTGGTCGGCCGCGGCGATCGCGCTGCCGTGGCTCGCTTTGCTCTACCGCGGCGGCTTGCCCGAGCACTTCGCGGCCCTGCGCTCGGTGCTGCTCTACGTACCGTGGACGATCGTGGGCGCGATCGCGCTCGGCGCGCTGCGCGCGCGCCGCTGGTCCGGGCTCGAGATCGCGCTCCTGCTGCAGGCGATCGATCAACTCGCACAGGCGCGGGTGACGGACCTGCAGCCGTGGGCGTCGCGCCGGGTCGTGACGGTCGTCCTGCCGGTGCTGGTGCTGGCGGCGGTGCGCGCACTGGCCCCGATCCGCGAAACCGCCTCGTCGCTCGGCGCGTGGTTGCGACCCGCGCTCGAGCGACGTGTCGCGATCGCGCTGCTGCTGCTGACCGTCGTCCTCGCGGCGCTGCGCGTGCAGCCGGTGCTCGGCCGGCGCGTGCAGACCGGCGGCGACGACCTCGTGCGCCGCGTGGCGGCCGCGCTGCCGCCGACGTCGTACGTGATCCTCGCCGAGCCGCTCGCCTGGGTCCACCTGGCACCGGCGCTGTGGCTGGGCGAGGGCCCGACGACGCTGGTCGCGCGCGAGCAGGAGTGGTTTGCCCCCGCGCTAACGCGCTTCCTCGAGCTGCCGGCGATGGGCGACCGTCCGCTCTACGTGCTGTCGGGCGACGTCGCGACCGCGGACGGACCGATCGACGCACGCGCGGTGGCACCGTCGCTCCCGGACGGCTTATCGCTCGAGCAGGTCGCGACCTTCGCGTGGCCGACGACGATCCTCGAACCGACGGTGGAGCGCCGGCCCGACACGATCGCGCCGCGCGTGCTCGGTCTGGTGCTGTACCGAGTCGTGCGACCCGGCGGCTGACGCCGGTCGCGCCACCCGGGGTGGCGGACGGACGCTGGTCAGCCCGGCGACCGGGGTCCGCCCTCCCAGAAGCCCAGCCGCATCTTCCACGGGGTGATCATCGAGCGACCGATCTCGGCCTTCGAGATCTTCGAGGTGCCGGCGCGGCGCTGCGTGAAGACGATCGGCACCTCGACACCCCGCAATCCCGCGTGGACGACGCGGTACTTGAGCTCGACCAGGAACGAGTAACCGTCCGTGCGGATCGAATCGAGGCCGATCGCCGCCAGCGCGCGCGATGTCAGGCACTGGAAGCCGCTCGTGCAGTCGCGGAACGGCATGCCGGTGACGAGCCGCGCGTAGGTGTTCGCGACCTGGCTCATGATGAGCCGCGACAGGTCCCAGTTCACGACGCTGATGCCGTTGAGGTAGCGCGAGCCGATGACCAGGTCGGCGTTGCCGGCACCGCCGACGAGAGCGGGCAGGTACTGCGGGTCGTGCGACCAGTCGCCGTCCATCGAGATCACCGCGTCGTAGCCGTCGGCGAGGGCGCGTCCGAATGCCTGCCGGTAGGCGCTGCCGAGCCCCATCTTGCCGGGACGGTGCATGACCTTGATGCGCGGCTCCTTCGCCGACAGCTCGTCCGCCAGCCGTCCCGTGCCGTCGGGCGAGTTGTCGTCGACGATCAGGTAATCCGCGTGGATCGGCGAGGCGAGCACCGAGGCGCACAGCGCCTCGAGATTGTCGCGCTCGTTGTAGGTCGGGGTGACGACGAGGACGCGCATGCGAGACGACCAAGGTCGCACATCACCCGGTGCCGTGCCAGCTTGCCGCGTCGCGCGGCCGTGCGAGCGCCTAGGATCGGCATGCGGTCGCGATCAGATAGGACCAGCGGGAGTACGGTAGGGTCCGCCCGGCGAGGCGCTCGAGGGTCGCGAGGGCGCGCAGGACCGCGCCGCTCCGCCCGAGGCCGGGCACCCCGAAGCGGTGGTGCAGCACGACGCGGTCGAGCGGGAAGGGCGCGGCCGGCCGCACCGCGAGATGTTCGAGCGGCTGGCCGTCGAGCAGTGCGCGCAGCCACGCCTCGTCGGAGCGCGCGGCGCCGCGCTCGGCGGGCACGAGGGTCATCTGCAGGCGGATCAGCGGATTTCGCGCGTTGGGCTCGACCAGCACGAACGTCCCGCCGGGACGGAGCACGCGGCACGCCTCGGCGATGGTCACGCGCGGCTCGGGCAGGTGGTGCAGCAGGTCGCGGATCAGCACCGTGGCGAACGCGCCGTCGGCGAACGGCAGGCGCCCCGCGTCGGCGCAGGCGAAGCGCGCCGACGGCACGTGGCGCCCGGCGAAGGCGAGCTTGCGCACGAACGCGTCGATGCCGACGCGGTGCGCTTCGCCGGGTCGCCCCGTGTCGCGCTCGGCGCCCAGGTGCAGGAGGTTCGCGCCCTCGCCGCAGCCGATCTCGAGCAGCGGACGCGCCGTTCCCGCGAGCAGCTCGCGGACGAACGCGCCCTCGCGCGCGGCGAAGCCCGGACCCGCCGTCTGCCACGCGAAGTGGTCGGCGTCGGCCTCGGCGAAGTGCGCGCGCTGGCCCGCGAGGAACTCTTCCCGGTCGTCGTCGTGCATCGTTCGTCCAGGTCAGCCGAGGAAAACCATCCGCAGCAGGATCCGCCAGCAGGCGTCGACGTCGATCCACGGCGGCAGGAAGAACGGGACCCACGCGAGCGCCACGAAGCCGAACGTCAGTACCTGCGCCGCGTGGTGCCGGAGGCGCGGTGGAACGTGCTCGCGCAGTGCCGCGCGCAGCGGCTCGAGCGACGGCGCGTCGTTCCACCAGCGTCCGGCGACGATCGCGAGACCGTTCATCAGCCCCCACACGACGAAGCCGAGCCACGCCGCGGGGCCGTACCCCTGGAGCCCGAGGACCTTGAGCGCGCCCCAGACGTGCCAGAGCCCGCTGGCGAGGAACGTGATCAGCACGTTGAGCGAGCCGTGCCGGCGGTTGCCGCCGAGCGGGATGTACACGTACGACCGCAGCCACACCCCGAACGACATGTGCCAGCGCCGCCAGAACTCGGCGACCGAGCGCGACCGCCACGGTCGGTCGAAGTTCTCCTGCACCTCGAAGCCGAGCGGGCGCGCCAGCGCGATGGCGATGTCGGTCCAGCCGGAGAACACGACGTAGAAGGTCGTGTACAGCTCGACGGGCCACAGCCAGAGCCGCGGGTGCGACACCGCCTGCCCGCCGGTCGCGAAGATCGTCTCGTTCGCCTGCGACAGGTAGAAGGTCGCGACCAGGACCTTCGCGACGCCCCACGCGAAGCGGCCCGCCGAGCGCAGCACGAGCAGCCCGTAGGCGCCCAGCTCGTCCCACGTCCGGACGGCGGGGCCGCGCGTCGCGCGGGCCGCGACCTGCTCGGTGGTCTCGACCGGGCCGTTCACGAAGGTCGGGAAGAACAGCGTCGCCAGCAGGAACTCGCGCAGCGTGCGGTGCGGTGTGCCGCGGGAGCGGCGGTCGACGACGTAGGCGATGCAGCGCAGCCACCAGACGTTGGTCGCGAACGACCAGAACTCGCGCATCGAGCTGGTGTTGCCGGTGAACGTGTCCTCCGGCAGCAGCGCCGGGTACGACGCGAGCGCGAGCAGCAGGACCCACGACAGCACGAGCCCCGGCGTGCCCGGCACGCGCTCGACAGCGGCGTGCAGCGCGACGGAGTAGAGCACCGCGAGGAGCGCGAGCCACGGCGAGCCCAGGAGGGCGAGGCTCGCCCCGCACAGCGTCACCAGCAACCACTCGCGTCCGACGCGCGGCAGCGGTGCGCCGGCGATGCCGATCGCGGCGAGCAGCGCACCGTAGAGGGCGTAGTGCGCGAACAGGCTGTGCCGCGCCTCCCAGCTACCCAGCTGAAAGTCGGCGAGCTCCGCCGCGAGCTTCGGGCCGATCTCCGCGAAGCTCACAGGCGGTGTCCGCGCACCACCTGCGGGGGCCAGAGCTGGCTCGCGCCGAGGGTGTCCCAGATCCTGTGACTCGCCATGAAGTGCGCGTCGCGTCCCCAGCGCGGCTGCCCGGGCAGGCAGAGCTCGCTCGGGCCGGGCTTGGTCGCCGCGAGGTCCGTGAACACCGGACCGAGGTCGATGCACGGGGCGATGCCCTCGAGCGCGCCGCACAGGCTCGCCGCGGACGGTGCCGGGGCGAGCGGACAGCGTGGGGCGATCGCGATCGCGAAGCCTGCGCCGGCGGCTCGGCTCGTGTCGGCGATCTGCTGCACGAGCTCCACGAGCCTGGCCTGCGCGCGCGCTCTCTCGGCCTCGTCCGAAATCGGCCGGGGCTCGTCGAGGCGGATCGCGCGCGCCGGCGCCGCGTCCGGACG
>VGTK01000078.1 GCA_016874715.1 Deltaproteobacteria bacterium | reverse complement strand
GCCCGCGGCGTGGGCCGCGGACGATGCCCGTCCGACGAGGCCGCGCAGCAGCACCGCGGCCTTGTCGGCGCGCGACAGCGTCGGGCGTCGCGACGCGGTCGCGAATCCGTCGGCCTCGATGCGGTCGAGGATCGCGAGCCCGCCACCGGCGAACATGCGCACCTCGCGCGCGAGGCGCGGCGCCACCGTGTCGGCGAGCGCCAGGCCCTCGACGAGGTGCGCACGCGCGCGCTCGACCTCGAAGGCGACCAGCGCGCGCACCTGCTCGTCGTCGCGGCCGCGCAGCAGATCCTCCTCCGAAACGCCGAAGCGCGCGAGGTCCTCCTGCGGCACGTAGACGCTACCCTTCCGCGCGTCCACCGACACGTCCTGCCAGAAGTTCGCGAGCTGGAGCCCCGTGCAGACGCGGTCGGAGAGTGCCTGACGCTGCTCGTCGCCGTGCCCGACGAGGTACAGGATCAGGTGGCCGACCGGATCCGTCGAGTCACGGCAGTAGCCGCGCAGCTCCGCGAAGGTCGCGAACGGGCGGAAGTCCACGTCGCTCCGGAATGCGCGCAGCAGGCGGCGAAACGGCGTGATCGGGATCGAGAAGCGCGCGGCCGTGTCGGCCAGCGCCACGAACACGGGCGCGGTCGGACGCCCGCGGTACGCCTCCTCGAGCGCCCATTGCCACGCGTCGAGACGCGCGAGGCGCTCGGCGCGCGCGAGGTCGCCCTCGTCCGCCATGTCGTCGGCGGCGCGGGCGAACGCGTAGATCGCGGCGACGTGGCGGCGCAGCGCGCGCGGCAGCAGGAACGAGCCGACGGTGAGGTTCTCGTCGTGTGCGCGCGCGACGCGCACGCACTCCCGGTACGCGGCCGCGACTTCTGCCCGACGGAACGGCGCCGGACGTGGCAGCAGCGCCGCGCGGCCCGACCCGGCAACCGCGGGCACGGCCACGCTCAGGCCCCCGCGCCGAGCGCGCGCTGCGCGCGGGCGTAGTGGCGCTTGTCGTCGCGCACGCCGGCAAAGAAGAACGCTCCGGTCCCGTCGGTCGTCGGCGGCTCGCCCACGGCCGTGGTGGCGCAGCGCTCGTACTCCTCGACCGACAGCGAGCGACGCGCGTCGAGCAGCTCGGCGGCGGCGATCTTCTGCGCGGCTTCCGGCGAGCGCTCGGCGAAGCGTCCGGTGAAGAACTCGGCGCAGCAGCCCGAGCCGTACGAGAACAGGCCGATCTCGCGACCGGGCAGGGCCGCCGCGCGCTGCGACGCGAGCCAGGCGAGGCAGAGGTAGAGCGAGGCCGTGTACGAGTTGCCGGTACGCCGCGCCATCGTGAGGCTCGGCTCGACCAGCTCGGCGTAGGTCTTCTCGGCGAGGCGCGCGCACTCCTCCGGATCGACGATGCGCGCCGCCGAATCGACCTCGGCGAGACGCAGGTGCGCCTTGTACGCCATCTTCGGGAACGGCGTGTGGTAGAGCAGCGCATCGAAGCGCTCGAGCAACGGCTGACCGCCGCGCCCGTTGAGCGCCGAGCGGTAGTCGGCGAGCGCACCGGACAGCGCGTCCAGGTAGCAGTCGAGCGAGAACTTGCCGTCGACCAGCGCCTCGCGGCGCTCCAGCGGACGCCAGAAGTCGTAGACGTTGCCCGCGAAGACGCCGCTCTCGGGCGCGAGCTCGAGCAACCTCGGCTCGGCGGATAGCAGAACCGCGGCAGCACCAGCGCCCTGCGTGAACTCCGCGCTCGAATGCAGATCGTAGCGCGCGATGTCGCTCGCGATGACGAGCGCCTTCCGCCCGCGCGACGCCGGCGACAGCAGCCAGTCGCGCGCGATCATCACACCGGCGGTGCCGCCGTAGCACGCGTGCTTGAGCTCGAACGTGCGGCAGTTCGCGGGTAGCCCGAGCAATTCGTGCACGAAGATGCTCGCGGGCTTCGCGTGGTCGACCGCGGTCTCGGTCGCGACCAGCAGCAGCCCGATCTCCTCGGGGCGCGTCCATCCCTGAGCGAACAGGCGCTCCGCGGCGTTCGCGGCGAGCGTGACCGTGTCCTCCCAGGGTGGCGCCACGGCCATCTCGTGCGCGCCGAGGCCGATCGAGATCTTTTCGGCGGGCACGCCGCGAGCGCGCGCGAGCTTCTCGAGCTCGAGGACGTAGCGCGGCACGTAGACCGCGAGCTGATCGATACCGACGCTGGAATGTTGCTGCGTACTCACGACGATCTCTCCTCCCCCTCGTTTTCCTCGAAGATGCCACGACGCCGCGAGCGCGCCACCGCAGCATACACGCTACGCCGACGCCGGGGCAGCGCGCTCGACCAGCGGCGCCCGCGCCACGGCGACGCGCTCGGTCGCAAACGACAGCGGCACGGGGACGGCGGCTTCGGGCGTCGCCCGCGCCTGCCCCAGGGCCATCAGGGGCAAGTACTCGCGGTACATCGTGTAGCGGAGGCAGAAGTGGCCCGGGAAGCCGGTTCCGGTGAACGGCTCTTCCGCCGAGGTTCCGTCCTGCCGGGTGTCGATCAGCCAGCGGACGCCGCGCTCGACGGCGGGCGTGACCCGTCCCTGCGCGGCCAGCAGTCCCATGATCGCCCACGCGGTCTGCGACGGCGTGGACGGCCCGCGCCCGGCGAGCGTGTCGTCGTCGTACGAGGCGAGCGTCTCGCCCCAGCCGCCGTCGGCGTTCTGGTGCTCCTCGAGCCAGCGCACCGCGCGCTTGACGTACGGCGCGTCCATGTGCTCGCCGATCGCCTTCAGCCCGAGCAGCGCCGACCACGTGCCGTAGACGAAGTTCGAGCCCCAGCGTCCCCACCACGCGCCGCTCGCGTGCTGCGTGCGCAGCAGGAAGTCGCGCGCGCGACGCGCGCGCGAGAAGTCGAGGTCGAAGCCCGAGCTGCCCATGAGCTCGAGGACGCGGCCGGTGAGGTCTTCCGTCGGCGGGTCGATCATCGCCTTGATGTCCGCGAACGGGATCTCGTTCAGGAACGCCGCGTCGTTGTCGGTATCGAACGCGGCGTAGCCGCCGTTGCGGCACTGCATGCCGAGCGTCCAGTGCGTGCCGCGTGCGATCGCGCGCTCGAGGCGCGTGCGATCGGCGACACGCAAGCGGCGCAGGACCATCAGGATCACCGCCGAGTCGTCGACGTCGGGGTACCAGTCGTTCGTGAACTCGAACGCCCAGCCGCCGGGATCGAGATCGGGGTTGTAGACGCTCCAGTCGCCGGGCTCGAAGATCTGGTTGTCGATCAGCCACCCGGCGGCGCGCGCGAGCGCGGGATGATCCGCCGGCAGGCCCGCGTCGAGCAGCGCGCGCATGGTGAGCGCCGTGTCCCAGGTCGGCGACACGCACGGCTGGTAGAGTAGGTGCCCCTCGTGCTCGATCAGGAAGTCGTCGATCGCCTGCAGGCCACCCTTCACCGCGGGATGCTCGTCGGAGTAGCCGATCGCGCGCAGCGCCATCACGCAGTTCAGCATCGGCGGCTGGATGCCGCCCCAGCCGCCGTTTCGGTCCTGGCGCTCGAGGATCCACGTCTCGGCGCGCGCGGCCGCCCGCTTGCGGAGCGGCTTCCACTTGCTGCGACCGACGAGCTTCAGGCCGCGGTCCAGTTGCAAGAAGAAATTTCCCCACGAGAGCGCACGATCGTCGGCGGGAAACGCGAGGTCGCTCCGCGTCGGCGGACGGAGCCACAGCTCCTCGACACCGCAGCCGGGCTCGAGCGCGATCCGCGGCTTGTTCGCGAACAGCAGCAGCATCGGCACGACGGTCTCGCGCGCCCAGCTCGACATCGCGTAGATGTTGAGCGGGAACCAGGGCGGCAGGAGCATCAGCTCGACCGGCATCGCCGGCAGCCCTTGCCACGGGAACTGGCCGAAGTACGCGAGGTACGCGCGCGTGAACACCTGCGCGCGTGCGAGCCCGCCGTGCGCGTGGACGAACTCGCGCGCGCGCACCAGCGGTGGCTCGTCCGGCGCGTGCCCGGTGAGCTTCAGCGCCCAGTAGGCCTCGATCGTCGTGCTGAGGTGCCCGGGACCGCCGTGGTAGAGCGGCCAGCTGCCGTCGTCGGCCTGCTTCGCGAGGATGTGCTCGACGAGGCGGCGCTCGACCTCGACGGGACGCCGGCACATGAAGCGGTTGAACACGACGTGCTGCGCGTCCATGCCCACGCTGGCCTCGAGTGGCGCGCGCCAGTAGCCGCCCGGGCGCTGCTTCGCGAGGACCGCGTCGCGCGCCGTGCCGATCGAAGTGTCCAGGGCGCGCAGCAGGTCGTCCTGCCGCCGCACGCCGACTGCATCGTACCCCGCGCTGCCCAAGGCCACCCCAAAACCCTGACCGAACGGTCTCGACCGATCCGTCAATGTGTCGGGAATGACCGCGCACGAGTCAAGGCGGACGCCTCTGGCGGGAGACGTTTCGCCTGTGGTCTCGAGCAGTTAGGACGCGAAAAAACAACCGGCCGGGCGGTCGCAGAGCCCTCGGCCAGCCGCGCCGCCGTGGCAGTGCGACTCCCGCGAAGCCGCTCTCAGGCGAGGATCGCGCGCACGACCTCTCCGTGCACGTCCGTGAGGCGGAAGTCGCGCCCCTGGTGGCGGTAGGTGAGCCGCTCGTGATCGATCCCGAGGAGGTGGAGCATGGTCGCGTTCAGGTCGTGCACGTGGACCGGGCTCTCGGCCACGGCGTTGCCGAAGTCGTCGGTGCGGCCGTGTACGAATCCTTTCTTGACGCCGCCGCCCGCGAGCCACACGGTGAAGGCGTCGCGCTGGTGGTCGCGGCCGACGGGCGCCGGCAGACCGGCCTCGCTCTGCACCTGTCCGACCGGCGTGCGGCCGAACTCGGACGCCCACACCACCAGCGTGTCCTCGAGCAGGCCGCGCTGGTGGAGATCGCGGACGAGGGCCGCCGCGGCACGATCCGTCGCGGCGCACTTCATCGGCAGGTAGGTGAAGATGCCGGTGTGATGGTCCCAGCCGACGTCGAAGATCTGGACGAAGCGCACGCCGCGCTCGAGGAGACGCCGTGCCAGCAGGCACTGGTTCGCGAAGCTCGCCGCCCCGCGCTTCGTGCCGTACATCTCGTGCACGGCAGGAGGCTCGCTCCAGATGTCGGTCGCTTGGGGCACCGACATCTGCATGCGAAACGCCATCTCGTACTGGTCGATGCGCGCTTCGATCTCCGGATCGTGCAGGCGATCGAGACGGATGCGGTTGAGCGCGTTCACCGCGTCGATCGCCTCGCGTTGCTGCCGCCGCGACACCCCCTGCGGATTCTCGACGAACAGCACCGGCTCGCCGACACCGCGAAACTGCACGCCCTGATGCCGGCCCGGCAGGAAGCCCGCCCCCCAGAGGGCGGAGCCGGCCGCCGGCTGGGCCAGACCGCTCAGCAGGGCGACGAACGCGGGCAGATCCTCGTTCTCGCTGCCGAGCCCCCAGCTCACCCAGGAGCCGGCACTGGGCCGCCCGAAGCGACCGAGGCCCGTCAGCAGCTCGAGCTCCGCGGGAGTGTGGTTGAACTCGTCGGTGCGCATCGAGCGAATGATCGTGACGTCGTCGACGATGCCACGAAAATGGGGCAGCAGCTCCGACACCGGCACACCGGCACGGCCGGCGCGCTCGAACCGGTACGGCGACGCGAGCAGCGCGGGCCGCTCGCGGATGAACGCGAGCCGCTTGCCGACGAAGAGCTCGTCGGGACAGGGCTCGCCGTCGTGCTTCGACAGCAGCGGCTTCGCGTCGAGCAGGTCGGTCTGCGACGTGCCGCCGAGCATCGTCAAGTAGACCACGCGCTTCGCGCGCGGTGCGACGTGCGTCCGCCCGCCGAGCGCACCGCCGGCGGCCCGGGCGGGCGGCGCGAGCAGAGATCCCAGCGCGATCGAGCCGAGGCCGGCGGAGAGACTGCGCAGAACGTTACGCCGCGTCCAGTCGCGCTCGAGCGGCCCCTCCTCGTGCATGACCGGCCGCCTCACCCGCGATGGATGGTCTCGTCGAGGTTCAGGATCACGCGCGTGACGTGGAACCAGGCGACGAGCTCGCTGCGATCGACCCGGGGAGAAGCCGTGAACCGCGCGACGCCGTCGAGCACGGCGGCGGCCTCGGCCGGGTCGCTCCTCGCCGACGCGAGCCGGGCCATCAGGAGGCGTGTCAGCACTTCGGTCTCGCCGGCCGTCGGCTCGCGTGCCAGGGCGATCCGGAACGCACGCGCCACGCGGGCCTGCGACGAGCCCGACGGCAGCTCCCGCAGCACACGATCGGCGAAGGCGAGCGCGGCCTCGACGTAGACCCCGTCGTTCAGCAGCGTCAGCGCCTGGAGGGGCGTGTTCGACGCCGAGCGCGTCGCGACGCAGGCCGTGCGGTCGCCGGCGTCGAAGTTCACGAAGCTCGGATACGGTGTCGTCCGGCGCCACACCGCGTAGACCCCGCGCCGGTATGAATCCTCGCCGTCGGACGGCGTGTAGCGCGCGATCGTGTGCCCGTTCGACAGCCAGACGCCTGGCGGCTGCGGCGGAAAGACCGCGGGCCCGCCGCGCTTCGGCGACAGCAGCCCGGCGATCTGCAGGGCGTTGTCGCGGATCGACTCCGCCGGCAGCCGGCGCGCCGGGTTGCGGGCGAGCAGGCGGTTCGCGGGATCGCGCTCGAGCGTCTCGAGGCTCGCCGGAAGCGCTCCTTGCCGGTAGGTCGCGGAGGTCACGATCTCGCGGATCACCGCCTTCCGGCTCCAGCCCGAGTCCATGAATGCGACGGCCAGCCAGTCGAGGAGATCCGGGTGGCTCGGGCGATCGCCGCGCACGCCGAAGTCGTCGGGCGTGGTCACGATGCCTCGCCCGACGAGCTGCGCCCACCACCGGTTGACGACGACGCGTGCAGTGAGCGGATTGTCGCGGTCGACGAGCCATCGCGCGAGCCCGAGACGGTTGCGCGGCAGGTCGGGGCGCATGGGCGACAGCATCCCAGGAGTCCCGCCGGACACCGCGATCCCAGGAGTTCGGTGATCGCCGCGCTCGAAGACGTGCGTCGTGCGCGGCTCGGCCTCCTCCCGGATGACGTGCGCACGGGGTGGCCGCGCGAGCGCCAGCGCCGCGCGCGCCGCGCGGTCGAAGGACGAGCGGAGACCGGGTACCAGCGCTTGCCGCGCGAGCGCCAGCACGATCATCCGGTCGAAGCCGGACAGGCCATCCCAGCCGCGCTCGAGGAAGCGCTCGGCGAGGCCGGGCGGCAGCTGCACCAGGTCGCGCTCCGCCCTCGTCGACGAGACTCGCAGCCTGCCGATCATCTGCCCCTCGCCGGCGAGCTGCTGGATCTCGAGGCGCACGCGGCGCTCGCCCGCGAGACCGAGCCCACCCTGCGGAACGACGGTGATCCACTGGGCCGCGCGGAGCGCGTCGCCGCCGTAGGTCCAGCCGGTCGCCGGATCCTCGTCGATGACCGCGGTCGGCGGGAGCACCGCGTTGTGCGCGCTCGCGAGCGCCGTCGCGAGCTCGATCGGCCGCTCGCCGTCCGGAGCGAGCTCGCCGAGGGCGATCTCGGAGACGACGACCGGCCTCCGCGCCAGGCCGACGCCGCGCCCGGGGCCGCCCCCGGGCAGGCTCGGATCGGTCAGGATCTCGACGCGCAGACCCGAAGCATCCCGGGGAACGTCGCGGAGCTCCAAGACGTAGGTGCCGCGCTCCGGGGGCGGGCCCTCCAGAAGCAACGAGCCGTCGTCGAGGACGCGGTACGGCTGCTCGACGACGGTGTCGTTCACGCGGCTCTCGAGCGAGACGATCTCCAGCGCCGTCCACTCCGGCGCACCCGCGCGCACCCGCGCGACCTGGGCATCGAACCACGTGTTCCACCAGAGCGGACCGAGCTCCTTGCGCAGCCGCTCCGCGAAGATGCTGCCGGCGCGCGCGACCGCTTCGCGCGCACCGGAGGTACGTGCCCCGGCGAGAACCACCGTACGCTCCGCGGCCGACAGCGGCGGCGCACCCGGCCACGCCTCCGGAAGTCGCTCGTCGATCTGCTGCAGCAGCTTGCTCGCGAGGTTCTCCGCGCGGGCGCGGTCGCGCGCCGACGGCGGGAGATCCAACGTCGGACCACGGGCGACCAGGTGAACGCCGCCGGCCCCGTCGAACGACACCGCCTCCCTGGTGGTGCCGTCGAAGAACGCGAGCAGGCGGTAGTACTCGACCTGGCTCAGGGGATCGTACTTGTGATCGTGGCACTGCGCGCACGCGACCGTCGTCCCGAGCCAGGTGGTGCCCATGGTGTTGCCGCGGTCGACAACCTGCATCACGCGCGCGTCCTCCTCGCGCACGCCGGCCTCGAGGTTGAGCGGCACCGAGCGCAGGAAGCCGGTTGCGACCTGCTGCTCGACGGTGGCGTCCGGCAGCAGGTCACCCGCGAGTTGCTCCACGGTGAAGCGGTCGAACGGCATGTCGGAGTCGATCGCGTCGATCACCCAGTCGCGATAGGGCCAGTTCGACAGCGCGACCTCGGACATGAAGCCCGTCGAGTCGGCGTAGTGGGCGAGATCGAGCCACTCGCTCGCCCAGCGCTCGCCGAAGCGTCCGGATGCCAGCAGCCCGTCGACCACGCGGTCGTACGCGTCGGGGGACGGATCGCGCAGGAACTCCTCCTGCTCCTCGAGCGACGGCGGCAGCCCGGTGAGGTCCAGGTGCACGCGGCGCAGGAGCGTCGCCGGATCGGCGACCGGCGCCGGCCCGAGTCCCTCGCGCTCGAGCCGCGCGAGCACGAAGTGGTCGAGGCCACGCCGCGGCCAGTCGGTGCGGCGCACCTGCGGCAGCGGGGGGCGGCGCGGCTTCGTGTACGCCCAGTGCGGCTCGTCGGCGCCTTCCGGCCAGCTCGCACCCTCGTCGATCCAGCGTTGGATCAGGTCGATCTCGCCGGCGGACAGGGGCTCGCGGTCTTTCGGCATGCGCTCGTCCGGATCGACCGACGTGACGAGATCGACGAGCGGGCTCAGACGCGCGCTCCCCGGGGTGATGACCGGAATCCCGAGGTTGCCCGCCGTGAAGCCGTCGGCTTTGTTGGTGAGGCGCAGATCGCCCTTGCGCTCGTGTGGTCCGTGGCACTCGTAGCAGCGCTGCTGAAGGATCGGCCGGATCTCGGTCGCGAAGTCGACTCCGGCCCGCACCTCGCGCGGGCCGGACGCGCACGCTGCGAGCGTCGCGAGCACGATGCCGTAGCGGAGCCACGCGCGTGAGGAGGCGGGCTCCGGCTCCGACCAAGACGGCCCCACGCTCATGTGCGTCGGCTATCGCGCGTGCGGCGACGAGTCAATCCGGCGTCGAGACAAGAAGTCACGGTCGTCCGACTCAGAGCGAGACGGGCATCGCGCAAGGATCAGCTCGCGGCCCGGTCCATGCGACGCAGCGCGAACGTCGGCCGGCTGCCCGCGACGCCGTGCAGCAGCTCGATCTCGACGATCGCGACACAGGCGCAGCGCGAGGAGCTCGGCCGACGTCCATGCGTCTCCGGGACGCGTGACCAGCCGGACGCAGGTGCCCTGTACCAGTGGGAGCGGCTCGCGCTCGAGCATCGCGAGCAGGTCGCGGTTCACCTGCCCGCGCGGCATGCGCGCCTGGTCCACGATGGTCCGGTACGGAAATGGCGCGAGTAGCAGACCGGCCATCGCGACCTCAAGCGCGCGCGTCCCGCGCCGCGTCGACGCCGCGCGCGCGATCGGATCGAGGTGCGACGCGATCAGGAGACAGAACGGCGCTTCGAGGACGATCGCCGCCCGGTGATGCAGGAAGTATGCACCTAGGAACGGCACCATCGCACAGCGGAGCCAGCCCCAGAGGAGCAGCGTGCGCCGCGCGAGCGTGCCCGCCGCACCGTCGCGGCGCCACGCGGCGACGAGCCGGCCCGCTGCCACCAGCGCGAGCAGCAGGAGCTGCGGCGCCGTCGAGCGACCGGTCAGGATGCGGACGAAGTTCCGCACGTTCGTGACGACGTGCCAGCCGAGGTGGGGCACGTTCAGCGCCGGCGTCGGCAGGAACGACTCCCAGATCAGCCAGTAGCGGAACGGCAGGTAGGCGCCGAGGATCACCACCAGCGGCGCACACGCGCGGATCGCAGCGCGGAGCCGGGTCGCGACGCCACCGTTGCCGTGGAAGACGGCGAGCAGGACGAGCGGGCCCGGCAGCGTCAACGCGAGCTCGTTGCTCAGCAGCGCGAGGATCATCGCGACGCTCGCCGCGACGCGGCGGTTCCGCCCTCCTTCCTGCAGGAAGTCGACGAACAGCGTCACCGTCAGCAGGTAGAAGAAGGTCCCGAGCACCGTCTGGAAGGCCGAGATCCAGAACAGCTCGCCGTTCAGCGACGGGTACATCGAGACCTTCAGCAGGCCCGCGACCAGCGCAACCCGCCGGTCGACCTCGAGCTGCACCGCGATACGGTACACGAGGGCGCCCGCCGCGAGGTGCGTCAGCACGCTCGCCAGCGGGTGCGGAAAGGGGTCGAGACCCGCGGTCGCGTTCAGCGCCGAGAAGAAGACCTCGATCGACAGCGGGCGGTAGCTCCACCAGCCGCGTGGCTTGAACGACACGAAGACCGAGAGCCAGTCGCGTGGCATCCGCGCCCGGCGGAGAAAGACCAGGTCGTCGCCGTAGAAGTACTCACCGTGCGCGAGCCAGACGAAGACGGCGACCAGAAGCAGCGCGAGTCCCGCGCAGGCGGCGACGACGCGACGCGAGCCGCGCGCCGATGCCGTCACCTCCTCGTCGGTCGCGCCGTCCGGCCGGACGCGGGACGGCTATCAGGCGACGATTCGCCGACACAAGCGCCCGCCGAGCCGGGCGGTCGAGTGGGTCATCCAGGCGGAACCGGCGTGGCGCGCGAGGCAGCGACCACGGCACCGGCGTGGCGTGGGACCGCAGCGACGCGTTGCGTGACGCCGCGACACGCGCGACAAGGATCTCGTGGCGCACGCCCCGCCGGAAGATCGACTCGCGGCGCTCGAGCGCCGCGTCGCGATGCTCGAGGACGAGCTCGCGATCCACCGCCTGATCGTCCGCTACGGCTTCGCGGTCGACACCGGCGACGCGTCGGCCACCGGCGCGCTGTTCACCGAGGATGCGCTCTACGACGTCGACACGACGCTGGTGATGCACGGCCGGAGCGGCGTCGAGGACATGGTTCGCGGACCGCGCCACCAGTCGCTGCTGCCGAGCTGCGCGCACACGATCGGCCCCGCCGTGGTCACGGTCGACGGCGACCGCGCGGTCGCGACGGCCTACTCGCGGATCTACCGGCGCGACGGCGACGCGATCGGCCTGTGGCGCCTGAGCTTCAACCGCTTCGAGCTCGAGCGCCACGAGGGCCGCTGGCAGATCGCGCGCCGCACGACGAGAATGCTGGGCCACGACGAGGCGGGCGCCCTCTTCCGGCGCGCGCTGCACGAGCCCTGAGCCATCGAGGAACCGCCATGCTCCGACCCGACGAGTGGATCAACGACGCTGACAACCACTTCTACGAGCCCGACGACTGCTTCACGCGCCACATCGAGGCGCCGCTGAAGAAGCGTACGGCGTGGATCGACCGCACGAGCGCGGGCCCGTCGCGCATGTACGTCGGCGACGAGCGCTGCCACTTCTTCTCGGTCGGGGCGGGCGACTCGATCGGCGGACCCGGCATCATGAAGGCCTTCCTGCGCGGCGAGACCGACGACGGCGGCAGCCCGAGCCTGAGCCCGATCGACGGGCTCGCCGTTCCCGAGTTCACGCAGCGCAACGCACGGCTCGCGAAGCTCGACGAGCAGATGGTCGAGCGCTGCCTCATGCTACCGACCATGGGCGTCGGCATCGAGCCGCAGCTGCGCGAGCACCCCGACGTGCTCTACCCGAGCCTGCGCGCCTACAACCGCTGGCTCGAGGAGGACTGGGGATACGGCCCGGACGGCCGCATCTACGGCGCCCCGCTGCTGTCGCTCCTCGAACTGGACGAGGCGCTGCGCGAGCTCGACCGCCTGCTGAAGCTCGGCGCGCGCTTCGTGATCCTCACCGCCGGTCCTTTCAACGAACGCTCGCCGGGCGACCCGTACTTCGATCCGTTCTGGGCGCGCTGCGCGGAGGCGTCGACCAACGTCGTCTACCACATCGGCCGCACGCCGTTCTCCGAGATGTACAACACGCCGTGGGGGCTCCGTCCGCACCCGCCGTCGCACCGCCACTCGCTGATGGAGTACGTGCTGTCGTTCACCGATCGGCCGATCAGCGACACGATCACGGCGCTCATCGCCGACAACGTCTTCGGCCGCTTCCCGAAGCTGAAGATCCTCAGCGTCGAGTACGGCTCGCGCTGGGTCGAGCCGCTGCTGTGGAAGCTCGACCACATCGTGCGCCTCTACAGCAAGGACATGTGGCGCTTCGGCGCGCCGCCGATGAAGCCGAGCGAGACGTTCCGCAGCAACGTCTGGGTGTCGCCGTTCTACGAGGACGACGTGGTCGGCCTCGCACGCCTGATCGGCGCAGGCCACGTGCTCAACGGCTCGGACTACCCGCACCCCGAGGGCCTGCTCTGGCCGCGCGAGTTCGCCGAGGAGCTCGAAGGCCTCCCGCCCGACGACGTACGGCGCATCATGAAGACCAACTTCGAGCACCTCGTCGCCCCCTGACCGCGCCGGCCCGGACACCCGCGCGCCCCTCGCGGCGTCCCCGTCAGCCGCACGTATCGATGACGACCTCGACGCGGCGGTTCTTCTGGCGCCCCTCGGGGTCGTCCGATCCGTCCGGCTTCGTGTTCGCAGCGACCGGCTTCCTCTCCCCGTACGCGGCCACCCGGGTGCTCTCCGGCGCCGCCTTGCGGGCGACGAGCCGCTGCTTGACGGTACCTGCGCGCCGCTCGCTGAGCGAATCGTTGTAGGCGTCGGCGCCCTTCGCGTCGGTGTGGCCCTCGATCGAGACCGGGTGCTTGCCGGCCTTCTCCAGCTCGGGCAGCAGGACGACCAGCGAATCCTCGGCCGCAGGCGACAGCGTCCAGTGATCGAACTCGAACAGCGCATCGGCGCCGACCGACAGGCGGCGCTCGCAGCGCTCCGTCGCGACCACCTGGACCGCCTGGAAGCCCGCGGCACCTGGATCTCGCCGGGCCTCTGGATCTCGCCGGGCCTCTGGATCTCGCCCGGGCCTCTGGATCTCGCCCGGAGTCTGGATCTTCCCGCTCGGCACCCGAAACTCACCGGGCTTCTGGATCTCGCCGACCTTCGGGTTCCAGCGGCGGATGCGCTCGATCTGCTCGTCCGTCTGCGCCAGAGCCGCCGCGGCCGCCCACGCGAGCCAGCCGGCAGCCGCCCCTGCAGCGAGTCGTCGTGCCCTCACGCTCGATCCTCGCCACTCTACGTCGGCCGCCGCGCCGCGGGACGTGAGGCCGCACGGCGCATGCTCGGGCCTCGGAGTCCGTCATCTCTCAGGTCCGGCAGCGCTTCGACCGATAAGGTGAACGGCAGAGAGTGCCACAGAGATGATGGAGTCCATCCTTTCGTGGCGCTTCGACGCGCTCTCGTTCCTGCTCCTGAGTCTGGGCGCCACGGCGCTCCTGCGCGGCTGGCTGCGCCGGCGCCACGACGCCACGCTGCCGCGGCCCGTCTGGCTCCTGGTCGCCCTGGTCACCCTGGCGGGCATCGGGTTCGCCGAGATGGAGGGCGGACGCGAGCGGGCGCGCATCCTGTCGATGCTCGGCGGTTTTGCTCCGACCTACGCCTACGTGCTCGAGCAGTTCGGCCACGAGAAGCTCGGACCCGAGACGCCGCCGGGCGACCCGACCTATCTACGCCTGATCGAGGCACAGAAGAGCTGGCTCGCGGCCAACCCGAACGTGGCCGACGTCTACACGTTCCGCCGTCTGCCCGACGGCACGATCGTCGTGGTCGTCGACTCGGCGACCGACTACGACCGCGACGGCACGTACGATCGAAAGCTCGAGCAGCGCACCGCCCTCTACGCGATCTACGCCAATCCCAGCGAGGAGATGCATCGCGCCCTGCAGGGTGAGACGCTGGTCGAGGACGAGCCCGCCACCGACCGATGGGGAACGCGGGTGTCCGCGTACGCACCGCTGCGCGGCGCGGACGGCTCCGTCGAAGCGGCGGTCGGCGTCGACTATCCGGCGAGGACGCTGGTCGACGCGATCCTGCACCGGCGCACCGTCGCGCTGCTGCTCGCCGTACTCGCCATCGCGATCGTGGCCGGCAGCGCGGTCGTGGTCGCGATGAGCAGGGCCGAGGTGACGCGTCGCTGGGTCACCGAGGAGGTGCTCCGCCGTCACGTGAAGGACCTCGAGGAGGCGCGCGACCGCAGCGAGATGCAGACGACGCTGCTGGGACACCAGGCCGCGGAGCTGTCGCTCGCGCGCGATCAGGCCGACGCGGCCTCGCACGCGAAGAGCGAGTTCCTCGCCATGATGAGCCACGAGATCCGCACGCCGATGAACGGTGTGATCGGCATGACCGACATCCTGCTCGACACGGATCTCTCGGCCGAGCAGCGCGACCTCGCGCAAACTATCCGCACTTCGGGCGAGGCCCTGCTGGCACTGCTGAACGACATCCTCGACCTGTCGAAGATCGAGGCGGGAAAGGTCAGTATCGAGAGCTCGCGCTTCGATCTGCGCAGCGCGGTCGAGGAGATCGTCGAGCTGCTCGCGGAAGCGCCGCACGCGAAGGGCGTCGAGCTGGTGGTCGACGTCGACTGCGACGTCCCGCACCAGGTCCACGGCGACGTCGGACGCTTCCGCCAGGTCCTCCTGAACCTGATGAGCAATGCCGCCAAGTTCACCGTCGCAGGCTCGATCGTCGTGCACGTCGGCGTCGAAGAACGCACCGGCGGCGACCTGCTGCTGCGTCTCGAGGTTCGCGACAGCGGCTGCGGCATCTCGCAGGAGGACGCCGGGCGCCTCTTCCTGCCCTTCTCGCAGGTCGGCAGCGCGAGCCGGAAGCACGGCGGCACCGGACTCGGGCTCGCCATCTCGAAACACCTCACCGAGCTGATGGGCGGCCGGATCGGCCACCGCGACACGCCCGGCGGCGGCAGCACGTTCTGGTTCACGCTGCGCGCGCGGTCCGACGCGGCGCCGGCGGTCGAGCTCGATCTGACGGGGATGCGCGCGCTGGTTGCCGTGGAGAGCGCGGAGCTACGCCGCGTGATCGCGAAGCGCATCGGGGAGTGGGGCGCCGTGGTCGACACCAGCGACGGCGCCGCCACGGCACAGGAGTGGCTCGCGGGCACCGGCGACGCCGAGCGCGTCGTCGTGCTGGCCGTCGGAGCGCCGCTCGACGGCACGCTCGAGGTCGCCCGCGCGCTGCGCCGCAGCGACCCATCCGCGCGCTTCGGCGTCGTCCTGCTGCCGCGCCTGCGGCAGCGCCTGCCGATCGACATGCTGCGCGAGATCGGCGCGCGTCAGGCCACGCGTCCGGTGCGCCACACCGCACTCCGGCAGGCCATCGAGGAGTCCGTGCAGCGCGGGTCGACCACCCCGGCGCTGCCCCTCGACGAGTCGCGGCAGGCGCCCGAGGCGCGGCCGCTCGAGGGGCTGCGCGTGCTGGTGGTGGACGACAACACCGTCAATACCAAGCTCGCGGTGATGCTGCTCGAGCGTCTCGGCTGCAGGGCGCAGACCGCCGGCAACGGCGTGGAGGCCCTCGCCGCCATGACGCGCGGTCCGGTCGACGTCGTGCTGATGGACTGCGCGATGCCCGACATGAACGGCTACGAGGCGACGCGCGAGATCCGCCGCCGCGAGGAGGGCCGCGCGCACACGCCGATCATCGCGATGACCGCCAACACGATGGACACCGACCGCCAGCGCTGCCTCGAGGCGGGGATGGACGACTACCTCGCAAAGCCCGTGCGTGCGCCCCTGCTGCGCGCCGCGCTGGAGCGCTGGCGCCCCGCGCGGGAGGTCGAGGGCGGCGCCGGGGCCGTCCCCGCCCGCGTCGCAGTCTGACGTCCGCACGCGCCTCACCGGCCACGAGGAAGGACCGGCCGGACGTGCGGCCTCCGAGGGGGACGCCCGGACGTGCTGCCTCCCACGGCCGGTTCGGCTTCGCCGACCACGGAGCAACGCGGACGCGCGCACGCCGCCCGCCGCGTTGCCGGCGGCCCGGGCGGACACTAAGTGCATCCGGGCAGCGCCCTCGGCCTGCCCGACGGGAGACGCGGATGGCGAACGTTCTGATCACCGGCTGCAGCAGCGGCTTCGGCTTCGAGACCGCGCTGGTGTTCGCCCGGCACGGCGACCGCGTCTTCGCCACCATGCGCGACCCGGCGTGCGGCGCCGCGCTGCAGCGCGCCGCGAGCGACGAGGGCCTTGGCCTCGAGGTGCTGCGGCTGGACGTCGCCGATCGGGCCTCGGTCGAGGGAGCGGTGCGAACCGCGACGGCCGCCGGCCCGCTCGAGGTCCTGGTGAACAACGCGGGGATCGAGCTGCGCTCGGCGATCGAGGACGCCTCCGAGGATGACGTTCGCCGCCAGTTCGACACCAATCTCTACGGCCCCCTGCGGACGATCCGCGCGGTCCTGCCCGGCATGCGCGAGCGGCGCTGCGGCACGATCGTGAACGTCTCCTCGATCGCCGGCATCGTCGCGCGGCCCTACGGCGGCCTGTACGCCGCCAGCAAGCACGCACTCGAGGCCGTCTCCGAGGCGCTGCACTTCGAGGTGCAGCCGTTCGGAGTGCGCGTCGTGCTCGTCGAGCCGGGCCAGTACGGCACGCGGCTGCTCGACAACGCCCTGTTCGGCGAGAGCTTCGCGCCCGGCTCGCCCTACTGGGAGCGCGCCACGCGCTTCGAAGCGGCCATCAAGAAGCTGCGGCCGGGCGGCGTCGCGGGTGGCGCGCACGAGGTCGCCGGGCTCATCTACCACGCCGTGCACGACCCCCACCCGAAGCTGCGCTACCTGGCCGGCGGCGACGCCGAGACGATCGCCGCGACGTACCGCTCGCTGGCGTTCGAGGAATACGAGCGTACGATGCGCCGGGCGCTCGACTGGTTCGATTGAGGACGAAAGTCGAGGAATCACCGTGGACACCAGAGCTTCCGCCGCTCCAGCCGCCCTCCCGATCGCGGGCGCGAACGCGCTCGTCGTCGGCTGCGGCATCACCGGCCTCGCCGCGGCCCTCGCGCTCTCGGAGCGCGGCCTCCGCGTCACCGTGCTCGAGCGTGACGCCGAGCCCGCGACCGCGACGGCGAGCGACGCCTTCGACCACTGGAAGAGAAAGGGCGCGGCACAGGTCCGGCACAGCCACGTCTTCCTGGGTCGGCTGCGCAACCTGCTGCGCGATCGCCACCCGGAGCTGCTGCGAGCGCTGATCGACGCGGGAGCCCGGGAGCTGCGCATGCTCGACACGCCGCCGCAGACCATGCGCGGCCTCGTTGCGGAGCCCGGCGACGACGACCTGGTGATCCTCGGCTGCCGCCGCACCACGCTCGAGTGGGTGATCCGACGCTACGTGCTGGCGCGCCCGAACGTGACGCTGCTCGGCGGCGCCACGGTGGTCGGACTGGCGACCGAGCCCGGAGACCCGCCGCGCGTCACGGGCCTGCGCATCACGCAGCAGGATGCCGAGCGCGTGCTGCCTGCCGACCTGGTGGTCGACGCGAGCGGGCGCCAGTCGCAGGCGCCGAAGTGGCTGGCCGAGGCCGGCGCACGCCCGCCGGAGGAGAAGACCGAGCCGTCCGGCATCGTGTACTACACGCGCTTCTACCGCCTGCTGCCGGGTGCGGAGGAGCCGAAGCTCGACGGCCACCCCGGGGCCGCCGACTACAACTGGATCAAGTACGCGATCTTCCCGGCCGACGACCGGACGTTCTCGATCACGCTCGCAGCGTCGCTGGCGTTTCCGGAGATGAAGGTCCTCGCGCGCCCGGACGCGTTCGAGATCGTCGCCAGCGCCCTGCCCGCGGTGGCGCGCTGGGTGGACCCGGCACGCGCGGAGCCGATCGGCGATCCGGCGCATCCGGTGCAAGCGATGGGCGGTCTGATCAACCGGCTGCGCCGCTACGTCGACGAGCGCGGGCCGCTCGCGCTCGGGCTGTTCGTCCTGGGCGACGCGGCGTACTGCACGAACCCGCTCTACGGCCGCGGCTGCGCGCAGGGCTTCGTGCACGCCGAGCTGCTCGCCGCCGCCCTCGAGCGCCACGGGCGCGACTACCGGGCGGTGGCGCTCGACGTCGACGCGGGTGCCAGGCGCGACATCGAGCCGTTCTACCGCGCGTCGCTCGCGGCCGACCGCGAGGCGCAGCGCAAGGCCGAGCGCCGCGTGCCGCGCGGGCTCCGCGCGACGCTCGCGACGCGCTTCTTCGAGGACGGGGTCGGGGTCGCGGTGCGCTGCGACCCCGTCGTCTACCGCGCGTTCGTGCGCATGATGAACATGCTCGAGACGCCCGAGCAGGCGTTCAGCGAGCCACGCGTCCTCCTGCGCGCGCTGTGGGTGATGCTGCGCGGAAAGCGGCGCAACGCGGCGTGCGCGCTGCCGCCGCCACCCGACCGCGACGCCGTGCTCGCCGCGTGCGCGGCGCTGCCGGCGCGCTGAGCGCCGCCCGACGATGCGTCCGTCGCACGCTGCGATCTATCGGGAGCGCCTGTGCTCCGCCGACGACGCGGCGAGGCTCGTGCGCGACCGCGACGAGCTCTACCTGCCGCTCGCCCCGGCGCAGCCCGCCGGACTGCTCGGTGCGCTCGCCCGGCGCGAGCGCTTCACCGATCTGCGGGTCCTGTGCGCGCTCCTGCAGGAGCGCTTCGCGCTGCTCGAGCGTCCCGGCGTCCGCGTCGTGAGCCAGTTCTTCGGCCACGTCGAGCGCGAGATGGCGCGGGACGGCGTCGCGATCGACCACTTGACCTCGGACTTCCACGGCCTCGAGCTGATCGCGCGGCGCACGAAGCCGCGCGTCGTCGCGACCACGGTCTCGCCCCCGGACGAGGACGGCTTCCTGTCCTTCGGCCTCCACGCCGGCGCGACGACCGTGCCGTTCCTGGAGGCCGCGCGCGATCCCGAGCGCGTCGCGATCGCCGAGGTGAACCCGCGCATGCCACGGACGCGTGGCCTGCCGGAGCTCGGCGGGCACCGCGTGCACGTGTCCGAGGTCGACGCGATCGTCGAGCACGAGGCGGAGCTGTTCGAGCTGACGGGCAAGTTCCGCGGCGCCGCCGACGCGCGCATCGCCGAGCACGCGAGCGAGCTGATCGGCGACGGCGCCACGCTGCAGTTCGGCATCGGCGGCATCCCGGACGCGATCGCGCGCGTCCTCGCGGGCGGCCCACGCGGCGGCTTCGGCATCCACACCGAGATGCTGGTCGACGGCGTCAAGCTCTTGCACGAGGCCGGCAAGCTCGAGAACCGCAAGGGCGTCCACGACGGCTACAGCGTGTGCACCTTCGCGCTCGGCTCGCGCGCACTCTACGACTGGGCGGAGCGCGAGGAGAGCCTCCGCTTCGTTCCCGTCTCCGCGACCAACCTGCCGTCGATCATCGGCCGCAACCGGCGCATGGTGAGCGTCAACGCGGCGATCATGATCGACCTCTCGGGCCAGGTGGTCGCCGACACGGTGGCGGGACGGCAGCACTCGGGGGTCGGCGGGCACGAGTCGTTCGTCACCGGCGCACGCGAGGCGGACGGCGGGACCTCGATCCTCTGCCTGCACGCCACGGCGACCGTGCATGGCGAGCGGCGCTCGCGCATCGTCGCCGAGCTGCCGCCGGGCTCGATCGTAACGACGCCACGCCACCAGGTGCAGTGGGTCGCGACCGAGAACGGCATCGCGAACCTTTTCGGGCGGAGCCGGCGCGAGCGCGCCGAGTACCTGATCGCGCTCGCGGACCCGGATCACCGCGACGCCTTGCGCGCGGCCGCCCGCGGCGGCCGCCCGCGACGTTGACGCGACGCACCTCGGCGCCGGGGTCGAGCGCGAATTGACACCGCGCATCCGACCCGACCATACTCAGTCCTTTCGACGCCCTCCCGGAGGACCGATGCCGCTCGACGAAGACGCGAAGATGCTGATCTCCCTGCTCGCCGCCCCCGGGGCGCCCTCGCTCTCGTCGATGCCGGTGGCGGAGGCGCGCGCGAACATGCGCAACCTGACCGCGCTGCGGACGGGCGCCGAGGAGCTGCCGCGCGTCGAGAACCGGACGATTCCCGGACCGCACGGCGACATTCCGGTGCGCATCTTCGCCGCGAGCACGCAGCCGGACCTGCCGATCCTGGTCTACTTCCACGGCGGCGGCTGGGTGCTGGGCGACCTCGACACGCACGACGGCACCTGCCGTACCCTCGCCAGGCAGATCGACGGCATCGTGGTGTCGGTCGACTACCGCCTCGCACCCGAGCACAAGTTCCCGATGGCGCTCGACGACTGCTATGCGGCGACGCTCTGGGCCGCCGACAACGCCGCCGCGATCGGTGGTGACGCGCGCAAGCTCGCCGTCGGCGGCGACAGCGCGGGCGGCAACCTGTCGGCATGCGTGTCCATCAAGGCGCGCGACGAAGGCAAGCCGCGCATCGTGCACCAGCTGCTCGTCTACCCCGTCACCGACGCGCGCTTCGATACCGTCTCCTATCGCGAGAACGGCGAGGGCTACTTCCTGAGCCGCAATGACATGGAGTGGTTCTGGAACCACTACCTCGCGACGCCCGCCGACGCGGACAACCCCTACGCAGCACCCCTGCGCGCCACCGACCTGCGCGATCTGCCGTCGGCGACCGTGATCACGGCGGAGTTCGACCCGCTGCGCGACGAGGGCGAGGCCTACGTCAAGAAGCTCAAGGGCGCCGGCGTGCCGGTGGAGCTGCGCCGCTACGATGGCGTGATCCACGGCTTCTTCAGCATGGGCGACATGATCGCCACGGGGAAGACGGCGGTGCAGTTCGCGGCCGACGCCCTCCGCAAGGCATACGGGCAGTCGAGCTGATCGGCGACCTCACCCTCGCCGGCCTCGCGCACGCCGTCATCGGCGTCACGCTCAGCCTGCACGTGCTGCTCAACAAGCACCGGCCGGTGTCGGCGGTGCTGTGGCTCGCGTCGCTGTGGGCGTTCCCGTTCATCGGCGCGGTCGTCTACCTCTGCTTCGGCGTCGACCAGGTGGAGCGCGGCGCCGCAGCCCGCATCGCGTGCCGACGCCTGCAGCGCGAGCTCGGGCTCGGGCCGGGCGCAGACGCGACGGGCGCTCCCGTACCGGATGACCCGCGCGCGGCCGGGCGCGGCGTCGAGATCCTCGACGTCACCAACCGCGGCCGGCGCGCGCTCTCGACGATGGGCGGCAACCGCGTCGAGCTGCTGGTCGACGGCGACGAGTTCTACCCTGCCCTGCACGATGCGATCGCGTCGGCGCGCGACTCGATCCACCTGCAGTCGTTCATCATCGCGCGCGACGCCACGGGGCGCGAGCTGGTCGGGCACCTCGCGTCCCGCGCGCGCGACGGAATCTCCGTGCGCCTGCTCTACGACCGCTTCGGATCGACGTATGCCCACTACGGCGCGACCTTCCGGCCGGCGCGCAGGGCCGGCGTCAAGGTGGCGTCGATCTCGCACGCGAGCCCGCTGCGGGGCCGCTTCCAGGTGAACCTGCGCAATCACCGCAAGGTCGCCGTCGTCGACGGACGGCTCGGCTTCACGGGCGGCATCAACGTCGGCGACCCGAACCTCTCGGCGCGCACGAGCGGCGAGCCGATCCGCGACTACCACCTCCGCGTGACCGGCCCCGCGGTGAGCGAGCTGCAGCTGCAGTTCGCCGCCGACTGGAGCTTCGCGTCGGGCGAGCCGCCCGAGGACCTCGTGCTCGCGCGCTACTTCCCTGCGCCGGAGCGCACCGGCGATGCTCTGGTGAACGTGGTGCCGGGCGGACCGTACTCCGGCGGGCGGGCGCTCACCGATCTTCTGTTCGCGGCGATCGGCGCCGCGACGACGTCGCTGCGCATCGTGACGCCGTACTTCGTGCCCAACGAGTCCATCCTGCAGGCGATCCGCGCGGCGGGGCTGCGCGGCGTCGACACGCGCCTGGTCGTGCCACAGCTCGGCAACCACTGGTACGTCGACTACGCCGCACGCTCGCTCTACACCTCGCTGCTCGAGTCGGGTGTGCGCATCTTCGAACGCCGGCCGCCGTTCTCGCACGCCAAGGCGCTCGTCGTGGACGGGAGCTACGCGGTGCTGGGCTCGCCGAACCTCGACTACCGGAGCCTTCACCTCAACTTCGAGACCGCGGTCGAGGTCGCGGAGCCGTCGTTCCTCGCGCGCCTCAACGAGCAGATCGCGCGCGAGCTCGCATACAGCGTGGAGGTCTCGCTCGACGCGCACCGCGCGCGCCCGATGGCGCGGCGGCTCGCCGAGAACTTCTGCTATCTGTTCCAGCCGCTGCTCTAGCCGGCGCCCGGCACGCCGGGGCAGGACGGCGGATCCCGGCCGCGAGCTGCATCACCGGGTCAGGGCGCGCGACGCCCGCGTCGCCTCCTCGCCGCCGTCTTCGCCAGGACCTTCGCCTTCGCACGACCCGGTGCGGCCGAGCCGGAGCGCGCCTTCGTCCGGGCGGGAGCGCTCTTCCTCACGCCGCCGTCGGCGACGTCCCAGCCGCGCGCGCGCTCGACCGCGCGCCGCCACTCGGTGACGCGCGCCGCGCGCTCCTTCTTGCCCATCGCCGGCGCGAAGGTGCGATCGACCGCGACCTGGCTCGCCAGCGCATCGAGGTTCGGCCAGACGCCGGCCGCGAGACCGGCGAGGAAGAACGCACCGAGCGCCGTGGTCTCGAGGTTCGCCGGACGCACGACCTTCACCCCGAGCAGGTCCGACTGCAGCTGCATCAGCAGGTCGCTCGCCGCGGCACCGCCGTCGACGCGCAGCTCGCGCAGCTTGCCGCCGGAATCTGCCTGCATGGCCTCGAGGACGTTCGCCACCTGCAGCGCGATCGCTTCCAGCGTCGCGCGCGCGACGTGCGCCTTGGTCGAGCCGCGCGTCAGGCCGACGATCGTGCCGCGCGCCGACGCGTCCCAGTAGGGCGCACCGAGCCCGGTGAACGCGGGCACCAGCATGACGCCGCCCGAGTCGGGCACCGATGCCGCGAGCTCGTTCACCTCCGGCGCGCTGCGGATGATCTCGAGGCCGTCGCGCAGCCACTGGATGGTCGCGCCCGCCATGAACACGCTGCCCTCGAGCGCGTACTCGATGGGGGCGTCGCCGCGCTGCCACGCGACCGTGGTCAGGAGCCGGTTGCGGCTCGCGATCGGCTTCTTGCCCGTGTGCAGCAGCATGAAGCAGCCGGTGCCGTAGGTGTTCTTGGCGAGGCCCGGCTTCGTGCAGAGCTGTCCGAACAGCGCGCTCTGCTGATCGCCGACGATGCTGCACACCGGGATCGACGCGCCCAGCAGCCCGCGCTCGGTCTCTGCGAGACGCCCGCTGGTCGGACCGATCCTCGGCAGCACCGCCTGCGGCACGTCGAACAGCCGGCACAGCGACGGATCCCACGCGCCGGCGTACAGGTTCATGAGCATCGTGCGCGACGCGTTGCTGACGTCGGTGACGTGCGTCGTGCCGCCGGTCAGGCGGTACACGAGCCACGAGTCGATGGTGCCGACCGCCAGCTCGCCGCGCCGCGCGCGCTCGCGGGCGCGCGGCGCATGATCGAGCAGCCACTCGATCTTCGACGCCGAGAAGTACGGGTCGAGCAGCAGCCCCGTGCTCTTCTGGATCCTCTTCTCGTGCCCTTGCGCGCGCAGCCGCTCGATGCGCGGCGCCGTGCGGCGGTCCTGCCAGACGATAGCCTTGGCGAGCGGGTGCCCCGTGGCGCGCTCCCACAGGACGACGGTCTCGCGCTGGTTCGTGATGCCGATCGCCGCGAGGTCCGTGGCGGTGACGCCGGCCTCGCGCAGCGCCTCGCGCATGGTGGTCACGACGGTGAGCCAGATCTCCTCCGCGTCGTGCTCCACCCACCCGGGCGCGGGGAAGTGCTGGGTGAACTCGCGCTGCGAGGCGCCGAGCTTCCGCCCGCGCTCGTCGAAGACGATCGAGCGCGAGCTGCTGGTGCCCTGGTCGATGGCGAGGACGTACGGCATCGTTCGGATCTCCCTCGTTTGTCGTTGCGTGCTCGGCGCGCCCCGTGGCGGCGGCTCAGGAGCGCCTCGCGAGTCCGTACTGCTGCATGCGCCAGACCAGCAGCTCGATGCGGTCCTGGCCGAAGAACGGCTCACCCTGGAAGACCATGGTCGGCACCCCCCAGTGGCCCGCCGCCTCGAGATCGGCCTGGTTCTGCGCGATGCGCGCGTCGACGCGCGCCTGCTCCGCGACGGACTGCGCGTCGAGCTCCGCGAGGTCGACACCCGCGCGCGCCGCGGCCTCCGCGAGGTGCGTGCCCTCGTTCCAGCCGGAGACCTTGCCATTCCAGATGATCGCCGACACCTCGGAGAGGAACGGCAGCCCGCGACCGCGCTCGACGGCGAGCTGGCCGAGCCGCGTCAGCCGCGGCGCGTACGGCTGCTCGGCCGCGATCTTCCGGCTCGGGAACTCCTGGACCACCGGGTCCGGACGCGGCCAGGCGTAGTCGAGGCCCAGGCACTGCGAGATGCGGAACGTGTCGCGCAGCAGGTAGGGCGGCCACAGCGGGTTCACCTGCTCGAAGAACTCGGGCTTGCGCACCGCGAGCGGCAGCACCGGCTTCACGTTCACGCGGACGTCGTACTCCTTCTCGAGCTGCACCAGGCGCGGCGTCGCGAGGTACGAGTAGGGGCTACGGAAGGACCAGTAGACGTCGAGCTCGAGCGGCATCGGGCGTTCTCCCGGGATGGATGTCGGTGGTCGGCACGCGATCGATCGCCAGCGATACTGCCGTCAGAGGCGCATGGGCTGCAAGCACGCGCCCCCGCCCGCGGTGGTCGGCCGTCCCGCGCGATCGTGCCCACGCGCCGCGACCGGCGCTCGGCCCGGGCG
>VGTK01000077.1 GCA_016874715.1 Deltaproteobacteria bacterium | reverse complement strand
CGAGGCGGATCGGCGTCGATCGCCGCTGGCGCCCGACCGGCGCCACCCTGCGGCGCACGCGGAGCCGCGCGCCAGGCGAGGAACGCGCCGGCCGCGGCGCAGGTCAGCGTGAGCACCGCCCCGATCCGCAAGGCAGCGTCGAAATCCATCGCGCGCAGCAGGATCCACACGGTGACCAGCGAGCCGCAAGCGGCACCCAGCGTGTTCCAGCCGTAGAGCGCCGCGATGCGCTCGCCCGGCGAGCGTTCGTCTGCCAGGGCGCGCGCGAGCAGCGGCAACGACATGCCCATGAAGAACGTGGGCCACAGCAGCACCGCGAACAGGATCGCACCGATGGCGACACCCGACAGCGGCAGCGCCCCGAGCTGGTGATAGAGCACGTCGTAGAACACGAACGTGCTGGCGAGCGCGAAGAGCGCCACCGCCAGCTCGGCGGCCGCGAACGCGAGCAGGCGGGCGCGCGGCGCCAGACGGTCGGCGAGCCCGCCGCCCGCGAGGCTCCCGAACCCCAGACCGGCCATGAACGCGGCCACCGTGATCGTGACCGAGAACGTGTCGGCGCCCCCGAAGAAGGCGAGGATGCGCTGCCAGACGGCCTGGTAGAGGAGCGCCGCGAAACCGCTCAGGAAGAATGCGAGATAGGCGATGCGATGCACGTCGTGGGCCGCGGCCGTCGAGAAGACCGCGTTGCGCCGTACCGCAGTCCTGCGGTCGCGGTCAATCGGCACGCGACATCGTGTCAGCAGGGCACGTCGGCACGCGACGTCGGCACACACGACGTCGATACGCAGGACATCGGCACCGACGATACGGCGCCGGCACCGACGACCCGCTTCACTTCGGCTCGACGATGCTCTCCGGCACGTCGCCCTGCCACGCCCGCTTGTAGAACTCGAGGCCGGCGATGAACTGCACCCGGTCGTCCGCATCGATGAACGACACCGGGCCGTGTCCGAAGTAGAGGAACTCGGTCCCGCTGCCGCCGGCCGCCTCCTCGTGGATCTCGCCGATCTCCTCGTAGCCGTACACTCCCGCCGTGGCGGAGCCGCGCTCGAAGCGCAGCTCGCCCTTCAGGATGAAGAACTCGGCCGGCGTGATGTGCTGGTGCCGTCCGAACTTCACCCCCGGCTGCAGCTGCACGTACAGCACCCAGTCGCCGGTGACGTCGCTGTAGCGCAGCAGCTTGAACTTGACGCCGGCGCCGAGCTCCCGCCACTCGATCCGGTTGACGTCCACGAGCATCGCGCCCGGGATGCCCGGGTCGTGGTTCTCTCTCGGTACACGGTACATTGCCTTCTCCTCCCGTTCGCGTTCTCAGCGACCCGGCGGCAGCGGCTCGAGCACGACCACCGGGATGCGCCGCTCCGTCCACGTCTGATAGTCGGCGAAGCCCTGCTCCTGCTTGCAGATCGCGGCCCACAGTCGCTCGCGCTCCTCGCCCTGGGCTTCGCGCGCCCGCACGTCGACGACCCGCGATCCCTTCTGCACGCTGCCGATCGGGTTCTCGAGCAGGTTCAGCCACCAGCCCGGGTGCCGCGGCTGACCGGCGAACGACGCGATGACGACCCACGCCTCACTGTCCGCGAGGTGGGCGAGCGCGACGGTGCGCGGCTGGCCGGTCTTGCGACCGGTCGTCGTCAGCAGCAGCACCGGGTTGCCGCCGATCGATCCGCCGAGCCGGCCGCCGGTCGCCCGGTAGAGGCGCTTGTGGTTTCGCCAGATGAACTCGTTGACCCTCGTCCGTCGCACCGCGCCCATCGTTTCCTCCTGAATCGTCGCTCGGCTCGCGCCGCCGACGCCGCCGGTCAGCTCGCTTGCCCGCTCGGTCGCACCGTCCGCCGTCGCCTCGCCAGCACCCGCGCGGCGTTCCGCTCGTAGTCCCGGAACAGCGCGTCGAGATCGAGAGCTTCGGCGTCGACCAGCCACTGGTACACGGTGCCGAACATGAACGCGCAGAACTCGATCGCGAACTGCTCCGCGTTCACGTCCCGTGCGATCTCTCCCGTCGCGATGCCGCGCCGCACCCAGCGGGTGGCGTCCGCGCGATAGATGCGGTGGTGCTCGGCCAGACGGTTCCGGATCTCGGACGCGCGACCGAGCGACTCGTACCACAGGATGTACATGGCCCGCAGGTAATCGGATTCCAGCTTGAGGAAGTCGCGCAGCGCCCGGGCCGCGGCGATCACGGCCGCAATCCCGGCCTTGTCGCCGACGTAGCCGTTCAGATGGTCCTTCCAGCGCACGTCGAAGCGCGCGAAGAGCTCGAGGAGGAAGCCCTCCTTCGAGCCGAAGCGGGAGTGGGCGAGCCCCCGGCTGTAGCCGGCGAGCTCGCCGATCTCCTTGAGCGTGGTCCCCTGGGTGCCGCGCTCGATGATCAGCCGGATGGCCGCATCGAACATGCGCCGGTCGGAGAGCGCGGTGCGCTCGGCCTGGGTTCGCCGCCGCACCTTCGCCACGCGTACCGGCCTCCCGCGCGGGAGGCGAGCTCGCAGGGCATCGGCGGAGCTCGCCAGCCGCCGACTACTTGACGTACTCGACAAGGAGCCCCCCGGCCTCGCGGATCGCCCGCAGCGCGCGCTTGTCGAACTTGCCGACGCTGGTCTTGACGATCGCGTCGGGGAACGCCCAGTACTCGGGGATCCAGAACCGGGCGACGCGTCCGTCGAGGAACTCGCGCAGCTCCTGCGCCGACAGCGAATCCCGCGCGCGCACGACGATCGCCAGCGGCCGCTCCTGCCAGCGCTCGTCGGCGACGGCGATGACCGCGGCCTCCACCACGTCGGGGTGCGCCGCCAGGACGTTCTCCAGCTCCACCGAAGAGATCCACTCGCCGCCGGACTTGATCACGTCCTTGGTGCGGTCGGTGAGCTGCACGAAGTGCTTCTCGTCGATGTGCCCCACGTCGCCGGTCCGGAGCCAGCCGTCCGCGGTGAACGCGTCGCCGCCCTCGCCGCCGTGGTAGGCCCCGGTCACCCAGGGGCCGCGCAGCTGCAGCTCGCCGACGGTGGCGCCGTCGCGCGCCAGCGACCCGCCCGCGTCGTCGACGACACGAACCTCGACACCCGGCACCGGGCGGCCGCTCTTCGCGCGCCAGCGCGTCTCGCCGAGATCGCCGGGATCGCGCGGCGGATGCGACAGCGCGCACAGCGGGCTGGTCTCGGTCATGCCCCAGCCCTGCAGCACCGGCACGCCCCACTCCGCGCGCGCGGCATCGATCATCGCGGGCGGTACCGCCGACCCGCCGCAGACGAGCATGCGGAAGCTCGTCATGTCCACGCTCCCGGTCCGTGACGCGCGCAGCAGATCGCCGAGGATCGTCGGCACCATCGCGGAGAAGGTCGGGCGCGCCTGGCGGACCATCTCGCGGATGCCGTCGAGCTGGAGGTGCGGCCCGGGCAGGACGAAGTCGCTGCCGCTCAGCCAGCCGCTGTACGGCAGGCCCCACGCGTTGGCGTGGAACATCGGCGGCAGCAGCAGGATGCGGTCGCGCTCGCTGATGCCGAACGTATCCGCGGCGCGCGATGCCAGCGAGTGCACGAACGTCGTGCGGTGGCTGTAGACCACGCCCTTGGGGTTGCCCGTGGTGCCGCTGGTGTAGCAGACCGCCGCCGCCGCGACCTCGTCGAGCACCGGCCAGTCGTAGACGTCGGGCCGCGCCGCCAGCTCCGCCTGGTAGGTCGAGCAGGACGGGACACCGGGCAGGTCCGGCTCGGCGCCGACGAGCACGACGTGCTGCACCGTCTTCAGGAGCGGTACGACCGGCGCGAAGAGCTCGCGCAGGCTGCCGTCCACGATCAGCACCCTGTCCTCGGCGTGGTTGATGACGTACGCGACCTGCTCCGGCGCGAGACGGACGTTGACCGTGTGCAGCACGGCGCCCATGCAGGGAACGGCGAGGTAGGCTTCCATGTGCGCGCGGTTGTTCCAGCAGAACGTCCCCACGCGATCGCCCGGCCGCACGCCCAGCCCGGCGAGCGCGCCGGCGAGGCGCGCCGCATTGCGCGCCACGTCCCGGTACGACGCCCACGCGATGGCGCTGCCGTCGAAGGTGCCGACGAGGCTGTCCGGAAAGACGGTCGCGCCGTGGTCCATGATCATCCGCACCGACATCGGCGTGTGCATCATGGTCGCGTTCATCGTCGCCATCCCATCTCTCCCGGGCGCCGGTGCTCCACCGGACACGACATCCCCTACACTTGCTTGATTGCGTCCAGCAAGTGGGTGTAGGGATCGGGGAGCGGACGGGGCCGCCAGCGCAGGGCCGCGACGCGATGCCGGGTGCCGTTCGGGACCGCAGATCGAGGAGGAAGGCGATGAAAGTCGGGCTGCTGATGGTGTTTCAGAACTTCCAGGACCGCGTCACGGACACGGACGCCTACCAGCGCGACATCCACCTGGCGAGTCTCGCCGAGCCGCTGGGCTTCGACACCCTGAGCGCGGTCGAGCACCACTTCTGGAACTACGCGATGTCGCCCGACAACACGCAGTTCCTCGCCTACATGGCGGCCCGCACCGAGCGCATCAAGCTCCTGACCGGAGCCATCATCCTTCCCTGGCACAGCCATCCCGTGCGCGCCGTGGAGCGCATGATCATGCTCGATCACCTGAGCGGCGGTCGTGCGCTGCTGGGCGTCGGCCGCGGCCTCGCCCGGCGCGAGTACGAGGCGTTCGGCATCGACATGAACGAGGCCCGGGACCGCTTCGACGAGGCAGCCGAGATGATCCTGCGCGGCCTCGAGACCGGCGTCGTCGAGGGGCACGGCCCCTACTTCCCGCAGAAGCGCATCGAGGTGCGCCCGGGCAACCTCGCGGGTGCGGCGCCGTGGCGCGACCGCTTCTACGCGGTCGGCATGTCCTCCGACTCCGTCCCGGTCGTCGCCCGGCTCGGCGCCAAGATGATGAGCTTCGCCCAGAAGCCGTGGAAGGAGATGACCGACCACTTCGGCCGGTACCGCGAGCTGTTCGCCAAGCACCACCCGGACCGCGCCGTCCCGGCGCCGGTCTGCGTCGACTTCATGTGCTGCGACGAGAGCGGGGACCGCGCCGAAGAGCTCGCCCGCGAGCACATGGCGAACTACTACGTGACGGTGATGGAGCACTACGAGATGGCCAGCACCCACTTCTCGCAGATGAAGGGCTACGGCGACTACGCCACCAACGCGGTGGCACTGCAGGCGTCCGGGATGGACCAGGCGGCCAACGGCTTCGTCGACATCAATACCTGGGGCACGCCGAACCGGATCCTCGAGGGCCTCGAGCAGCGCCAGCGCGACATCGGCGATTTCGACCTGACGGTACAGGTCAGCTACGGCGGCATGACCCCCGAGAACGCCGAGAAGAGCATGCGCCTGTTCGCCAGCAAGGTGCTGCCGGAGGTGCAGTCGTGGCGCCGTCAGGCGGCCTGACCGCGCCGGGAATGCTCGCATGGTGACCGAAGTACGGCGTCTCTCCGCCGACGACCGGCTGGCGATGCACGAGGTCGTGAGCCGCGCCGCCTGGGCGTACGACGAGGCGCGCCTCGACGTGGTCGAGAGCTGCTTCGCCGCGGATGCGGTGATGACCGTCGAGATCGCCGGCGCCGGGGCCCCGGCGCGGATCGAGGGACGCGACGCCATCGTCGGGCTCATCCGCTCGTCGATCGAGGGGCAGAACGACCAGCGCCGCCACGTGATGTCGAACGTGTTCTTCGAGTCCGACGACGCAGCCGGACCCGTGGTGATCTCGACACTGACGCTCGTCGTCGTCGCGGACGGCACCGCCCGCGTCCTGTCGTGCGGCACCTATCGCGACGAGATGGCGCGCGACGGCGACGCGTGGCGCATCCGTCGACGCGATCTCCGGCTCGACCTGCCGTACTGATGAACGTCGGCGCCATCCCCGCCAAGTGGGCGCGCCTCGCCCGCGGTCGCGAGGCCGTGATCGATGCGAGCAGCGGCCGGCGGACGACCTTCGGTCAGCTCGAAGAGCGCGTGCGACGCCTCGGCAGCGCGCTGCGCGGTCGGCTCGGCCTTTCGTCCGGTGATCGCGTGGCGGTGCTGTCGAGGAACAGCGTCGAGTTCCTCGAGGTGTACTTCGCTGCCGGCCAGCGGCGCCTGATCGTGCAGCCGCTCAACTGGCGGCTCGGCGTCCCGGAGATGGCGAAGATCGTCCGCGGCGCCGCACCGCGCGCGCTGATCTTCGCGCACGAGCTCGAGAACGAGGCCGCCGAGCTGCGCCGCCAGGTCGAGGTCGAGCACTGGATCGAGTACGGCGGCGGCGAGCGTGGCTACGAGGCGCTGATCGCCCGCGGCTCCGACGCGGCGTGCGTCGAGCGCGTGTCGGACGACGATCCGCTGCTGATCCTCTACACCGGCGGCACCACCGGCGAATCGAAGGGCGCCCTGCACACGCACGGCAGCGCCAGCATGGCGATGCTCAACCAGACCGTGGCCGAGCGCATCGTGCCGAGCGACGTCTACATGCTCACCGGGCAGATGTTCCACATCCCGGTCCTGCTCGCGATCAACTACCTCGCACACGGCTGCCCGCTGGTGCTGATGAACTTCGAGGCGCGCCTCGCGCTCGAGCTCATCGAGCGCGAGCGCGTGTCCGCCTTCCTCGGCATCACGACGATGCTCAACTGGATGCTCGCCGAGCCGAGCTTCGCGCGCTTCGACCTGTCGAGCCTGCGCAACGTGCAGTACGGCGGCGGACCGATGCCGGCGAGCGTCGTCGAGGCGGCACTCGCGTCGCTGCCGTGCACGCTCATCCAGGGCTACGGCCAGACCGAGGGCGGGACGATGACGTTCCTGTCGCAGGAGGACCACCGCGACGCCGTGCGCGGCGTGCACCCCGAGCGCCTGCGCTCGTGCGGGCGCGAGGGTTTCGTGACCACGATCTCGGTGGCCGATGCCGACGGGCGCGATGTGCCGCGCGACGGCACGACGCTCGGCGAGATCGTCGTCCGCTCGCCGGCCAACATGCGCGAGTACTGGGGGCGGCCCGATCTCACCTCCGCCACGCTGCGCGACGAGGGCATGCGGACGGGTGACATCGCCACGTGGGACGCGGACGGCTACGTCTTCATCGTCGACCGCGCGAAGGACATGATCATCACCGGCGGCGAGAACGTCTACTCGGTGCAGGTGGAGGCGGCCGTGCAGCGGCATCCGGCCGTGCTCGAGGTCGCCGTGATCGGCGTGCCGGACGACATCTGGGGCGAGGCCGTCAAGGCCGTGGTCGTGCTCAAGCCCGGCATGCAGGCGAGCGCGCAGGAGATCATCGACACGGCAAAGCAGCAGCTCGCGTCGTACCAGAAGCCGAAGTCGGTCGACTTCGTGGCGGCGCTGCCGAAGGCGCCGACCGGCAAGATCCTGAAGCGCGAGCTGCGCGCCCCGTACTGGCAGGGCCGCGAGCGGCAGGTATGAGCGGACTCCTGACGCCGGAGATGCTCGCCCACGTGGGGCGCGGGCGCCCGCCCCGCACCGAGCCCGTCACCCGGCGCGACATCCGCAAGTACGCGATCGCCTCGGGACAGCGGCTGCGCAAGTACCTCGACGGCGACGAGGCACCGCCGCTGTTTCACGTTGCGCTGTTCTGGGACGTCGTCGAGAAGGACGACCTCCTGCCCGACGGCGTGTCGGTGGATCCGCTGCTGCCCGACCTGCCGCTGAAGCGCGCCATGGCCGGCGGCATCACGGTCCGCTACCACCGCCCCGTCCGACCGGGCGACACGCTGGTGGCGGTGCGGACGCTGACCGACCTGTACGAGAAGACCGGGCGCTCGGGCGCCCTGCTCTTCTACGAGGTCACGCTCGAGATCACGCTCGAGAGCGGCGAGCCGGTCCTCACCGAGAAGACGACGCGGCTCCTGCGCTAGGATGGGATCGTGAACCTCGACGAGCTCGCCATCGGCACGCCCCTCCCGGGGCGCGAGCACCGCCCCGACGAGGTCGATCTTTTTCTTTACAACGCGGCCCTGTGGAACGCGCACCGCATCCACTACGACCAGGCGTACGCAACCGGCGTCGAAGGGTACCCGGGGCTCGTGGTGCCGGGGCCGCAGCTCGGCGACTGGCTGACCCAGGTCGTCCTCGAGTGGATCGGCGACGACGGCGTCCTCGTCGAGTTCGAGTACTCGAACCGCCGCGCGGCATACGCCGGCGAGACGCTGCGCGCCGGCGGTCGGGTGAGTCGCATCGATGCCGAGCGCTCGGAGGTCGGGCTCGAGCTCGAGATCAAGAACGCGCGCGACGAGGTGATCACGCCGGGCTCGGCCATCGTCCGGCTCGGGAGGACCCGCGCGTGAGCCTGCGCGGTGCCGCAGCGATCGTCGGCATCGGCGACACCGCCGTCGGCAAGCTGCCGGGCTGGACGGCGACCGGCCTGACCGTCGAGGCGGCACGTCTGGCGCTGGCCGACGCAGCACTCGACAAGAGCGCCATCGACGGACTGGTGACCTGCGATTCGATGGTCGAGCCGCACATGTACCACGCCGAGTTGATCGCCCAGACGATGCGGATCCGGCCGCGCTGGTGCATGACGCTCAGCGCGGGCGGTGCGACGAACTTCGCGGCGGTGCACCATGCCGCCGCAGCCATCGCGACCGGACAGTGCACGACGGTCCTGATCGTCTCCGCGGACGTCCTCCGAACAGGGCTCACGCCCGAGCGCGCGCAGGCGCAGATGTCGTCGACCGGCGATCCCGACTTCGAGGCGCCGTACGGCCTCCCGGTACCGGGCTCGTACGCGCTCGTCGCGCGGGCGCACATGCACGCCTACGGGACCACCGCCGAGCAGCTCGCACGGGTCGCGGTCACCACGCGCGCGCACGCCGCGCTGAACCCGGCGGCCGAGAAGCGCACGCCGATCACCGTCGACGACGTGCTCGCGTCGCGCATGATCGCCGACCCGCTGCACCTGCTCGACTGCTCGCTCGTGTCCGACGGCGGTTCTGCGGTGATCGTCACCGCGGCCGAGCGCGCGCGCGACTTTCCACACCCGCCGGTGCTGCTCCTCGGCGCCGGTGAAGGGCGATCGCACGAGCACGTGAGCCAGGCGCCGAGCCTGGTCACGTCGGCGGCGCGCGAGTCCGGACGCCGCGCCTACGACATGGCACGCCTCGGGCCCGCGGACGTCGACTTCGCCGAGCTCTACGACTGCTTCACCCCGGTGGTGCTCGTCGAGCTCGAGGATCTCGGCTTCTGCCCGAAGGGCGAAGGCGGCCCGTTCGTCGCCGACGGCCACACGGCTCTCGGCGGTTCGTTGCCGACGAACACGCACGGCGGCCTGCTCTCGCACGCGCACCCGGGCAACCCGGGATCGATGTTCGCGCTCACCGAAGCCGTGCGACAGCTGCGCGGCGACGCCGGCGAGAGGCAGGTGCGCCGTGCGGAGATCGGGCTGGTGCACGGCCAGGGCGGGATCCTGTCGAGCCACTGCACGCTCGTCCTCGGGCGCGAGGTCGCGCGATCGTGACGACGACGGCCAAGCCGCTCCCCGTGCCCACGGCCGTCACTGCCCCCTACTGGGAAGGCTGCCGGCGTGGCGTGCTGCTGCTCCAGCGCTGCACCGCGTGCCACGCGGTACAGCTGCCGCCGCAGCGCCACTGCGGCAGCTGTCTCGGCGACGCGCTCGAGTGGCAGCCCGCCGCCGGAACGGGACGGATCACGTCGTGGACCGTCGTGCGCCACCCGATGTCGGCCGCGTTCGCGGCGGACGTTCCGTACGCCGTCGCGATCGTGGCCCTGGACGAAGGTCCGACGATGATGGCCAGGATCCGCGATTGTGACCTCGACGCGCTTCACGTCGGCATGCGCGTCGGGGTCGGCTTCGAGCCGCGCTCGGAAACGATCGCCCTGCCGTACTTCCGTCCGGCTCGGTAGCCGCCGACGAAGAGCTCAGTCAGCGCGGACGTCGCGTCTGCGATGCCTTTAGGTCTGGCTGTCACGATCCGCCGGGCGTGATTCTGCAGGTAGGCCGATTGCTATGATTGATAGCGCATCAAAGCCGGCTTCGAGGTCCTCTCTTCTCTGGACGTGATGCTCGCCGAGGAGAAGCTCGACGAGCGGATGATAGTCGCCGGTCGTGGGCCCGATGCTCCAAGCGTCGACGAGCGTGGTGAGCGCGTCGGGAATGGAGGTAAAAACCTCTCCAACGCCGGGCACGCAGTGAATGCGTCGAGTAATGGCCGGGGGCGGGCGGCATTCACGCCGTGCTTTCCGGGAAGAGCCCCGGCATCCAGCGCGAAGCGAGGGTCGCCGGGAAAGCCAGTCGCAGATTCGCACGCGTGCTGTCCGACGTGAGGGCGCCCTGTTCCAGCAAGGCAGAGACGACGCGGCGGGCCTGGCGATCACCGGTCCCAACTACGCCGGCGGCGTCGGCGCGCGGGAGTTCGCCACGGTAAAGAACGGCTTCGAGGATGCTACCCGCCTTCGGTGGGAGCTGATTGAGCCTGGCTTCTTCTTCGGCCCACAGCTGATACAATCTGAACATGCGCCCTCTTGTCGGACGTCGCGAGCGTGGCTCGACTTCGCTAACGCGCCCGCACAGTCCGGCCCCGGTGCCGTCGAACTCCGAATTCCGACCAGAACGCCGTCCGGGCGCCGCGCGACCTCTTGCGCGGCGCCCCATTTTCGTTGACCCGCGCCCTCTCGCTCGCCCCACGTACGGCTGGCTAACCCGGCCCGGGCGACCCGAAGACCCGCGCCCCGCCAATTCCGCCCCACGAAGCGAGTTTTATCCCTTGCGCGGGTCCGGCGTTCGAGTTACCGCCGAGGGCAGTTCGACGGTGTCGCGTCACCCGCGGGCGGGGCTCCGGCACAGTCGCGTACGACGACTGACGTTGCGCACGAGCATAACCGGAGACGTCAGCGCGGCCCGCACGGGCGGGGGCTCGCGCTGGTGGCCGCAGGCGCGCCGAGCAGGAACATGAATACGAGACACAACCGATCGGGCGACGCCCCATCGTCCGAGCTGGTCCCAGCCGACGCGACCGCGCCGGACCCGCTCGCCCTCGCGCGCGCCCTCTTGAACGCGACCAGCGACGCCGTCGTCGTCACCGACGCGGACCGGCGGATTACCGCCTACAACCGCCGCTACGCCGAAATCTGGGGCTTCCCGCCCGGCCTCCTCGACAGCGCCGACCACCGGGCCGCCGTCCGCGCGATCGCCGCCAAGTTCGACGAGCCCGACAAGCTGATCGCCGGCGTCGACGCGATCGACGCCTCCGCCCCGGCCCAGTCCTACGATGTCCTCTACCTCACCGACGGCCGCAGCTTCGAACGGTTCTCCGAGGCCCTGGTCATCGACGGCCGCCCCGCCGGCCGCGTCTGGAGCTTCCGCGACGTCACCGACCGCGGCCTGGCCGACGAGGCCCGCTCCCGCCTCGCCGCCATCGTCGAGTCCTCCGACGACGCGATCATCAGCAAGACCCTCGAGGGCGTCATCGTCACCTGGAATACCGGCGCCCAGCGCACGTTCGGCTACACCGCCGACGAGATCGTCGGCAAGTCCGTCCTCACCCTCATCCCCCCCGACCGCCAGCACGAGGAGCCCATCATCCTCTCCCGCATCCGCTCCGGCCAGCGGATCGACCACTACGAGACCAGCCGCGTCCGCAAGGACGGCGTCCTCATCGACGTCTCCCTCACCGTCTCCCCCGTCAAGGACTCCTCCGGCCGCATCATCGGCGTCTCCAAGATCGCCCGCGACATCAGCGAGGTCAAACGCGCCGCCGTCGAGCGCGAGCGCCTGCTCGCCGACGAGCGCGCCGCTCGCGCCGAGGCCGAGCGCGTCAGCGTCGTGAAGGACGAGTTCCTCGCCACCCTGTCCCACGAGCTCCGCACCCCGCTCAACGCGATCCTCGGGTGGGTGCAGATCCTCCGCTCCCACCCGATCACCGACCCCGACGTCAACGAGGCCCTGATCGTCATCGAGCGCAGCACCCGCGTGCAGACCCAGCTCATCGACGACCTCCTCGACATGAGCCGGATCATCTCCGGCAAGCTCCGCCTCGACGTCCAGCGCGTCGACCTCGCCGACGTCATCCGCGCCGCCGTCGCCTCCGTCCGCCACGCCGCCGAGGCCCGCAACATCCGCCTCCAGATCATCCTCGACACCGTCGCCGGGCCCGTCCGCGGCGACCCCAACCGCCTCCAGCAGTGCTTCTGGAACCTCCTGACCAACGCGATCAAGTTCACCCCCAAGGGCGGCCGAGTCCAGGTCGCCCTCGAGCGCGTCAATAGCCACATCGAGGCCTGCGTCGTCGACAGCGGCCAGGGCATCGAGCGCGAGTTCCTCCCCCACGTCTTCGAGCGCTTCCGCCAGGCCGACGCCAGCACCACCCGCCGCCACGGCGGCCTCGGCCTGGGCCTCTCGATCGTCAAGAACCTGGTCGAGTTCCACGGCGGCACCGTCAGCGCCCGTAGCGACGGGCCCGGCACCGGCGCCACGTTCTGCATCGAACTGCCCCTGATGGCTGCCGACTCCGACAAGGCCGCCCCCGACCGCCAGCACCCGCGCGCCACCTCGTTCGCGTCCGCCCCCACGGAACACCCGTCGCTCGACGGCGTCACCGTCCTTGCCGTCGACGACGAGCCCGACGCCCGCGAGTTGCTCCGCCGCATCCTCGAGGAGTGCGGCGCCCGCGTCGTCCTCGCCGCCTCCGCCGACGACGGCCTCGCCGCCGTCCGCCGCGAACGCCCCGACATGATCGTCAGCGACATCGGCATGCCCGGCAAGGACGGCTACTCCTTCATCCGCAACGTCCGCCAGCTCTCCGCCGACGAGGGCGGCCGAACCCCCGCCGCCGCGTTCACCGCCTTCGCCCGCGCCGAGGACCGCATGCGCGCCCTCCACGCCGGCTTCCAGACCCACCTCGCCAAGCCCGCCGACGCCGCCGAACTCACCGCCGTCGTCGCCAGCCTCGCCACCCGCCGCGAACCAACGTGATCACGCCCCATCCCCTCACCCCCTCACCTCCCCTCCCGCTCACGGATACGGCGCCACCTTCGGCTGATCCCCCGGCAACTCCAACGCCCCCACGATCTCGCTCAAGCGGCGAGGCAGCACACCGCCGCGATTTGTACATATGCCCTCTTGTCGGACGTCGCGAGCGTGGCTCGACTCCGCTAACGCGCCCGCACAGCACGCAACGGAACAAAGCCGCTGTCAACGGAAATCTGGCCAGGACGTCACCCGCGAGGCATCGGCCACGGCCTCGACACGCCCAGATCCCGTGACCGGCCGACCTGCTGGCGGCGCAGGCGGCGGCGTTGTCGAACCGGCTGCGCGGCCTGTTGTTCGAAGCGCGCCCGAATCGCGCCGGGCACTGGTTGGGGGCGCAAGCGCGGGTGGCAGCCACGTCGCTCGACGGCCGGCACGTCTTCGTCGGAGAACGATCGTGGGTCGAGCCGAGCGCGCGGCTCGGCGAAAACGTCGTGCTCGCGGCGGACGTGGTGATCGACCGTGGCGCCCGCTTGCGCAACTGTCTGGTGCGCGACGGCACCTACATCGGCAAGAATCTCGACCTCGAGAACGCCATCGTCGCCGGACCGCTCCTGGCACGCGCCGATACGGGCATCGTCACCGAGGTCGGCGACCCCTTTCTCTTGGCCTCGACGCAGGGGCGCAAGACGCCGGCATGGCGCCGCTCGGTGACGCGCTGGCTGGAGGGATGGCGGCCTGGCCTGGCGAAGCACAGCGCCGCCGGGTCGGCTTTTTCTACCCCGAAACGTGTATGCTCACAGCCTGATGCCCGCCTGCTTGCGAGGCCAGCGAAAGGTAAGGTCGCCGGCATGAAGGACGTTTTCGTCCCACCGATTCCTGACGAGCCTTGGGGCGCGCATGACTTTCGCCAATCGCTCGACGCCGTGCTGCGCAGCTATCTGCCTCTCGTCTTCGCCGGCCTCGCCTTCTATTACGCCCTGCTCACCGTCAGTCACGCCGCGCTCCTCGCTGGGACGACGCGCATCGTCATGATGAGCGCGTCCGGGACCACGTTGGCGATCTTGCTCGGCCTGGCGTGGCACTCGCTTTCGGGGAAACCGCCGATCGGCTGGGCCCTCCCGATGGGATTCGGGGTTGCCGTGCTGACGCTGCTCAATAGCCTGCTGCATCTCGCGGTGACACGCGACGTCGCGCAGACGATCAACATCGTCTTGGTCGTGAGCAGCGCCGGGGCGCTATTGCTCTCGGGCCTGTGGTTGAACCTCTTGATCGTCGTGAGCGTCGCCTCGTGGGTGGCCGTGATGTACTGGTCGGCGCCGCCGCAGGCATGGGGCCACTATGCCTACGCCATCTTCAGCGCCGCCATCATCGCCAACCTGGTGCGCTTTCTGCAGGTGCGCACGCACCGCGAAGTCTGGGATCTGCACCGCGAGCGGGAGGCGGCGCAAGCTGCGTTGATCGAGCGCGCGGCGCGCGAAGCGGCGATTTTGGAGTCGGCGCTGGACTGCATCGTCGTGATGGACGCGCAGGGTCTGGTGGTCGAGTTCAATCCGGCGGCCGAGGCCACCTTCGGGTATCGACGCCACGAGGTGGTCGGCCGCTTGATGGCGGAATTGATCGTGCCGCCGGCGCTACGCCCGGCGCACTACGACGGGCTGAAGCGATTCTTCGCCACCGGCGCCGGACCCGTCCTGCACCGACGCATCGAGATCACGGCGATGCGCGCCGGCGGCGAAGAGTTTCCGGTGGAACTGGCGATCGTGCCGATCGGTTCGGGCGGGAACACGTTGTTCTCGGCCTACCTACGCGACATCACCGAACGCAAGCGTTCGGTGATCGAGTTGGCGGGGGCGCGCGACCGTGCCGAAGCGGCCAGCCTCGCAAAAAGTCGGTTCCTGGCGACGATGAGCCACGAGATTCGCACGCCCCTCAACCCGGTCATCGCCCTGACGAGTGTGCTGCTCGAAGGCAAGCTCGACCCGCAACAGCGCAACTACGTCGAGCGCATCCGCCAGTCCGGCCTGTTGTTGCTGCGTCGCATCAGCGACGTCCTCGACTTCTCCAAGATCGAGGCCAGGCGCATGGAAATCGAATGTGTCGACTTCTCGTTGCGCGAGGCCTTGCAGCAGATGATCGACCTGTTCGAGCAGCAGGCGGCGGCGAAGGAGCTGCTGCTCGAATGTGCGGTTGCGCCCGAAGTTCCGGATTGGGTGCGCAGCGACCCCGGGCGGTTGCAGCAGATCCTGTCCAATCTCATGTCGAATGCGATCAAGTTCACCGACCACGGATTCGTCCGCCTCGAGGTCGCCTATCTCGACGGCGACACGGCCCGGCCCAGCGTGCGCTTCGCGGTACGCGACAGCGGCATTGGCATCAGCGAGCAGGAGCGCCAGCAGCTGTTCGAACCCTTTCGCCAAGGGGATTCGTCTTCGACCCGGCGCCTTGAGGGCAGCGGCTTGGGGCTCGCCATCGCGCACGAGCTGGTGCATCTGCTCGGCGGCGAGATCGCCTGTGAGAGCGTCGTCGGCGAAGGTAGTCGTTTCTCTTTCACCCTGCAGCTGGCGATCGCGACGACACCGCCCGTCGCGGCCGAACCGAAGGAAGCAGCCGAGACGCCCGAGTCGCGGGAACTCGGCGGCGCCCGCATCCTCGTCGTCGAAGACAACTCGATCAATCAGGAAGTGCTCATGCTCATGCTGCGGCTCCTGGGTCATAGTGTCGACCTCGCGGGCGATGGACGCGAGGCGATCGAAGCGGTGCAGCAGCGCGGCTACGACTTGGTGCTGATGGATTGTCAGATGCCGAACGTCGACGGCTACGCCGCGACGGCGGAGATACGCCGCTTGGAGACGAAGGGCGCTCGCCTGCCGATCATCGCCGTGACGGCGTATGCCGGCAAGGGAGATCGCGAGCGTTGTTTCGCCGCGGGAATGGACGACTTCCTCGGCAAGCCGGTCGATCTCGATCAGCTACGGTCGATACTGCATCACTGGCTGAAGGAACGCGCCAAGGCGACGAGTTGCGTCGTCGACGGCGCGGTGCTCGACGGCTTGCGCGAACTGGAGTCGCCGAGCCATCCACCCCTGGTCAATCGGCTCCTGAGCAACTGGATCAACCGCACCCCCGAGCGCTTGGAGCGGATGCGGCAGGGCTTGGAGCAAAGCGATCTCGAGGCCATCGCCAACGAGGCCCACAGCATGAAGTCGGAAAGCGGCAACCTCGGCGCCATGGCATACTCGGACCTCGCCTCACGCCTGCAGGACGCCGCCCGCAACGGCGACCTAGAGGCATGCCGAGCCTTGGTCGATGCCTTGTTCGCCGACCTAGCCGCGGTATCGCAGGCGTTCCGGGAACAGATCCGCCCCGACGCCGAGTGATCGTCGCGACCGGCTCGAGTCGGTACGGGCACGAGGTGACAGGGCGGAGGAATCGCGCTCCGCAGCGGCCATGATCCGAACCATCGAATGGCGCGACGACGCCGTGGTCATGCTCGATCAGCGTCTGCTTCCGACACGCGAGGTCTACAACACCTATCGCACGCACGACGAAGTAGCGCGCGCCATCAAGGACATGGTGATCCGCGGCGCCCCGGCCATCGGCGTGGCGGCGGCGTTGGGTGTGGCGCTGGGCATGCGCCAGGCCAAGGGCAACCCCGAGCGCGCGCTGGAACGGATCTGCGCCAAACTCGCGGCAACCCGCCCGACGGCGGTCAATCTCGCTTGGGCCCTGGCGCGCATGCGTCGATCCTTCGTCGCCAACCGCAGTTTGCCGACGGAGCAGCTGCGCAAGACCTTGCTCGACGAAGCCTTGGCCATTCGCAGCGAGGACATCGAAGCGCGTCGCGCGATGGGGCGCCTGGGCGCCGAGCTGATTCCCGCTGGCGCCTGCGTCATGAGCCACTGCAACGCCGGGGCTCTCGCCACCGCCGGTTACGGCACGGCGCTGGGCGTCATCCGCGCGGCGCGCGAAGCCGGCAAGGGCATTTCGGTCATCACCAACGAGACACGCCCGTTTCTGCAGGGAGCGCGCCTGACGGCCTGGGAGTTGGTGAAGGAGAAGATCCCGGCGACGCTGAGCGGGGATGCCCGGTCCAGAGCTCATCTCGAATCTCCTCGGCGCCACCGGATCGAGCGCCGGTCACAGGGGAATTGCCGCGGATGCCGATCTCGCGGGGTAGACCCCACCGGCACGTCGTCGGCGCGCGACGACAGGCACTCGCAAACGCGCGGGTCAATCAAAGTCGGCACGGATTCGGCACGGGACCACCCGGTCGCCGGGAACGGCACGCTGGGCGGCGCTGCCCGTTCCCGCCGATGCAGAATGCGCGAACACGGCCGATTCCCGAAACCTGCGATCGGGCGGCGCAAGCGCGCGATTTCCATGCTCGCCGCCGGCCATTGCAGATGGTGTGCCGAGGGGCCCGATCCAGCCCGCGCGGAAACGGCCCCTGGTCACGTATCCGAGATTATTTTGTGCGGGACCGCATGGCACTCGCCCGAGACCGCGCGGAAAGCCCTGCGGACGGCCGCGGGCACGCCGCCGCGAGCCGTCGGACCGTGGGTTGCGGCAGCCCCTGGCAGCCCGGGGAGCCAGACGAGAGCTCAGCCCTCCTGGTCGACGTCGATGTCGCGCCGCGCGAACTTCCAGCCGGTCGGCGTGCGGACGAAGCGATCGCGGTAGACACCCGTGTTGGTGAAGCGCGGGGTCTTCTCGCCGCGGAACTGGAAGGCGACCACGAACATCGTCTCGCCGCGTACCGATCCGTCGCTCTCCGGTGTGAGCAGCGTGCCGGCCTGAACGTGGCGGGTGGTCACGAGGCCCTGCTTCGCCATCGCCTCGTAGAAGCCGTCGATGAACGTCCGGCGCTCGGTGTTCGATCCGTACGACCAGGCCTGCTTGCCGACGAAGGCGGCCTGGATGACCGCGTCGTCGGTGAACAGTCCGACCCAGCCGGCCACATCGCGACCGTCCCAGGTGTAGCTGTAGCGATGGATCAGGTCCGTGATCGCGGCGCGGTCCTCGAGGGCGACCCCGGGCGCAACCGGAGCGCCACGACCCGCCGCCTGACGGGTCGCGCTGCAGCTCGGTGCCACGAGGGCGAGCGCGACGGAGAGAAGCACGACAGGATGGCGCTGCATCACCGGTGGGATCCTTTCTCGACGAGGGCCACGTGCGACGCGATCGCATCGCTGACGGCGCCCGGGGCTTCGATGGTCACGGCGTGTCCCGCGCCGGCGATGTCGACGCGGCGGGCACCCGGGATGGCGGACGCGACCGATGCCGAGTCGCGCGTGAGCAGGTCGCCGCCGGCGACGACGACCAGCGTCGGAGCGGCGATGCGCCCGAGGTCGCCCGCGCGCGTACCCGACCAGGCGGCGAGGCCCGCCAGCGTCCGCTCCAGGGTCGCGGCCGGCACGCGCGCGAGCGTGGCCGCGAGACCGCGCTGGATGCGCCGGCGCACGTGGTCGTCGGCGAGGACGTCCGGCGAGAACATCCACGGCATCAGCACGCTCGCCAGCGACGTCGACGGGACCTCGCCGGCGAGCCGGGCCCAGGATTCGCACACCGCGTGCAGGCGCGCGTCGGCCTCGACGAACGGCGTCACGAGCGTGAGCGACCGGACCTTGTCGGGCGCCGTCAGCGCCAGCTCGATCGCGACGGCGGCGCCGAGGCTCGCACCGACGACGTGCGCCGGCGCGTCGATCAGTGCGGCGACGTCGCGCGCTGCTTGATCGACGCCGTAGCCCGCGTCGGCGGGTGCATCCGACCCGGCGACGCCGCGCGGATTGACGCCGAGCACGCGATGGCGCGCGGTGAGCGCCGCCGTCTGCTGCGCGAAGACCGAGACGTCGGAGCCGAACCCGGGCAGCAGCACGACCGGATCCCCCGCCCCCTCGGTCGGGACGTCGAGCGCGACCCCTTCGGCGACCGGGCGCAGCCGAGCCCTGCGCTCGGCCCACGCCGCGACGTCCGCGCGGACGACGCGCCCGCCGGGGCCGCTGCCCGAGATGCCCGAGGTGCCGATCCCGAGGCGGCGCGCCAGAGCCCGGGCGGCGGGTGTGACCGGCACCGCGCCGCGCGCGAGCCGCGCCGCCTCCGCGGCGGCGACCTGCGGCCGTGCCACGGACGGCGCCGCGGCGCCCGCGTCGGGCGGCCGCGACTCGAAGCCGACCGGCGGGGCGTATGCCGCGAGAAACGCGTCCGCGTCGAACTCCTCGTCGGCTTCCGCCGTGATCGCCGCCAGCAGCGTGCCGCAGGGGACGGTCTCGTCGACCGCGACGTAGACGTGGCGCAGCACGCCCGAGGCGGGCGCCTCGAGATCGTTTGCCGCCTTGTCGGTCTCGATGACGACGACGACCTCGCCCGCGGTGACGGGATCGCCGATGGCCGTCCGCCACTCGACGACCATCCCCTCCTCCATCGTCATGCCCAGCTTGGGCATCGCGACGGCGATCGGCATCAGAGTCCGACCTGCTCGCGGACGGCGGCGACGACGCGCTCGGGCGTCGGCAGATACGCGTCCTCGAGCACGGGGCTGAACGGAACCGGCGTGTGCGGCGCCGTCACGAGCTTGACGGGAGCGTCGAGCAGGTCGAAGCCGCGGTCGACGCACAGCGCCGCGACGTCGCTCGCGATCCCGCAGTGCGGCGGCGCCTCGTCGACGACCACCAGCCGACCGGTCTTCGCGAGGCTCGACAGGATGGCCTCGTCGTCGCGCGGGTAGAGCGAGCGCAGGTCGATGACGGTCGCCTGCACGCCGTCCTCGGCGAGTGCCGCCGCGGCCGCGAGCGCGGTGTGGACGGTGCGGCCGATGCCGACCAGCGTGACGTCGGAGCCCTCGCGCCGGATCGCCGCCTTGCCGAGAGGGACCTCGTAGTCGCCCTCGGGAACCTCCCCCTCCAGGAACATCAGCGACTTGCCCTCGCAGAATACGACCGGATCGTCGTCCCGGATCGACGCGAGCAGCAGGCCCTTGGCGTCGGCCGGCGTGGAGGGGAACACCGTCTTCAGGCCCGGGATCGCCGTCGTCATGGCGTAGAGCGCCTGCGAGTGCTGTGCGGCGGCGCGGTTGCCGCCACCCACGTTGGTTCGCACCGTCAGCGGGACGCGTGCCTTGCCGCCGAACATGTAGCGCAGCTTGGACGCCTGATTGAGCAGCGGATCGAGCGCCACGCCGAGGAAGTCGATGAACATCAGCTCGACCACGGGGCGGAGTCCGGTCGCGGCGGCGCCGACGCCGGCACCGAGGAATCCCATCTCGCTGATCGGGGTGTCGCGCACGCGCCCGGCACCGAACGCCGTGATCAGCCCGCGGGTGGCGCCCATCGGCCCGCCCCAGGCGTCGACGATGCCCTGATCCTCGCGCCCGCCGCCGCCGGCGACGTCCTCGCCGAGCACGATCACGTCGGGGTCGGCCGCCATGGCGATGTGCAGCGCCTCGTTGATGGCCATCGCGTAGGAGAGAACTCGTGCCATGCCGCTACCCGCGCACGTAGACGTCCGTGAGGACGCTCGATATGTCCGGAAACGGAGCCTTCTCCGCCGCCTCGACGGCCGCGTCGACGGCCGCGGAGATCTCGCGGTCGATTCGCCGGAGAGAAGGCTCCTCGACGAGCATCGTTGCGACGGCGCGCTTCTCGAAGAGCATCAACGGATCGCGCGTCGTCCGCCACATCGTGGTCTCCTCCGCGGTGCGGTACGTGACCGGATCGCCGACGTAGTGCCCGTGGTAGCGGTACGTCTTGCACTCCAGCAGCGTCGGTCCCTCCCCGGCGCGGGCGCGTGCGACCGCGACCGCGGCCTTCTCGGCGACGTCGAAGTAGTCCATGCCGTCGGCGATGTCGGCCGCCATCGCATAGGAACCGGCCCGGACCGAAAGGTCACGGACGGGCGTGACGTGCTCCATCGGCGTCGCCTCGCCGTAGCCGTTGTTCTCGACCACGAAGAGCGCGGGCAGCTTCCAGATCGACGCCAGGTTGAGCGCCTCGTGGAACTGCCCCTGGTTCGTCGCACCGTCACCGAAGAACGCGACCGCGACACCGCCCGTCCCCTTCACCTGCGCGGTGAGCGCCGCGCCGACCGTGAGCGGCATGTTGGCGCCCACGATGCCGTTTGCGCCCAGCATGCCGCGCTCGAGATCGGCGATGTGCATCGAGCCGCCCTTGCCCTTGCAGAGCCCTGTCGCGCGGCCGAAAAGCTCCGCCATCATGCCGCCGATGTCGACCCCCTTGGCGATGCAGTGGCCGTGGCCACGATGCGTCGAGCTCACCACGTCGCCGTCGACGAGCTGACGGCACACGCCGACCGCCACCGCCTCCTGCCCGGAATAGAGGTGCAGGAATCCGGGCAGGCGGCCGGCCTTCACCAGCCGGTCGAGCGTCTCCTCGAAGACCCGGATGGTGCGCATCCCGCGATAGACGTCGTGCGCCTCCTCGCGCGAGAGCTCCGAGGGCGACCGACGCCGGCCGGCGCCGGCCTCGCGCCCCGCCGACGCCGGTCCCACCGCGCGGCCCTCAGCCATCGGCCCGGAACCAGTTCACGTGGAAGCCGAACGGGATCTTGCGCGGCATGTGCACGCGCGCGATCGGGCCTGCGCCGACGTTCCGCGCGTCGACGACGCAGACGTCGGTGGTGTTCTCGGCGTGGTCGTGGTCGGTGAACAGCAGCCAGCCGTCGTCCTCGGCGGAGCCCCGGGGATCGGGCGCGAAGAGCGCCTCGCCGATGTGGTGCTGCTTGCCGGCGTACCAGCTCTCGCGCGCGCCGCTGCGGTCGTCGTACTTCACCACGGTGTCGAACTGGCCGATGACGCCGCGCTCGCCGCGGAAGCCGCCCATGTAGTGATAACGGCTGCGCCGGCCGTTGTGACCCTCGTTGAAGCGGCAGAAGTCGCCTTCCATGTCGTCGAACTGCTCGGCCTTGGCCGCACCGCGCGCGAGGTCGACCTTGAAGCGCGTTGCGACGCCGGCTTTCGCCGAAGCGCTCGACTCCGAGGGATCGCCGCCGGTGTCCATGCCGTACTCCGGGCTCGTGTTGAACGTGCCGGAGAGCTCGACGACGCCGTTCTCGCACCAGGCGTTCCAGAAGTGCTGCACGTGTCCGTTCTCGATCTCGTACCAGGTCATCTCGTCGGCGCGACCGTGCCGCGGCAAGACGCCGATGCGCGTTCCCCCTTCCGGGGCGTACTTGATCATCGAGCCGCCTTCGGTGATCGCGTCCATGTTGAACTTGAGCGGCGAGTCGAGGATGACGGCGTGCTCCTCGGTGATCACGAAATCGTGGATCATCGACGGCGCCGGGATCGGAATCTCGATCGCGTGCACGAGGTTCCCCTGCGCGTCGGCGACGAAGTAGCGCAGGTACGGCGGGAACGGCGAGTAGGCGAAGAAGAACATCTCCTGCGTCACCGGGTCGATCCGCGGGTGCGCCGTGATGCCGCACGGCAGCTTGCCGTCGAAGTCGCGGATGCCGAGCGTCTCGAGGTCTGCAGTGACCTCGACCGGCAAGCCGGTCTCGTACAGCGCGAGGTACTTCCCCGCATGCCGGATGATGTTCGTGTTGGCCGGGTTCTTGATCGGCCCGGCGTCACCGACCAGCGACGCATCGGGGAAGTTCATCAGGTCGGCGAGACCCGGATAGAGCGCACGTCCCGCCCGCATCTCCGCCGCCAGCATCGGCGTGCGGATCCAGCGATTGCGGTACGAGACGCGACCTTCCGCGAACTCGATCGCGTGCAGCATGCCGTCACCGTCGAACATGTGGTAACGACCGAGCGGCTCGAAGCGCGGATTGGGGCCGTTCTGGATGAACTTTCCGAGCAGATCCCCGGGGACCTCACCGGTCGTCCTGCAGGACGCCACGTCGAGCTCGTCGGTGACCGGCGCCATCTCGCCGGCAAGGAACGGCTGGTTGCGCGAGTTCGTGACGAGATTGGGCGCCGCACTCATGGTCATCGCCTCCTGCACCGATCGCGTCGGCGGGCAGCGCCGAGGCAGTCGATTGCGTTTAATCTACCGATGGTAAATTTGGTCATGGAAGGTTCACGGTGTCAACGATGGCGGTGACCAAGGGACGTCGCCGGCCGGGCCGGCCCAGTGCCGGCGAGGCCGCGGCGGACGGCGAGGCCCTGCTCGAGTGTGCCGAGCGCCTCATCCGGCGCGAGGGCCCCGACGTCACGCTCGAGGCCATCGCGGCGGAGGCCGGCGTCACCAAACCGATCGTCTACCACCACGTCGGCGGCAAGGACGCGCTCGTCGAGCGCCTCGCCTGGCGCCTCAACGAGCGCCACGGCGAGGCCTCCCGGAGGGCGGTGGCCGGCGTGACCGACCCGGCCACGGCGATCCGCGCGTTCGTCGAAGCCCACCTCGTGCAGATCGAGTCCGACCGGAACCTCTACTTCTACGTGACCGGGGCGACTGCGGGCGGCCGCGGCTCGCCCGGCGTGCTCTCCTTCGCCGACCGCTCGGCGTCCGGTCTGGCACGGACGCTCACCGACCTGCGCCGGCGGAGCGGTCGCACCCCGGCCGCGGCACTGCCGTGGGCCTACGGGTTGATCGGCATGCTGCACTTCGTCGCACTCTGGTGGCTGCGCGACGCGGACCGGAGCCGCAGCGAGCTCACCGACCAGCTGACCGACCTGCTGTGGACCGGACTGCGCGGCGCGGGCCCGAACCGGCGAGCCAGGCCGGCAGCCCGGCGACGCGCGCAGCCCCGCCGATCGTAGCCCCTGATCAGGGCGCGCCCTCGCCCCCCGGACGGCGGTCACGGCGTGCCCGCGCCCCCGACCGCAGCGCCGCCCGCAGCGCTCGGACAGGCGGGGACCGAGGCTCAGAGTGCCGCGCGGACCCGCGGCAGCACGTGCTTCGCCACGTACTCGATGCGCCGCTGGCCGGATGCCACGGGCTCGCCGGGAAACTGCGCCCAGAGGTGCAGGTCGCGGATCTGCGGGTACTTCCGCAGCAGGCCGACGAGCTCCGTAACGGCGGTGTCCGCGTCCCACAGCTCGTAGAGTCCCTGGGCGATCGCGGCCGCGGCATCGGGAAAGCGCGGCACCGACTCGGGCGGGCCGAAGGCGCCCCACTCGATGTACTGGTTCGCCTGGTGGAGCACGTGCGGTCCGACGGTCGCAGCCTCGCGCTCCGGGTCGGGCGCGATGATGGCCCAGTGACCCGCCACGATGACGCCGTCGGCGGGATCGCGGCCGTGACCGGCGAGGCGCTCGAGATAGACGTCGTGCCCGATGCCGCCGGTGGAGAGGAAGCCGTCGGCGATGCGCGCCGCGCGATCGATCGCGGGCTCCGCCATGGCACCCAGGTAGAGCTTCGGCAGGTGCTGCGGCGTCGGCATCACACGAACGTCGCCGTGCGCGAAGCGCTTGCCGCGGAACTCCAGCGACTCGCCGGCCCATGCACGGCGGATCAGCGCGATGCCCTCCTCGAGGAGGCTCGGGCGGTACCGCAGCTCGCGGCCGAACTCGCGGAACTCGAGCGCGCGGTAGCCGGCGCCGACACCGAGGTCGAAGCGGCCGCCGGTCAGCAGCGACAGCGTCGCCGCGTCCTCGGCGACCCGGACGGGATCGTGCAGCGGCAGGACCATCAGGTTGGTGCCGATGCGCAGGCGCTGCGTGCGCGTACCGATCGCGGCCGCGATCACCAGCGGCGAGGGCGTGTAGCCGTCGTCGCAGAAGTGGTGCTCGGTGAGCCAGACCGAATCGAAGCCGAGCCGCTCGGCCTCGACGATCTGATCGAGCACCTGCCCGTAGAGCTGCTCGAACGGAATGCTCCACGGTGCCGGGTTGCGAAGGTCGTACCACAGCCCGAAGCTCACCTGCCGTCCCATGCGACGATCTCCTCCGGTCATCCCAGCGTCGAGAGGAACTCGAGCAGGACCGCGCGATAGCGCGCGCCCTCCTCCACGAACGGCGCGTGACCGCTCTCCGCGAACTCCACCACCCGACCGCGCCGCGCGATGCGCGCCGCCTCGCGGCAGACATCCGGCGCGACCACGACGTCCAGCGCGCCGACGATCGCAAGCACCGGCACCTCGAGCGCTGCGAGCACCGTGCGCTGGTCGAGCTGGTCGAGCTCCGCCAGGGCCGCATCCGCCGACGGCGCCGCCTGCATGAAGAGGGACCACATCCACTGCTCGAGCGCCGGCGTCGGCGGCTTGGCGCAGATCGCCCGGGTCAGGTCGAGGAGGAAGGTCGCGCGGTCCTCGCGCAG
>VGTK01000076.1 GCA_016874715.1 Deltaproteobacteria bacterium | reverse complement strand
TGCGGGATCGACCGGAGGCGGAAGGGCGGCCACCTGGTGCACCACACGCGTTGCCGGTGCGGTCTGGACCTCTGGCGTTGCCGGTGCCGTCTCCGGCGGCGCCGCGCTCGCAGCAACCGCCGCCGTCGGGGCGATCGCCAGCGGCGGCGGCGCGGACGTCGCGACGCGGGCCGCCGTCGCGCCGATCGCGGCGATCACGGCGAAGCCGAACAGCTGCAGCACCAGGTCGCTGAACGTGACCAGCCAGCCCCAGCTGTCCTCGTCGCCGGATCCCGCCGGCGCGCGGCGCGGCTCAGGCAGCACGATCGGACAGCAGGGTGATCGCCCCGCGCTCCGGGAGATGCGCCAGGCCGGCGAACGAGCGCAGCGCGCGCTCGACGTGGCTGGGATACTCGCGGCGATGGATCAGCTCGGCGCCGAGCGCGATCATCTGCAGCACGAGCCAGCGCCGCTCCAGCGAGGTCGAGAGCTTGGTCGCCAGCGGCAGCACGACGACGTTCGAGAGGATCGCTCCGTAGAGCGTCGTCAGGATCGAGATGCCGAGGCTCGGCCCGGCCGCCGCGAGATCGCCCGCACCGACCTGGGGCAGCAGCAGTGCAAGACCGATCAGCGTGCCGATCAAGCCGAAGGCCGGGAAGAGCTTGCCGAGTGTCGCGAGCACGGTCCGCGCGTCCTCCCCGTCGCTCGCGGCGCGACGCGCCTCGCCGAGCAGCGCGTCGCGCAGCTCGGCCGCGCTGGTGAGCTCGAGGATGCGCTCGATCGCCAGGCGGAGGAACGGGTCGGCGACGTCCTGCGAGCTTCGCTCGAGCGCCGGTCCGCCCTCCACGCGGTGCACGCGCGCGAGGCGCTTGAGCACCGCGATCGTCGACTCGAGCGCCCGGCCGTCGTCCTGCGACGGCTGCTGCAGCAGCAGCGTGATCTGGTGCCACGTCGCGGCGAGCCGCGCGCGGGGAAACGTCAGGCACAGCACAGCGAACGCCCCGCCGATCGTGATCAGGCCGGAGACCGGCTCGAGGAGCCCGCGCCCGGCGAGGAACGTGATCGCGAGCGACAGCAGAGCCAAAACGAGGATCGGGCGGGCGGCTGCACGCGGCAGGCCCGGAAGGATTGGGCGCTTCATGCGCCCGCAGCGTTGCATCCTCCGTGCCGCACCGGACCGACCGTCACGACGAGCGATTCCCCCCCCGGAACGGCGCGTGCGCACGCAGGCCCTGGGCAAGTCTTGCCGCGGCAGGCCCTTCCTTCCGGCGAGCGCCCGGACGATGGCGCAGGCGCCGCGTCAGAGGAGCGGGATCCGGTGCGCCGGATCGAGCGTCGGGTCCTCGAGAACCAGCTGTCGGCCCTTGCGACGCACCAGATCCACCGCCACCGGCGCGAGCAGGTTGGCGTAGATCTCCGTTGGTCGGGCCGGGATCGTCACCAGGACGAACAGCGCTACGTCCTCGGCCGCGCAGCCGAGCGCGGCGACCGCCTTGTCGAGCGGCGGACGGTAGCCCGGCACGAACGGGACCGGATCGACCACCGCGAAGGCGAGCTCCGGCTCGTCGATGCAGAGCATCCACTTGAAGGGCGACCCCGGGCGCGAGTCCAGCACCACGAAGCGATGCTCGTTCGGAAACCCGACGAGACCCGGATCGAGCGCAAAGATGCTGTCCACGGGAACCGCGAACTCGCCGAAGCGCTGCGAGGCGATGGCGACGGTCCGCGGCGCGGGGGGTGTCACCACTCGCGCCTGCGCGACGACCTCAACGCTGGGTGCCACGGCCCTGCTCCTCCCAGAGCGCTGCGAGCGCGCTCAGGTGTTCCGGACTGCCGAGCTGCGCCCGGCGGTTCCCGCTCTCGATCATCCGCAGCACCTCTTCGCGGTAGATCTTGACGGCGCCTGGCGCGACGAAGCCGAGGCTCACCTGGCGGTTGCGCACGGCGAGCACGCGCACGGTGACGTCGTCGCCGATGCGCACCAGCTCGCCGATCTTGCGCGTCAACACCAGCATGCCACTCCCGTCAGAGACGCAGATAGTCGAGGATGCTGGTCTGCAGCGTCCGGCTCGAGGTCAGCGTCGCCTCCAGCGCGGTCTGCAGCTGCGTGAGCTCCGTGACCAGGGTCGCGTAGTCGGCGCTCTCGATCTCTCCGAGCCGCGCCGTCACCTTGGAGACGCTCGACGTGAGCTCGCTCGCGCGATCGCCGAGCTGGCGCGCGCGACCGCCCACCGACGTGCGCTCGACGCGCAACGCGTCCGCCGCGGTCTCGAGCGGGTCGATGTTCGCCGTCGAGGAGTTGCCCGCTGCGAGGGTCTGCCGGAGGTCGTCGAGCGCCGCGATCGACGAGCCGAAGACGGCGCCGCCCGGCGTCGTGAGACGCACCGTCGCCCCCGGCGCGCTGCGGATCGAGAACGGGTCCGCGGGTCCGGCATACGGGTTCAGCGGGTCGAAGCCCGGATCGTCCGGGTCGGCGAACACCGGCGTGCCGCTCGCGAGGCCGCCGAAGACCTGTCGGCCGTCGATCTCGGTGTTGCCGAGCGCGATCAGCTGGCGCTCGATGGCGTCGATCTCCTCGGCCGCGGCTTGCCGCGATTCCACCGTCGCGAGCGTGCCCGCCTGCTGCGCCGCGATCTCCTTCGCGCGCACCATGAGGTCTTCCGCCTGGTCGAGCGCATCGTCCTGCGCCGCCAGCACGGCGCGACCAAAGCCGACGGTGCGCGACAGGCTGCTCAGGTCCCGGCTCTGCGCGCGCAGCCCGTTCACCAGCGCGGCGCCCTGCGGATCGTCGCTCGGCTCGCGCAGCGTCTTGCCGCTCGACAGCGCGTCCTGCGCGTCGAGCAGGCGACGCTGCAGCTGCCGGACGTTGCCCAGCAGCTGGTCGCCCATCATCGACTGCGTCACGCGGCCGATCATGCGCGCCCCACGGGCGTCACGCGGCCGATCATGCGCGCCCCACGGGCGTCACGCGGCCGATCATGCGCGCCCCACGGGCGTCACGCGGCCGATCATGCGCGCCCACGGGCGTGACGTCGCCGATCAAGACCGCACCATGCCGAGCAGCTCCTGGAGCATGCTGTCGCCGACGGAGATCAGCTGTGCCGCCGCCTGGAATGCCCGCTGGAAGCGGATCAGGTCGGTGAACTCCTCCTCGAGGCTCACGCCGGAGACGGCGTCGCGCTGCGCCTGGACGTTGGCGAGCAGGCCCTGCTCCACCGCCGCCGCGTCGGTCGCGTCGCGAACCGAGGCGCCGACGTCCGCCTGCAGGGTACCCAGCGCGCCGCCGATCGTCTGCCCGGACAGCCCGGGGAACGTCTGGTCGCGCAGCTCGACCAGTGCCAGCGCATTCGCGTTGTCGCCCGGCGTCGTGCTCTGTGCGGCCGCGATGCCGCGCGGATCGGTGAGCGCGACGGTGAGGTCGGCGGCGCCGGTGCCCGAGAAGAAGTCCGTGCCGACGAGACCGTCGAGGTCGCGTCCGGCGGGATCGGTCTGCACGGCGTTGACCGCGTCGCGCAGCGTCAGCGCGATCGCATCGAGAGATGCTGCGGCCGCCGGGACGTCCTGGTCGCGGACGACGAGCTGCGCGCCGATCTCGCCGCCTGGGTCGCTGCCGAACGGAATCAGCGAGTTGTCCGGTGCGACCACGCCGACGTCGTGCAGCGCGGCGCCGTCGAGGCCGAGCGTGGTGCCGAGCCGCGCCTCGAGCGTCGCGGCGTCGCTGCCGTTCACCAGCGCCACGCCGGAGCGCGCGTAGACGTCCACGCTGCCGTCGTCGTTCTCCACCGTGCGGATGCCGATCTGCTGCGCAAGGTCACCGAGCGCCGCGCGCCGCTGGTCGCGCAGCTCGTTCGCGGTCGCCCCCGTGGTCCCTTCCTCGAGCGCGATCGAGCGGTTCAGCCCGGCGATGCGCGACAGCACGGTGTTCGCGTCGGCGACGCCCGCCGCGGCGCGGCCGTCGGCCTCGCGCTGCACGGCGGCCAGTCCCTGCGCGCTGCTGCGCAGCCGGCTCGCGAGCGCTTCGGCGCGGTTCAGGAGCTCGTTGCGCGTCGCCAGATCCTCGGGGTGCGCGCTCAGCTCGTTCGCCGCGGCGAAGAACTCCTGCAGCGCGCCGTTCACCGAGGCGTCGCCGACCGGGAACAGGTCCTGCACACCCTCGAGCAGGTCGCGCCGCGCCGCTGCCCCGGCCGCCGTCGAGGACTGCCCCAGCAGGCGCGTCTCGACGAAGCGGTCGATCACCTGCTCGACGTCCGCCACGCGCACGCCGCCACCGGCTGCCGTCGGGACCGCCTCGAGCACCGCGCGCTGGCGCGTGTAGCCCGGCGTGTTGACGTTGGCGATGTTGTTGCCGTTCACGCGGAGCGCGCGCTGCTGCGCGATCAGGCTCGAGCGTCCGGCGTTCAGGATGTCGGAGATCGCCATGGCTGCTCCTCAGGCGCTCCAGCCGGTCGCGGCCGCAGGCGGGGGCGCCGTCAGGGTGGCGCGACCATCGTAGGCGGCGCCGGGCTGCGCCCGGCGAATGCCGTCGAGCAGCTCGCCGACCTGCGAGAGAGCACCGCGCACCATGGCGAGGTTGATCCGCTGCGCGCGCTCGAGGGCATCGGCTGCGGTCCGGACCGCACGCAGCAACGCGGCCAGCTCCGGATCTTCTGCCGCGACGGACGCAAGCACTCCGGGTGCCGCGAAGCGCGAACGACGCTCCTCGGTCGCCCGGCGCCACTGCGCCTGCAGCGTCTCGCGCGCCTGCAGCGCTTCGAGCAGCGCCGGCAGGTCGCGTTCCGCCACCGCACGGCGCTCGTCGGCGACGATCCGCTCGAGCCGGGTGCAGCACTCCCGCTCCACCCCGAGCAGCTCGGCGAGAATCGCGCGCTGCGGTTCCCGGGTCATGGCCGGCTCAGGCGATCTTGTTCGACGTCAGCTCGCGCAGCAGAGCGCCCGCGATGTCCTGCGACGACGGTTGGTACGTGCCCTTCTGGAGCGCCTCGCGGAGCTCGGCGACACGCTGCTCGTCGATCGCTTCGACGTCGCCCACCTCGGCCCGGAGTTCTCCGAGGGTGCGGGCGAGGGGCGACAGCTCGACGGTGTCCTGTCCGGCGACCGGGGCCGGTGTCTGGTCACCGCGGGGCTTCACCCCGCCGGCGTTGCCGGCCTCGCGGCTGGTGCTCGCACCGGCGAGAGGGTTCGACTCGGGTCCGACGATCTTCATGATTTGGCTCGCTTGGTCCCCACCACGCACCCTTGTCGTACGTCCGGGCGAAAAACTTTAGGTCGCCGCCTCGAGAAGAGGCTTCGGGTCGACCGGATGCCCTCCCCGCTCGATCGCGAAGTGTAGGTGGGGTCCGGTGCTCCGTCCCGTGCTCCCGACCGCGCCCAGGACCTGGCCCGCACGGACCAACTCACCCGTCTGCACCGTCATGCCGGCGAGGTGCGCATAGCGCGTGCGCATGCCGTCGTCGTGCACGAGCTCGACGAGGTTCCCCGCGTCGCCGCGCCGGCCGCTGAACGCGACGGTGCCGGCGGCCGCGGCGCGCACCGGCGTGCCGAGGGGTGCCGCCAGGTCGAGCCCGGCGTGGAACTCGGGCTCGCCCGTGAACGGGTCGCGGCGCCTCCCGTAGGCCGAGGCGACGCGCGCCGCCACGGGGGCCACGAGGTCGCCGACGCCATCGCCGAGGAATGCCGTGTCCGCACCTCTGGCCGCAGCCGACGCTTCGGTCCGTCCGGCGCGACCGATCGCGACGCTCGGCTCGTCCGATGGGCCGGGCTCGCGCTCCAGCTCCCCGGTCAGCTGCCGCGCGAGGCCGAGGTCAACCTGGTCGACCAGGCTCCGCGCCATCTCGATGTCGAAGAAGCCGTCCATCATCCGGCGCTCGGGAGACGCTTGCAGGAGCCCGGAGTCGCCGACCGTCTTGCGCATCGCCCCGATCATCTGCGCGAGCAGCATCGCCTCGAACTCGCGTGCCACCTCCTTCACCGGCTTGTGTCGCAGCGCGTCGAGCGAGGCTGTCGCGTCGAGGCCGAGCGGAGTCGCCGCCAGCGTGGTCCCGAGAGCGCCCGTGATCACATGAGCTCCAGGTCGGCCTGCAGCGCGCCCGCCGTCTTGATCGCCTGGAGCACCGCGATCAGGTCCTGCGGCGTCACGCCGAGCAGGTTGAGCCCGCTGACCAGCTGCCCGAGGGTCACTCCGGGCGGCAGGATCGCCAGGTTGCGCTTGGCGCCCTCGGACGCGACGATCTGGCTGTCGGGGACGACCACCGTCTGACCGGCGGAGAACGCCTCCGGCTGCGATACGCCGAATTCCGTCTTGATCTCCACCTGCAGCGAGCCGTGCGCGATCGCCACCGGAGCGATCCGGACCTCCTGGCCGAGGATCACCGTACCGGTCCGCTCGTTGATGATGACCTTCGCCGAGGTGTCGATCGCGATCTGCAGCACCTCGATCTGCGTCATCGCGTTCATCGCCTCGCGCGTCCCGGGACCGCGCAGGGCGACCTCGATGGTCTTCGGGTCGATCGCCACCGCGTCGGTCGTCGTGCGCAGATTGATCGCCTCGGCGACGCGGCTCGCGGTGGTGATGTCCGGCTGGTGCAGGCTGATCTTGAGCGTGCCGTCCGGTGCGAGGTCGACCGGCAGCTCGCGCTCGACGAGTGCGCCGTTCGGGATGATCCCTGCCGTCGTCATCCCGCTCGTGGTCGAGGCGCCGGGTGCCGATGCCGAGAAGCCGCCGCCGAGCGACACCGGGCCCTGTGCGACCGCATACACCTGCTGATCGCCGCCGCGCAGCGGCGCGGTGATGAGCGTGCCGCCCTGCAACGACTTCGCGTCGCCGATCGAGGACACCTGGACGTCGATCCGGTCGCCCGAGCGGGCGAAGGGCGGCAGCTTCGCCGTGACCAGCACTGCGGCTGCGTTCTTCACGCGGATCTGCCGCGGGTCGACGGTGATCAGGACGCCGTTTCTGCGCAGAGCACTCAAGATGCTCTGGATGGTGAACAGCGCCTGCTGGCCGTCACCCGTCCCCTGCAGGCCGACGACGATGCCATACCCGGAGAGCTGGTTGGTTCGTACTCCCTCGAACTCCGCGATGTCCTTGATGCGCGCCGCCCGCGCGACCCGCGGCACCCCCACGAGCATCGCCAGCAACGGCAACAGCAGCACCAGCCCCACCCACGCGCGCAAACCTCCGGCACCCCAACCGCGACACGACTCCGCGCGCAACACGCGCGGCCGAGCGAAGCGAGCGCGGGGAGTGGGGCCCCGCGCGGCTTCGCCGCGTGGGGCGAGGGGGCGCGTGCCCCCTCGTTCGATAGCCGGGCCCCGCGCGGCTTCGCCGCGTGGGGCGAGGGGGCGCGTGCCCCCTCGTTCGATAGCCGGGCCCCGCGCGGCTTCGCCGCGTGGGGCGAGGGCCGTCGTGGCCCCTCGTTGAACTAGAACGGCCATACGTAGTCCAGGATCATCGTGCCCCACCCGGCGCGCTGCTGGCGGCCGATCTCGCCGATCCCGTAGTAGTCGATGCGAGCCTGGGCGAGCTTGGTCGAGGCGACCTCGTTCCGCGCGTCGATGTCCTCGGGCCGCACCCAGCCGGACAGGACGACGTGCTGGTCCTCGTTGTTCACGGCGACGACCTTGTCGCCCTGCACCCAGAGATTGCCGGTCGGCGAGACGGCCTTGACCTCGACGGTCAAGCGCGCGTTCAGCCGGCCCGAGCGCGAGGTCGCGCCGCTCCCCTCCCAGGTCCGCTCGGAGTCGGCGTTGATCAGCTCGTCGGGGTCGATCGTCGGGTTCTTCTGCGCGAGCTGGGTCGTCAGGCCGAAGAACTGGCTGATGCCTTCCGTGATCGACGCCGTGTTCTCGGTCGAGGTGTCGGCGGACTTGGCCCCCGAGTCGTCCTCGAACACCAGCACCGTCAGCAGGTCGCCGGTGTTTGCGGCGCGCACGTCGGTGAACAGGTAGTTCGCGCTCACGTTGGCGCGCCACAGCGAGCCGTTGCGTCTCTCGAGCGCCGTCGGCGGCTGGACCAACGTCACGCCACCGAGGAGCGGCACCGGCTCGGGCTGGCGAAACGCCGGACCGAGACAGCCGCTCAGGAGGAGCATCGCCAGGGCGAGCGGGCCGCGTTGCGCCAGCCGGACGGCGGAGCCGCTCGTGCGGGCTCCTGGTGTGCCGGAGGCGTTCGTGCGGGCTCCTGGTGTGCCGGAGGCGTTCGTGCGGGCTCCTGGTGTGCCGGAGGCGTTCGTGCGGGCTCCTCTCGGTCGGCCGGCAGCGCCGCCGGGCGTGTCAGTAGACGACGGATACCGTGCCATGATCGACCACCCGTCCCACCAGCTCGCGCTTCGAGCTGGCATTCACCACGCGAACGCGGTCGCCCGCGCCACCGGTCTCCATTGCCTCACCGGCGACACTGATGCGCATGCCGCCCCTCTCCACGAGGACGCGTACCAGGCCGCCGCGCTTGACGAGCACCGCGTTGGCGAGACCCTGCAGCGTGAGCGCCTTGCCGGCGGCGATCGCCACCCGTGCCTCGCGGCCGATCGCCGACGCGACGTCGGTGAGCACCGTCGTCGGCAGCTCGTCGAGACGCCGCTCCTCGATCCGCAGATCGTCCTCGCCGAGGATCGTGCCACGCGCGATCGGCTGCCGGGCCACGACGACGTTTCCGAAGGTCGCGATCTTGACGCGCACCGGAACGGTCGACGTGACGACGCCGTCCTGCACGATGCGCACGTCGGTGCGCCGGAACCCGCCGCCCGTCGCATGCGTCGACGGCGGATCGACCTCGACGTCGTACGCGCCGAGCGGGATCCGCACCTGGCGCTGCACGTCGACCTCGTCGACGCGGTCGCCCGGGGCCAGCTGGCTCGCGAGCTGCGTCTCGATCGCGGGACGCAGCGCCGCCTCGTCCACCACCTGGTGCGCACGTGTGATGCTCACGCTGGCGGGGATCGTGTATGCGACGGACTCGGCGAGCCCCGCGCCCTGCAGCTTCGTGAGCACGCTCTGACCGCTGATGCGCCGGCTCGCGCCAGCCTCCGGCGCGGGGCAGACCTCCAGGTCCGCGAAGTCGACGCCGACGCCCTCGAGGACCGCGAGGTCGGCCAGGCGGACCGTCGCTCCCGCGACGGTCGCCTGCGGCAGGACCTTGATGCGGCCCGTCGACTCCGCGGCAGCGCGCCGCGACGCCGCCACGAGGACGGCGACGAGCGCCACGGCTGCGAAGGTGCGACGGAATCCTGCTGCGGGAGGCCTCATCCTCGTCACCGGACGATCTGCGCCGCGGCACGCAGCATCTCGTCTGCTGCCGATACCGCCTTCGAGTTGATCTCGTACGCGCGCTGGCCGGAGATCATCGCGACCAGCTCCTCGACGACGCTCACGTTCGAGCCCTCGAGAAAGCCCTGCGTCAGCTCACCGAAGCCGTCCTGTCCGGGCGTGCCGAGCTGCGGCGTACCCGAGGTCTCGGTCTCGCTCAACAGGTTGCGACCCTCACCGCGCAGACCGGCCGGGTTCGCGAAGCGCACCGTCTGGATCTGTCCGACCTGCGTCGGCGTGGTCTGACCCGGCAGCGCGACCGTCACCGTCCCGTCGTTGCCGATCGAGATCGCCTCGGCACCCTGCGGAATCGTGATCTGCGGCGTCAACGAGTCGCCGTCCGAGGTCACGAACGACCCGGTGGAGTCGAGCTTGAAGGCGCCCGCGCGCGTGTAGGCGAGGCTGCCGTCGGGCAGCGTCACCTGGAACAGGCCGTCACCACGGACGGCGACGTCGAGCGGATTGGAGGTCTGCGAGAAGTCCCCCTGTAGCTGCACGCGCTGGATCGCGGCGGGCTTCGAGCCGAGACCGACCTGGATGCCGGTCGAGACCTGCGTCGTGCCGGTCGCGGCACTGCCCGGCTCGCGCAGGGTGTTGTAGAGCAGGTCCTGGAAGTCCGCGCGGCTGCGCTTGAAGCCGACGGTGCTGACGTTCGCCAAATTGTTCGCGATGACGTCGATGTTGAGCTGCTGCGCTTCCATGCCGGTCGCGGCGGTGTAAAGGGCGCGGATCATCTTGGCTCCTGCTGCTGTTCTTCCCTAGACGCGGGCGACATCGCTGATGACCTTCTCGTTCACCGTGTCGAGCCGCTGGGTCGCGGTCATGTACGCCTCGAAGCCGCGCATCGTCTCGATGAGCGCCACGAGGTTGGTGACCGGGGAGGCGTTGGTGCCCTCGAGTGCACCCTGCATCACCGCGTAGGTGCCATCGGCCGCATCGCTGATGGTCTGCCCGCCCGGCGAGAACGCGCTGCCTGCGGCGCGCTCGAGCTGCGACGGGTCGGGTACGTCCACCACGCGGACCTTGCCCAGGCGGTTCAGGCCCTGCTGGACCGTACCGTCGTTGCCGATCTCGATCGGCCCGTTCTGCGCCGCGTCGCCGAGCTGGATGTCGCCGCCGTCGCCCTGCACGCGCCGCCCCTCGCCGTTGACGAGGAAGCCCTGCTGGTCGAGGTTGAAGCTGCCCCGGCGTGTCAGCAGCTGCCCGCTGGCACCCGCGTCGATCACGAAGAACCCCTTGCCCGCGAGTGCCAGGTGATACGTCGAGCCGTCGCGCTCGATCGGCCCCTGGCTGAAGTCGGTCTGCAGCTGGGCGCGGTTGAACGGTGTGGCGACGCGGCCGGCCGCCTGCCCTGCCTTCCCGTGCGCCGATTGCTGCACGAGCAGCTGCGCCTTGAAGCCCGGCGTGCTGGCATTCGCCAGGTTGTTCGTCAGGGCGTCGAGCCGGTCGAGCGCCGAGAGGCTGCCCGACACCGCCGAGTAGACCGCGTGATTCACCGTCCGTCTCCGTCGTGGTCCCGCATCCCGGGGCGTGCGAAACGCAACCCCCGTGCCACGCGTCCGTCACGCTGCGGCGTTCTGCGCTCGTGCGCCACGCGTCCCTCGCGCTCCGTGCGGCAGATCCTGCCGGGAACTTCCTGCCGCGTGGTCACGACGCGATCCGAGCGCCGGCTGTGCGTGTCGCCGCCGCGCCGGTGACCGAACCCGGCGCCGCGGCGTAGCCGAGGCGGCCCGTGGTGAGACCCGCGAGCACGCGCGCCTCCGCGATCGGTAGCGAGAGCCTGCGCGCGATCTCGGCGATGGGGGTCTGCGCCGCGGCAAGTCGCTGCACCCGTTCGGCGAGCGACGGCGGCGACTGCTGGCTCGCCTGCGCGACCGGAGGTGGTGGCGGCACCGTCGCGGTTGCTGCCATCGCGGCGGCGAGCGGCGTGAGGCGCGGCTCCTCGTCCGTCACGCGCGGCTTTCCTGCGCCGCGGCGCTGGGTCTTCGCTGCCGCCTCCGCCGGATGGTCCCCGTCCCCGGCTGCGCGCTCCCCGCCGAGACTGCCGAGATGCTCGGCGTGCGCCACGAGCCGGCGGTCGAGATCGCGGGCCTCGCCCTCCGCCTGCAGGACCAGCAGGCGCAGGCTCTCCTGCAGCTCGCGGAGCCGGGCCTCGTACTCGCGCCAGGCGGCTGTCGGGTCACGGCGCAGCTGCCACCAGGTCGCGGCCAGACCGAGCAGGACCAGCGCGTCGAGCGCGGGACCGCTCCATGCGAGCAGGTCGTGGACGTTCATGAATCCTCCTTGCTGAATTGCTGGCCGAGCGTGCCGCCCAGGCGCAGCAGCGCCTGCGAGTGCAGCTGGGAGACGCGCGACTCGGTCACGCCGAGCACGGCGGCCACCTCGCGCATGGTGATTCCTTCGCGGTAGTAGAGCGCGATCACGCTGCGCTCGCGCTCGGGCAGGCGGTCGATCGCGTCCGCGACGAGCTTCGCGCGCTCCCGCGACAGCAGTGCGGCGAGCGGATCCACGCGCTCGACGTCGAGGATGTCCTCGATCGCGGGCTGCTCCTGCGCCGGCGCCTCGCCGAGGTCCTCGAGGCCGACGACGCCGCTGCGTCCGATCGCGGACAGCACGTCGCGCAGCTCGTCGACGCCCATCTCGAGCTCGGCCGCGACCTCCTCCTCCGTCGCCGGCCGGCCGAGCCGGCCCTCGAGCGTCTGGTAGGCGCGCTCGAGCTTGTTGGCCTTGCGGCGCAGGCTCCGCGCCATGAAATCGGTCGCGCGCAGGCGGTCGAGGATCGCGCCGCGGATGCGCAGCCGGGCGTAGGCCTCGAACTCCACCTGACGGGTCGAGTCGAATCGCTGCAGGGCCTGCAGCAGTCCGTCGAGGCCCCAGTTGACGAGCTCGTCGGCCTCGACGTTCGCCGGCTTGTGCACCAGCAGCCGTCGCACCACGCGCTTCACGAGCGGCAGGTGGGTGCGCAGCGCCTGGTCGAGGACCTGCGAGTTCTGCTCGATCGGGGACAGCCCGACGGGCTGCGGTCCGTAGACGGTCTTGGCCGTTGCGGCTCTCATGGCCGTGCCTCCAGTAGGGCTGAGCTTGCAGGGAGCGGATGGGCGCGCGCGTGAGCGGCAGCCGTCCCCGGTGCGACGAGACGCGCCGCGAGCGCATCGAGCGCGAGGCTCACCGGGGCGCGCGGCGCGTACTCGAGCACGGCCCGCTGCCGGCGGATCGACGCAGCCGCTTCCGGGTCCGCGGGAAGGTGTCCGAGCGAGCGCGGCGCGAAGCCGAGGAAGTGCTGGGTGACGCGCGCCAGGTTCACGAACGTGCGCGCCCCCTCGGCTGCCGAGCGCGCGAGGTTCACCACGACATCCGCGTCGACCTCGCCATAGCGCGTTGCCAGGACCTTCATCAGCGCGTAGGCGTCGGTGAGCGCGGTCGGATCGGGGGTCGCGACGACGAGCTTGCGGTCGGCAGCGAGCGTGAAGCCCAGCACAGCCGGTGCGATCCCGGCCGCGGTGTCGATCAAGGCGACATCGAAGCTCTGCGCGAGCTCGTCGAAGTGCGCGAGCAACTCGCAGAGCTTGCGCTCGCCGAGCCGCGCCATGTCCTCGAAGCCGCTCGTCGCGGGCACGATGCGCACGCCGGCCGGCCCCTCGAGCAGCACGTCGCCGATCGCGCGCTCGCCCGACAGCACCTGCCGCAGGGTCGCGCCCGGCGCGAGACCGAGCATCGTGTCCACGTTGGCGAGGCCCAGGTCGGCGTCCACGACGAGGACGCGCAGCCCGCGGCGGGCGAGTGCGATGCCGACGTTCACCGTGACGAACGTCTTGCCGACGCCGCCCTTACCGCTGGTCACCGCGATCGTCCGGACCGGCCGCGTGAACTCGCCGGTCGTGCCTTGCGCGTCGCCGGCGCTGGCCACGGGCAGCTCGCGGCGGGCGGTCTCGCCCGCCGGCCGGACGAGTCGCAACCGCGCGGTCGGACTCGCCTGCGGCGCCTCGGTGACGTTTTCGTCGTCGTTCATGCTCATCATGCCGCCATCAGCCAGCGGACGATCTGGTCGCCGCTCGCTGCAATGAGGTCGTCGGGAACGCGCCGGCCCGTGCCGAGCCACGCGAGCGGCAGGCCGGTCTCGGCGAGCCACGTGCACGCGACACCGGGCTCGTCGCCCTCGTCGAATCGCGTCACGATGCAGCGCGACGCGCCCAGCTGCGCGAGCTGCGGCCACACCCGCTGCAGCGAGCGCAGCGAGGCCGCCGCACTCACCACCGCCGTGACGCCAACCTGGCCGCCGGCACCCGCGAGCACCGTCTGCAGCTCCGCGCAGGCGCCCGCGTCGCCGCTGAGTCCGGCGGTGTCGATCAGGACCCGCGCGCTGCTCGCGCACGCCGCGAGCGCCGCCCGCAGTGCCCCGGCGTCGGCTCCCACGTGCAGCGTCGCGCCGAGCAGGCGGGCGTAGGCGCCCAGCTCGTCGACCGCACCGATGCGCTGCGTGTCGCAGACGATGAGCGCTGGCGGCTGTGCGCCCTCACGCACGAGGCGCGCCGCCAGCTTCGCGATGGTCGTCGTCTTGCCGCCACCGGTCGGGCCGACGAAGACCTCGACCTGCGGACCGTCCGGCGGGGCGACCGCCACGTGCTCGAGCAGGCTCGCGCGCAGCGCGTCCTCGTGCGGCAGCGCGCCCGCCACCGCGCGTTCGAAGCTCCGCGCCACGGGATGCGCCAGCTGCCTTCCGTAGCCGCACGCGACCAGGCGCTCGACGATGTCGCGCCCGTCGGGGCCGAGCTCGCCCGCACCGCCGTCGAGCTCGAGGAAGACGCGATCCATGCGCTGCATGCGGCGGCCGAGCTGCTCGAGCTGCGTGCGGATCAGTGCGAGGTCGAAGCGCACGTCGCCGGTGTCGTCCGGCTCGCCTCGGCTCGGCGGCGGATCAGTCGCGACCGGGCTGATCCGGGCGTGATCCCCGTCGGCCACGTCGACCGCCGCGGTGACGATCACCCCGCCGGGCTCGTGGCGCGTCGACAGCACGAGCGCGTCCTCGCCGAGCGCCTCGCGCAGCGCGCGCAGCGCTTCGCTGGTGGTGGGTGCGGTGAATTGCCGGATGCGCATCAGATGGCTCCAGCCGCGGCGGAAGTCGCCCCGCGGCGCGGCACGTTGAACATGGCAGGGGCGCCGTCGTGCGCCGGGTGCTCCTCGTCGACGCGGACGACCCCGAGCGATTGCAGCCGCACCGTCGGCGGGATCTCCGCCGGTGCGAGCAGCACGAGGCTCGGCAGGAAGCGCTCGAGGAAGCGACGCAGGTGTCCCCGGATGCCGGTCGAGCACAGCAGGACCGGCTGGCGCCCCTGCAGGGCGAAGGGCTCTGCCACCTCGGCGAGCTTCGCCAGCAGACGCTGCGCGAGGGCCGGCTCGAGGGCCAGCGTGGCCCCCTCCTCGGTGCGGTGCACGGCGTCACCGATCGTGCGCTCGAGCGTCGGTGCGAGCGTCATCACGTGCAGCACCCGGTCCGGACCGAGGTAGCGCTGCACGATCGAGCGCGACAGCGCCTGGCGCACCTGCTCGGTCAGCGCCTGTGGGTCCTTGGTCGTGGGCGCGTGATCGGCGAGCGCCTCGATCACCGTCAGCAGGTCGCGAACGCTGACGTTCTCGCGCAGGAGGTTCTGCAGTACCTTCTGCACCCCACCGACGCCGAGCAGCTGCGGTACCAGCTCCTCGACGGGCTTCGGATGGGTCTTGGCGAGCGCGTCGAGCAGTACCTGCACGTCCTGGCGCCCGAGCAGGTCGGCTGCATGCCGGCGGATCAGCTCGGTGAGGTGCGTCACCACCACGGTCGCGACGTCGACGACCGTGTACCCGGAGATCTGCGCGCGCTCGCGATCCGCCGAAGGAACCCACAGCGCCTCGAGCCCGAATGCGGGCTCCTTGCAGGGGATGCCCGGGAACGCCGGGTCGCCGGCACCCGGGTTGATCGCCAGCACGTACCCGATGCGCGTCTCGGCGCGCGCGATCTCGACGCCCTTGAGCAGCACCGCGTACTCGCCGGGCTTCAGCTGCAGGTTGTCGCGGATGTGCACCGGCGGGATCGCGATGCCGAGCTCCTGACCGAGCTGGGTGCGCAGCGCGCGAATGCGATCGATGAGCTCGCCACCCTGCTTCCCGTCGACCAGCGGCACCAGCTCGAAGCCCACCTCGAGCTCGAGCACGTCGAGCGGCGACGGCAGCGCCGCCTTGGCCTTGGCATCGCCGCCTTCCGCCGCCTCGCCCCCCTCGGTCGCCGCGGCACCCGCGGGCTTCTTTGCCGGGTCTCCTGCGATCGTCCCGCGCATCGCCCACGCGATGCCGCCGATCGCTCCCGCGAGGCCGAGAAACGGCACCGTCGGCAGGCCCGGCAGGACGGCGAATCCGACCAGGATCGCCGACACCGTCGCCATCACGCGCGGATTGAGCAGCAGCTGCGACGTCACCTCGCTGCCGAGGTCGGTACCCGACGCCGCGCGCGTGACGATGATGCCGGCCGCGGTCGAGACGAGCAGCGCCGGCATCTGCGAGACCAGGCCGTCACCGACGGTCAGCGTCGTGTAGATCTGGGCCGCATCCTGGACCGAGAGTCCCCCCTGCAGCACGCCGATGATCAGGCCGCCGACGATGTTGATCGCGGCGATCAGCACGCCAGCGATCGCGTCGCCGCGCACGAACTTGCTGGCGCCGTCCATCGCGCCGTAGAAGTCGGCCTCGGCCTCGATCGCGCGCCGGCGCTCGCGCGCCTCGCGCTCCGAGAGCAGGCCCGCGTTCAGCTCCGCGTCGACCGCGAGCTGCTTGCCCGGCATGGCGTCCAGGGTGAAGCGCGCGGCGACCTCGGCGATGCGCCCCGCACCCTTGGTGATGACCACGAAGTTGATCACGACCAGGATCAGGAAGATCACCGTGCCGACCACGTAGCTGCCACCGACCACGAAGTTGCCGAAGGCCTGGATGACGTGCCCGGCGGCGCCCGGCCCTTCGGCGCCCTTGCCGAGGATGAGGCGGGTGGACGCGACGTTCAGCGACAGGCGGAACAGCGTGAGGACCAGCAGGACCGAAGGAAAGGTCGAGAACTCGAGCGGCTTCAGCGTGTAGATGGCGAGCAGCAGGACCATCAGCGACAGCGAGATGTTCAGCGCGAGAAACAGGTCGAGGATCGCCGTCGGGACCGGGATCACCATCAGGAGGATCACGATCACGAACGCGAGCGGCAGGAGGACCTCGCCTCCGGCGAACAGGCGGCGGAGCCAGCTGGGCTGGGTGGTCGGCATCTCAGCTCACCCGCCGCTGCTGCAGGCCGTAGATGTAGGCCAGCACTTCGGCGACCGCACGATACAGCGCCGCGGGGATCTCGCTGCCGGTCTTGACGCTGCGATAGAGCGCCCGCGCCAGGGCGCGGCGCTCGATGATCGGTACACCGTGGCGGCGAGCCTCCTGCTTGATCCGCTGCGCGACCTCGTCGACCCCTTTGGCGACCACGCGTGGTGCACCGTGCTCATCCGAGCGGTAGCGGAGCGCAACCGCGTAGTGGGTCGGATTCGTGACGACGACGTCGGCGGTCGCGACCTCGTTGAGCATGCGATTGCCGGACAGGTCACGGTACGCCCGACGCATGCGTTGCCGGAGCTTCGGATCGCCCTCCGACTGGCGCGCCTCGTCCTTCACCTCCTGCTTGGTCATGCGCAGGCTCTGCTGGTGCGAGCGGCGCTGCCAGAGGTAGTCGAGCGTCGCGAGGACCGCGAGCGTCGCGGCTACCCAGGTGAGCATCCGGGCCAGCTCTCGCCCACCGGTCGCCATGATCTCCGCGGGTGTCGCGAGCCCGATCGCGGGCAGCTGTTGCTGCGTCGACAGCACGACCTTCCAGGCGACCCAGGAGACCAGCGTGATCTTGACGATGTTCTTGAGCAGCTCGACCGCGCCGCGCCGGGAGAAGATGCGCCGCATCCCGCTCGCCGGGGAAATGCGCGCGCCCTTGGGCAGAAGGAGCGTCGGGTAGAAGCCGAAGCCGATCTGCGCGAGGTTGCTCACGGTGCCCGCGAGCGCAATCGCCAGGATCACCGGCAACGCCGCCGCGACGACGACCCCGCCGGCGTCCCAGAGGACGTTCCCGACCGCCCCTGGCGTGAGGTCGGTGGCCGTGAGCCGCTCGAGGCCGCCACGCATCGCCTCGCGCAGGTCGCGCGAGGTCTCCGAGCCCGACTGCGAGATCGCGAACACGGCGGTCAGCAGCACGGTCGCCGAGGTGACCTCGAGCGAGCGGGCTAGCTGGCCCTCCTCGCGCGCCTTCTCGACACGACGAGGAGTCGGCTCTTCGGTTTTGCTCGCGAGATCCTCGGCCATGCTCTCAGACCAGCACGTCGATCACCGCGGCCATCCTGTGGCCCAGCTCGGCGAACGCGCCCTCGAGAAGCCGCACGGTGAACGGCTGTGCGGCGATCAGGATGAAGAAGCCCGCCGCGACGTTGATCGGGAAGCCGACCACCATCACGTTGAGCTGAGGAATCAGCTTGCCGAGCGCACCGAGACCGGCGTTCGTCAGCAGGACCAGGATCAGGACCGGGGCGGCGATCTTCAGCGCCAGCACGAACAGGCCGCCGGCGAAGCTCACCGTCATGCCGAAGCCGGCCGAGGCGATGCCGACCGCTCCGGGCGGGACGCGGCGGAAGCTCTCGGCCAGCGCCTGGACCAGGATGTGGTGGCCGTCGACCGTGAGAAACAGCAGCAGTGCGAGCGTGCTCTGCCACTGCGCGAGGACGACGCTCCGGTCCGCGGTCTGCGGATCGAAGAGGCTCGCCATACCGAACCCCATCTGCGTGCCTGCCAGCTCGCCCGCGAGCTGTACGGCGCCGAAGACGAGCTGCCCGACGAGACCGAGAAGGAGCCCGATCGCCGTCTCCGCCAGCAAGGCCAGCAGCAGTGCGACCGGCGAGCCGACCAGATCGGCGGTCGGCGCGGCGCTCGCCTTCGCGGTGGCGGGAACCATCGCGACGGCGAGAAAGACAGCCAGCGCGACACGGAGGCGCGGCAGGACCATGCGCGAGCCGAGGATCGGTGCGATCAGCGCCAGTCCGACGACGCGCGCGAGGACCAGCACGAAGGCCGCGAGACGTGCCGGTGCCAGCAGATCGTCGAGACCGCTCACCGCGTGACCCCTGGAATCGCCTCGAACAGCGCCGTCGTGTAGTTGATCAGCTTCTGCAGCATCCAGGGCCCGAACAGCGCGATCGCGAGCACGGTCGCGCCGATCTTCGGGATGAAGATCAGCGTCATCTCGTTGATCTGCGTGAGGGCCTGGAAGATCGCGACCGTGAGCCCGGCCACCAGGCCGAAGAGCAGCACCGGCCCGGCGAGGATCAGCGTGATCTCGAGGGCGTTGCGGCCGAGCTGTAGAACCATCTCCTGCGTCATGACCGCGACCTCAGTGGAAGCTCTTGACGAGCGCGCTGACGAGCAGGTTCCAGCCGTCGACGAGAACGAAGATCATGAGCTTGAACGGCAGCGAGATCAGCACCGGCGGCAGCGTGATCATGCCCATCGAGGTCAGGATCGCCGCGACCACCATGTCGAGGACGAGGAACGGGATGTAGACCATGAAGCTGATCTGGAACGCGCTCTTCAGCTCGGAGATCAGGAACGCCGGCACGACCACGTCGGCCGGCACGTCGGCGGCGCTCGCTGGACGCTCGCCACCGTTGATGCCGATGAAGAGCGCGAGGTCCTTCTCGCGCGTCTGGCGCAGCATGAACGCTCGCAGGGGCGAGAACGCCCGCTGCAGCGCCTCGGTGGGCGCGATGGTCTCCTCGAGGTACGGCTCGACAGCCGCCTGGTTGATCTCGCGGAAGGTCGGCATCATCACGAAAAACGTCAGGAACAGCGAAAGCGCGAGGATCACCTGGTTCGGCGGCATCTGCTGCGTGCCCACCGCCTGCCGCACGAACGACAGCACGATCGCGATGCGGACGAAGGCCGAGAGGCCGATCAGCATCGCCGGCGCGAACGACAGCAGCGTGAACAGGATCACGAGCTGGATGCCGGTGCTCCAACGCTCTCCGTCGCTGCCGAGGTCGACCGCCACGCTCGGACCGGTCGCGGCGATGGCCGGCAGAACGCCGACGATGAAGCCGATCGCGAACGCGACGAGCCCCAGGACGAGCAGGGCGAGCCGGCGCAGCGCCCGCGACCCGGGGTCCGGGTCGCTCAGGCGCTCTGTCGCGCCCACGCCTGCCCCTCCTCTGCGCTGGCCGCACCGCTAGCCGGCGCGACGCTGGCTCCGGCAGCGACCCGCGCGAGACAGTCGATCCGCTCGTCGGTGAGCCCGAGCAGGAAGCGCTCGCGCTCCACCTCGACCACGGCGAGCAGCCGCTTGCCACCCATGCCCCGCACCGCCACCAGCCGGATGGCGTCGCCGCCACCGAGCGTGCCCCGCGACCGCTGCCACCAGGCGAGCCCTGCCACCGCCAGACAGACCAGCGCGACCAGTGCCACGAGCGAGAACGTCCCGTCCGGGGCCACCTCCGTGATCACTTCAGGCGCTCCACGCGCTCGTTCGGGCTCACCACCTCGGTCAGCCGGACGCCGAAGCGCTCGTTGACCATCACCGCCTCGCCACGCGCGACCGGCTTGCCGTTGATCAGCACGTCGAGCGGCTCGCCGGCGTGCTTGCCGAGCTCGATCACGGCGCCGGACCCGAGTGCCAGCAGCTGGCGCACCGGCATGCGGATCCGGCCCAGCTCGACGGTCACTGCAAGGGGGACGTCGAGCAGCAGGTCCAGGTTGCGGCTCTCTTGCTCGGGCGCGGCGCCCATTCCGGTCTCGTCGGCCACGTTCACTCTCCCAGTTGCAGCTCGGCAGCATCGAAGCCGAGAATCCGTACGGCGTTGCGTCCACGGCTGACGCCCGCGACGCCGGTCATGAGCGCGGTCCCCTCGACGCGGATGGGCAGCGCGTCCTCGCCGCGCGTCGCGAGGTGCAGCACGTCACCGGCACGCAGCGACAGCACCTGCCGGGTGGTCATCTCGAGACGGCCGAGATCGGCCGACAGCACGACGTCGGTGTGCTCGACCGCGCCGCGCAGCGCGCCGAGCCAGTTGCGGTCGACGCGCGCCAGCAGCGACTTGCCCGCGCCGGCGAGCGACCGCGCCACCTCGAGCACGCTCTGCGGCAGCACGATGCTGAGCAGCTGCACACCCGAGCCGAGGTCGATCGCGGTCTCGAAGCCGACGACGCTCTCGCCTGGACCCGCGATCTCGAGCAGCGTCGCGTTGGTCTCGCTGCGCAGAAACGTGCTCTGCACCTCGACGAGCGGCGAGAAGCCGGCGGCGAAGGCCTCCATGAAGCGCCCCACGACGCCCTCCATGGTGCGCAGCGAGATCGGCGAGAGCTCGCGCTCGCCGACGTCCGGCGGGATCCGTCCGGGGCCGCCGAACAGGCGGTCCACGACCTCGAAGCCGAGCGCCGGTGGCAGCAGCAGCAGAACCTCGCCGCTGAACGGCGCCAGGTTGAATAGTGCGGCGAGGGTGCCGGGCACGATGCGGTTCTTGACGGTCAAGAAGTCGGCCGAGAAGGTGTCCTTGCGCTCGACGCCGACGTTCGCCTCGAACATCTGCAGCAGGACCCGGCTCAGCTCGCGCACGAAGCGCTCGTGCACCAGCGCCAGCGCGGGGAAGCGGCGGCCGGGGTTCTCGTCGCGGTCGGCGACCAGCGAGACCGGCGTCGCCGCGCCGCGCGGGCCCGAGTCGACCTCGAGCGAGACGTCGCCGTCGGCCATGCCCCGCAGCAGGGCATCGATCTCCTCTCTGGAGAGTGCGTCCGCCACGAAGCCCCCTACTGGACGATGAACTCGGTGAAGTAGATCGACTTGACGGCGTCCTGGGCGAGCACGTGGTTGATCCGGTCGATCACGTCCTCGCGCAGCCGCTCCTTGCCTTCCGCGGTACGGATGTCCGCGAAGGTCTTGCTCGTGACGAGCGTGAGGATCACGTCGCGGATCTGCGGCAGGCGGGTGTCGAATGCCGCCGGCGGCTCGGAGTCGACGAACTCGACCTGCAGCGAGAGCTTCAGGTAGCGCGAGGTGTTCTCGTCGGCGAGGTTCGCGAGGAACGGGTCGAGCGGACGCATGCCACCGGCGTCGCCCGCGGCCCCGTGGCCACCGCCGCCGCCGTGACTACCCTTCGCCTTGGCGGCCGGCTTGCCGTGCTCGCCCGCGGCGGCACCGTGATCACCGCCTTCGGCGGCTGCACCGTGGCCTTCCTCGGCGTGCTCGGCGTCCGGGGGGGCATCGCCGCCGAAGGGCAGCAGCCCGAAGTGCCACGCGGCGGCGCCGCCGCCGGCGAGCAGGACCACGAGCCCCAGGATCAGGGGCAGCTTGCTGCCCTTCTTCTTCTCTCTCTCGGCGGCTCCGGCCACCCCTTCGGCGCTGGTCGCTGCGGTCGACATCGAACCTCCCTCGAGCGTGACCGTGTCCGCAAGACACGAGGGCACGCGCGCCAGCAGCAACAGCAATGCATGTGCCGCGGTCCGGAGAGCGGTGGCGGATGCGAGGCGTCGCGAAACCCCGCGCCGGGCGCGGCGCGCCGCACGCGGGCGGCCGCAGGGTGGAGGGCGCTGCCAGGGCGGCTGTCAGGGAACTGACAGCCGCCCTGGCGGGATTCCGGGCACGACACGGCGACCGCGCTGGCGCGCGCCGCGGCCCTTGCGAGCCGCGGCGCCGCCGCGCAGACGCCGTGGCAGAATCAGCGAACGATGTTGATCAGGTCGTTCAGCAGGCCGTCGGCGGTGGTGATGACCCGCGAGTTCGCCTGGAAGCTCCGCTGCAGCGAGATGAGATCGACGAATTCCTGCGCGAGGTCGACGTTGGAGCGCTCGATCGCGGCACCGACCACCGTGCCCATGCCGCTCGAGCCCGGCGTGCCGACGGTCGCCGCACCCGATGCGGTCGAGTCGCGGTAGAGGCCATCGCCGAGCTCGATCAGGCCGTCGGGTGCCGTGAAGTCCGCGAGGCCGAGGCGATAGAGATCGCGGCTCTCGCCGTTGTCGAACACCCCGGTGATCGTCCCGTCGGTACCGACCGAGAGCGCCTGCAGCTGACCCGCGCCGTAGCCGTCGCCGTCGGCGGACACGCTCGACGCGCTGCCGAACTGCGTCAGGCCGTCGAGTCCTTCGCCCGCAGTCGGCGTGGTGTTCGGGGTGCCGAAGTTGAAGGTGATCGTCTGCGGGTCGGCCCCGGCGAAGGGGATCGCGGTGAGATCCGTGGGCACCGGGGCGTTCAACGACCCGTCCGGGTTGAAGACCAGCGCCGCGGTCCCTACCAGCGATGGCGTCCCCGCCGTGCCGCCGACGTCCGCGCCGTCGACGAGCACGTTCACGTCCCACTCGTTGTCGGCCGTCTTCGAGAAGAAGATCGTCAGGTCGTGGCTCACGCCGAGCGAATCGAAGACCTTCACCGTGGTACTGGTGTTCGAACTCGCGTAGGCGCTTTCCCACGTCGCACCGTCGAACGGCGTCGTCGCGGGCACGGTGGCGGTGGCGTCGAGGTTGTTCTTCACGTCCACCGTGGAGGTCGGCGACGGCTGGCTGGTCGCGCCGTCGAAGCTGACGTCGGTCAGCGGTCCCACGATGCTGCCGTTCGCGTCGAGCGCGTAGCCCTGCAGCGGCAGGCCCGTCTGCGTCGCCAGCGAGCCGTCCGGGTTTAGCGTGAAGTTGCCCTTTCGCGTGTAGAGCTGCGAGGTGCCGTCGCGCACGACGAAGAAGCCGTTGCCCTGGATCGCGATGTCGGTCGCGCGGCCCGTGCTCTCGACGCCGCCCTGCGAGAACGACGCGCTCACCGCCGCGAGCCGGGTGCCGAGGCCGATGCTGCCCGTGCCGACGCCGGCCAGCAGGTCGGCGAACTCCGAGCGACTTCCCTTGAATGCGATCGTGTTGACGTTCGCGATGTTGTTGCCGGTCACGCTGAGCGCGTTGCCCGTCGCGATGAGGCCGCTGCGTGCAATCGACAAGGCTCCGAGGATCGCCATCTGCTTGCTCCTTTGCTGCGCCGGCTCGATGTGCCGACGATGCGCCGATTGGTGCGTCGATCGTGCGCCCGTCAGGCGCTGGCGGCAGGCGCGCGCACCTCGCGCACGTCTCCGAGTGGAATCTCGAGGTCGCCGACGCGGATGGTCGGCGGGTCCGTGGTGAGGTCGACGCCGGTCACCGTGCCGGTGATCCGCGTCCGCACCGTGACGGCCGGCGCGTCGCCCGACTGGACCTGGACCGACACCGTGTAGGCGCCGTCGGCCAGATTCTCGAGCTGCGCGACGTCGTCGAGATCGAGCGTGTGCGTGCCGGCGGCGGTCGCACCGAGCTCGGCCTTGCCGACGACGGTGCCGTTCGAGCTCTTTACCTCGACTGTGACCTTGCCCGCGGTGCCGAGCGTGTACTCGAGCGCCGAGGCGTCGCCGCCGGCCACCCGTACCGCCGAGCCGTTCGCCGCGACGTCTCGCCCGAGCAGGCCGACCGGGTCGAACGCCGGCGCCTTCACCGGGTCGTCCTCACCGAGTGCATCGAGCTTCTGGTTGATCTGCATGAGCTGCTCGAGGCTCGTGAACTGCGCGAGCTGCGCCGAGAAGTCGGCGCTGTCCATCGGGTTCAGCGGATCCTGGTTCTGCAGCTGGGCCACCAGCAGCGACAGGAACTCCGTCTGGCCGAGTGCGTCGTTGCGCTTGACGGTCCCCGATGCGCTGGTCGCAGCGCCGTTCGCGGCGGCGGTCGACGACGAGGCCTCGTCGCTCGACAGCCTGCTCGCGAGTGCTGCGACCGTGGCGACGCCGGCCGAGGCGGCGGATGCGGCGAGTACCGGTGGGATCATCTTCAGGCCCTCACGCTCACCAGGCCGCGCGACGCGGTCGCCGCGCGGAACGGGTCGTCGGGTGCGGCGTCGCGCTCGGCCACGTGCACCATGCCGATTCGGTCGAATGCGGCGGGATCGGTCGCGTCGCGCCACGCCTCGCGGCCGTCCCCGCCCGCGTGCGCACCGACGTCGACGAGGAAGCTCTCGAGGCGCAGCTCGCTGCGCTCGAGCGCGGCCGCGAGCTGCGGCTGCTGGCTCGCGAGCAAGTGGCGCGTGTGCTCGTGCTCGGTGATCAGCGAGGCGCGCAGTCCGTCGCGTCCGAGGCTGAGTCGGATCTCGATGCGGCCGAGCCCGTGCGGCTCGAGGTCGAGGTGCAGCGCCTCGCCGCGCCGCGCGGCGGCCAGGCCGTCGTGGCTCGCGAGACGCTCGACCCAGCTCGGCAGGCTCGACTCGCCGCTCAGGAAGCCCGACGCGCGGAGGCGCTCGGTGCTCGTGCTCACCCCGCTCGCTGACCCGCCGTCGCCGCTCGCGCCGGCGAGCGCGTGGTTACGCGTCGTCACGTCGCTGCTTGCCGTCGCGTCGTCACGGAGCCCCGGCGGTGCCTGCACGGCTTCCGAGAGAATGCGGGCGGCCGCTGGCAGATCGCGCGCCGGTGCGGCCCCCGTCGCCCCCCGTGCGGCACCGATGCCGTCAGCAACTGCCGCGGACGCATCCGGCTGTGGGCCAGCCGCATCGTCGGCGGCGTCGCGCGCCCCTCGCTCGTGCGCCTGCGCGGCCAGCACCGCGGCGCGCGAGCGGGCGCGCACGCGGGCCGATCCTTCCGCCAGCTGCTCGCCCGCCGCCGCGACCACCACGCGCTCGTCAGCAGCGACGTCGCGCCCGGCGCTGCTCGACTGCGACGGAGCCGCGCTTGCCGTCGCGACAGCCGCGCCCACCTCCGGATCCGTTTCGTCCGTCGCGTCGGGAGTAGCCGCAGTGAAGCCGTCGATCGCAACCCGCCGGGCCGGGGCGCCCGTTCGGGTCGCGCTGTCGTCGGGCGCGCCGTCGTTCACCGCGATACCCGGGGGAAGCCCGGCCTGCCGCCCGCCCGGCGCGGCATCTGCGGTCCCGACGAAGCCAGGCGCGCGGCCGCGTGCGAATCCGGCTTCCGCGCCCGC
>VGTK01000075.1 GCA_016874715.1 Deltaproteobacteria bacterium | reverse complement strand
GACTCGGCGGGCGACTTCGCCGAGATCGGGACGCACGACGTACCGGGCGAGGACAGCGACCTGCACAAGCACCCGACGTTCCGTCTGTTCCTCGACGCCGCCGAGGGTGAGTTCAGTGAAGGCTCGGTCTCGTTCAAGCTCCGGGGCGACCCGGGCAACGCGACGATCTATGGCGATTCGGAGACCTACACCCTGCACGTCTCGAACGGCCACCTGCCCGAGAACGAGAACCCGGTCGCGCTCGACGGCGCGCGCTGCCAGAAGGCGGTCGCGAACGAGGTTCGCGTCTTCGTCGGCAAGCAGTACAGGAGGATGGCCGGCTGCCTCGACGCCATCCAGGACTTCAAGGCGAAGGGCGGTGACCTCGGTACGCCGAGCAGCGTGGTCCTCGGGAAGTGCAGCACTGATCCTGTGAAGGGCGTGCTTCCGAAGATCGCGGCAGACCGTGCGAAGGCGCTCGCCAAGGCGAACGGCAAGTGCGCCGGCACCTTCGAGTCGGTCGCCATCAGCTCGCACCTCGGCATGGGCCAGTGCCGCACGCAGGAGCTGCTGAGCGGTGCGTACGCCTCGGCGCTCGAGGACCTCGCGGTCGTCATGTTCGGCGATGACGAGGAGGCGGCGGAAGCCGCGCTGCCCTGCCTGAAGGAGACGCAGGGCGAGACCGGGGACCACGACTGAGGTCCCGCGGGGGGCGCGGGCGTTCGCACGCACGCCGTCCGCGCCCCCCGGTTCTTCGATCGTTCTCGAACCTCGCTTCCGGAGTGAAAGGGACGCCCATGGCACGCGCACGAGCCCGCTCGGTTGTTCTGTCCTTCGCCCTCGCGATCGCCGCCTTCGTCGATCGCGCGCCGGCCGGCGCGCAGGACGTCGACGTCCTGATCTACTCGACCACGAATGGCGGCGGGCAGCTGGTCGGGAGCTACGACTTCGTGCCGAAGAACCCGGTGTTCCAGGCGTTCTGCATTGCCGGGACGTGCCTGTTCAGCACGACCGATCCGGGCTTCCGGACGGCGACCGCCGACGTCCCGGGTGGTCCGTTCGCGCTGGACGCGGGGACGCAGATCGCGTTCGAGGTCGTATCGCTCGCGAGCGGTGCGTCCGTGAAGATCGGATCTTCCGTGCTCGATGCGCCGGGAGAGTCCGCCAATCTCGGTACCGCCCCCGGCCTGCACACCCATCCGGAGTGGCAGGTCACGATGCCGCAGGGGCAGACCGGCGATTTCCCGGTGTCGTTCCGGCTGCGTCGGACGAGCGGCGGACCAGCCTACGCAGTGTCGCCGACCTACGTCCTGACGCTCAGCAACGTTCCGTCGCCCACGCCGAGCCCGAGTCCATCACCGAGTCCGAGCCCGTCACCGAGCCCGAGTCCGTCGCCGAGCCCGAGTCCGTCACCGAGTCCGAGCCCGTCGCCGAGTCCGAGCCCGTCCCCGAGCCCGAGCCCATCACCGAGCCCGAGCCCGTCCCCGTCCCCGTCGCCAAGCCCCGCTCCGACGCCGACCGGCGCGCCTGCCCTCGCCAGCTACGTCGCGTACAAGGCCCACGCCACGAGACGCCCCGACCTGGCGGATCAGAACAAGTTCCCGAAGGACTGGATCGTGACCCTGGACGACGTGCTGCTCGACGACGCGCACCCCGCGGACCCCGAGAATCATCGCGTCGTGAAGGCGGCGGCGCTCGCGCAAGCGGCGGCGCTCGGTGGGTCGGCCGCCGCCAGTGGGCCGTCGTACCTACGCTACTCGCTTTCGAAGCCCAAGGAGGGCATCGGTGATCCGCTGCCCGACGGTCGGCTGCCGAAGCCGGAGGCGGCGCCCGCACGACGCTGGTCGGTGAGCAACGCGCTGGGCTCGCTGGTGCTCGACAGCGGCAAGGCCGCAGCGCTCTGGCTGCCGTCCGGCGTCGCGTTCGGCGGCGGCAGCGCCGCCGATCCGGTGGATGCGACGCACTTCCTCTGCTACCAGGCGAAGGCGGCGCCCTTGCCGAGCGACCAGGCGCCCGACGGTGGCACCGGGAAGGGCAAGTTCCGGCGCGACCTGCAGGCGTTCTTCGGTGACGCGTTCGCCGATTGTCTGCTCGCCGGTGGCGCGGCCACGCCGTCGTTCGCCGGAACGACCGTCGAGGGTCGCTGCCTGGTCGACCTGAAGGGGCCGAAGCAGATCTGCGCACCGGCGGCGAAGAGTGCCGTGCTGCCGCCGCGGATCACGAACGCGGTCATCGCCGGCTCGACGCCGAGCATCGCCGACCGTGCGCTGGTCTGCTACCCGGCGAAGCTCGCCCGTAAGGTCGCCGACCCGGCGGCCGCGACCCTGGCCGGTCTTCCGATCGGCAGCTCCGTGGCGCAGCGCGAGCACGTCAAGCGTCGCGCGCAGGACGGCACGGCGATCACGACGCAGCCCGGCAACCTGTTCCCGCGTCCGGTTGCGGTCGATACCGACGCGCTCGATCTGCTCTGTCTGCCGAGCACGGTGGCTTCGGTCGAGGCGAAGTAACATGCGTCGTCTCAGCATGGTCGGCGCGGGACTCCGCGCCCGGAGTGCGCTCGTGGGGCTGGCGCTTGTCGTCGGCGTGGCAGCCGACGCGGGCGCGCAGGTGATCGATCCCGGGGACTTCTCGATCTACTCGAGCGCCCCGGGAGGCGGCGCGCTCGCGACCGACTTCGTGTTCGCGCCGAGCGAGGTGTTCCAGAGCGCGTGCCTGGGCGGCTTCTGCCTCTACAGTGCGACCGATCCCGGGTTCATCACGCGCAGCACGGCTCCGACCGGCCTGTTCCCGCTGGCCAGCGGCACCAGCGTCACGCTGGAGATCGTCTCGATCGCCGACGAGGCTTCGGTGCTGGTCGGCTCCAAGCTGCTCGACGAGGCCGGCGAGAGCGCCTCGCTGGGTGCGGCGCTGGGGCTCCACCTGCACCCGACCTGGCAGGTGACGATCCCGGCCGCGGGCTCGCCCGCGGCCACGTTCCCGGTGACGTTCCGCTTGACGGCGTCGGGAGCGTACGCGGCCTCGGAGACGTACACGCTGTCGCTGTTCATCGCGGGGCAAGGGCCGACGCCGAGCCCCACGCCGTCCCCGTCCCCGACGCCGAGCCCCACGCCGTCCCCGTCCCCGACGCCGAGCCCCACGCCGCCCCCGTCCCCGACACCGACGGCAACGCCGGCACCGACGGCGTCGTCGAGCCCCGCGCCGACGGCATCGCCGAAGCCGAGCGCGACACCCGCACCGACGTCCGCCACCCCGGCACCGTCCGCGTCGCCACGCCCGACCGTGACCCCGACCGGAAGGCCGAGCGCATCGCCCGCGCCGACCGTCCATCCGAGCGCGACCCCCGCGCCGACGGCGACCTCGGCGTCGACGCCGGCACCGACACCGACCGATGGTGTGCCGCCCACGGCGACGCCGCGCCCGAGCGCCAGTCCGTCGGTGACTGCGACACCCAGCCCCAGGCCCACCGCGGGCCCGACCTCGACGGCCCCGGGCACGGCGACGCCGCGTCCGACGACCACTCCGGGTGCGAGCGCTACGCCGCGACCCTCGCCGAGCAGCCGCCCGACGACGACGGCCGGCGTCCCGACGCCGGTGGCTCCTGGAGCCTCGGTCGCGGGTTCACGCGGTGACCAGCAGCTCGCCTACTTCGACGCGCGCGACGGCTTCACGAGCTTCGTGAGCCTGGCGAACACCGGCGACGTATCGCTCGTCGTGCGCATCGACCTGCGCGGGCAGGATCTCCGGCTGCTGCGCTCGTGGCAGGAGGCACTCGACGCGGGCGCCACCCGCACCATCGACGTCGGCGGACTGCGCGCGGACGGCCTACCGGCGGAGCCCGGGCTGGCCGTCGCGACCGCGGTCGATGGCGCGGGCGGGGCAATTGCTGCCGGGACGCTCGCGGGCAACTTCACCGTCGCGAACCTGACGCTGGGCTCGGCCTGGGGCGCCCCCGCGATCGCCCGGCGCGCCCGGGTCGTTGCCTCGGGCGCCCGAGCCCCCGTGGGGGCGTCGATCGACGGTCGGGACGTGGTGCTCGAAGCCGTGCGTCCTGCGGCCGTCGAGCTCGCGACGTACTTCGCGGCCGATACGCTCGATCGCCCGGAGGCGGGCGGCAATCAGCTGATCTTCGTGTCCTTCGACGACGTCGCTGGCGCGGTGCCCGAAGTGGCGTCCGCGGCGATGCGCTGGGTCGTCGACGGCACGCGCGGCGACGGTATGCCGATCGCCGCGCGTGCCGTCGACACGGGCGGCGTCGAGGTCTCGCACCTCGAGGAGGTCCTCGGCGACGCCGCGGCGGAAGCGTCGGGACGGCTCGAGCTGGTCGCGCGGATGCCGTCCGCGGACAACCGCCTGGTGTTCTTCGCGCAGTCTCTGGGCAGCTTTGCGACCGGCTACCTGCTGCCGCCATCCCGATGAGAGGTCGATCCGCCATGAATCTCGCCGTCGCCGTCGCCGTCCTCGCGCTGCTGCTCCCGGCACCAGCGCACGCCGAGATCGTCGACCCCTTCGACATCTCCGTCTACGGCACGCAGGCGGGCGGCGGCGCCCTCGCAAGCGACTACGACTTCTCTCAGAACGTCACGGTGTCGCGGAGCCTGTGCGCGGGCGGGCTCTGCCTGTACTCGTCGACCGATCCAGGGTTCATCACCCGCACCGAAAGCACGGGCGGGCTTGCGCCGCTCGCCGTCGGCACCCAGGTCGCGCTGGAGATCGTCGCTCTCGACGACGGCGTGACGGTCAAGGTCGATGCGACCGTGCTCGACGCCCCTGGCGAGATGGCCGTGATCGGCACGGCGCCGTCACTGCACCTCCATCCGGAGTGGCAGGTCACGCGCCCGGAGGCCGAGCTCGGCACCTACATGGTCGCGTTCCGGTTTGTACAGATGGGGGGAGGCGCGTCGTACGAGGCCTCGCCGACGTACACGTTGCGCTTGACGAACGGTGCGTCGCCGACTCCGACGCCCAGGCCGTCACCGGCCCCGACGCCGCCGCTGCCCGCAGAGCTGGTGCGCAGCCAGCCGCGGGCTCTGGGTGACCAGCTCCTGCTCTACTACGACGCACGCGACGGCTTCACGACGTTCCTGAACCTGGCGAACGATGGTACGACGGAGCTCGAGATCACGCTGGCGCTCTACGGCGGCGCCATCGCGGAGCCCTTCGAGGAGCGCGTCGTCCTGCCGGCGCGAGGCACGCGCACGGTCGACGTCGGCGCGCTGCGTGGCTCCGGGTTGCCGGCCGAGGCGGGTCTCGCCGTTGCCACGGCACGCGCAGGCAACGGCGGTGCCGTGGTGAGCCGTGCGCTCGCCGGCAGCTTCACCGTGGCGAATCTGCGTACCCGGTCGGCCTGGGGCGGCCCGGCGCTCGCGCGGCTCGCGCGGACGGTCGCGGGCGGTGCGTCGCTCCCTGCACGCGGGACGCCGATCAACGGTCGTGACGTCGTCCTCGAGCAGCTCCGCCCCGAGGCGCTCGACCTTTCCGTGTACTACGACCCGGCGTCGCTGCAGCCGGTCGCCGACGGGGGCAATCAGCTGGTGTTCGTGTCGTTCGCCGACCTCGCCGACGGGCGCGCGGGCGTCGCCGGGGCGTCCACGGCGTGGGACGTCCGCGCCAGGCGGAACGACGGCACCGCGCTGGATACGATTCGCCACCAGACTTCCGGCGTGGCGGTGTCCGACCTCGCGTCGATCGGGGGCGCGGGGGTGAGCGGAGCGGCAGGTGGAATGCGATTCGTCGCACAAGCCGCAGCGACGAATCGCTGGATCTTCTTCAGCGAGTCGCTCGGCACGTTCGCGACCGGCTACGCGCTGCCGACGCTCGACGGCAGCGGTCCTTCGGACGAGGATCTGCTCGCGCCGCACGCGCGCGGCGACCAGCTGCTGCTGCACTGGGACGCGCGCGACGGCTACACGACGTTCCTGAACGTCGCGAACCAGGGCTCGGTTGCGCTCACGGTGCGCATCGCGCTGTACGGTGCCGATCTGGCGCCCGCGGTGCAGCTCGAGGAGTCGCTTGCGGCCGGTGCGACGCGCACCGTCGACGTCGGCGCGCTGCGCGCCGACGGATTGCCCGCGCAGGCTGGCATCGCGCTGGTGACGGCCGTCGCGGACGGCAGCCTCGTCACGAGCCGCGCGCTCGCGGGGAGCTTCACGGTGGCGAATCTGGCCACCTCGTCGGCGTGGGGTGCGCCCGCCGCCGCTCGCCTCGCGCGGACGCCGGCCGGAGGGGCGCCGCCGGGCGGAGCGCCGATCGGCGTCGCCGGGGTGGCGCTGCAGTCGTTCGCGTCGCCGCGCTCGGACCTGGCGGTGTACTACGATCCACTGTTGCTCGAGCCCGCCGACCGCGGCGGAAACCAGCTGGTCATGGTGTCGTTCGACGACGCCGGCACCGAGCCCGTCGCGGCGGAGACGCGCTGGCGTGTCGTGGCGACGCGGAACGACGGTAGCGTGGTTTCGGACGGCGTCGTCGGCCAGAGCGGCGTCGTGCTGCGCGACCTCGTCGATCTTGCCGGACCGGGCGTCGAAGGGGCCACGGGCCGCCTGGTGCTCGAGCCCCAGGCGGGCGCGGCGCGCAACCGTCTCGCGTTCTTCGTGCAGTCGCTCGGGACCTTTGCGACGGGCTACCGTCTGCCGGGGGCGAGCTCGGACCTCGAGGACTAGGCGCGGACTCACGGCGAGGGGCCCTTCGTGTGCTCCCTCGCCGTGAGAAGGAACGGTGCGCCTGCTAGGCCGCCTGAGCGTCCCCGGTGCGTCGCCGGCATGCATGGCGGTAGGGAAGCGGACTCTCTGCCATGGAAGCCGCGTTCCTGACCCTCGGCGCAGCAGTCATCACGCTGGTCGGCGGGCTTCTCGCGATCCGCCTGCACGCGCATCGCGCCGCGATCTTCGCGTTCTGCGCGGGAGCGCTGGTCTGCGCTTCCCTGGTCGAGGTGCTGCCGCACGCACTCGATCTGCTGACCGTGCAGGGTGGCCGGTTCGGCGCAGGCGAGCTGCTGACCGCGTGCGCCCTGGGTTACCTCGCGTTCTACCTCGTCGACCATCTCGCGCACGGCGGGCACGTCCACCACGGTGCGCAGCACACGGACACCCATCCGGCCGGATTCTGGGGCGCGATCGGCCTCGCCACGCACGGGTTCTTCGACGGCTTCGCGATCGGGCAGGGGTTCCAGGCAGGAGACGGCCTCGGCTGGGCCATCGCGGCGGGGGTGATGCTGCACAAGCTCGCCGACGGCGTGAGCGTCGCCGGTGTGATGCTCGGTACGCAGCACACCGAGCGCGCGACGCGCAACATGGTCTACGTGGTCTCCGCAGCGCCGGTGCTCGGCGTGGCCGCGCAGTCGTTTCTCGTGCTGAGCCCCGCGGTGCTGGCGCTCCTGCTCGGCTGGTTCGCCGGTGTCTTCCTCTACCTCGGCGCCAGCAGCCTGCTGCCCGCGGCGCACGCGGCGAGCCGGTCCCGCGTGCTGCCCCTCGCGACGCTCGCCGGTGCGGCGCTGGTGTTCGTCGCCCTGCTGCTGACGCACTGAGCGGGTGTTCGCTTCGGCCGCGAGCGGCCAGGCCGGCCGTCGGTCGGCGAGGTGCCGCCGCGCGCTTTCGCGCCGCGCGGAATTGCGGCACGCTCGGATGCGTGGCTGTCCTGCATCCGACGTTCGGCATCTACCTGCCGCAGGTCGGCTTCGCCTTCACCGAGATCCTCGAACGCGCGCTGCTCTGCGAGGAGCTGGGCTTCGACGCGCTCTGGCTCATGGATCACCTGTACCCCCCCGAACTGCCCGACGTGCCGTCGCTCGAGGCCTGGACGCTCGCCACCGCGCTGCTCGCCCGGACGCGCCGGCTGCGCGTCGGCCACCTCGTCCTCGCGGCGACGTTTCGCCATCCCGCGCTGCTCGCGAAGATGGCGACCTCGCTCGACGTGATCTCGGACGGGCGCCTCGAGCTCGGCATCGGCAGCGGATCGTACAAGCCCGAGCACGAGCGTGCCGGTCTCGCCTGGGGCACCGCGCGCGAGCGCGCGGTGCTGCTCGGGGAGACGCTGGAGATCGTGACGCGCGCGATGGCCGGGCCGCGCTGCGATTTCACCGGCGAGCGCTTCACCGTCCGCGACCTGCCGAACCTGCCGCCGCCCGTGCAGCGTCCGCGTCCGCCGCTGCACGTGGGCGGAGCGGGGGAGCGCTTCACGCTGCCGCTGGTCGCGCGCTTCGCCGACGTCTGGAACTGTCCGACGTACGCGCTCGCGGACGCGGACACGAAGCGCGCCGCACTGGGGCGCGCGTGCGACGCGATCGGCCGCGATCCCGCGACGATTCGCTGCTCGCTCGAAGCGGTGCTGGTCCTGGTCGCGGAGCAGGCCGACGTCGAGGCCGCGCGCGCTCTGGCTCTCCGGCGATTCGCGGGCAGCGGCTGGGGTGTCGAGGCCGGCGGCTTCGTCGGGACCCCGGACGACGTCGTCTCGCGCATCGGCGAGGCGATGGCGCGCGGCTTCTCGTCCTTCGTCTTCTTCACCCACGACCGCGCGGCACCGGCGACGCTGCGGCTCTTCGCGGAGCGTGTACGGCCGGCCTTCCTGCGCGCGTGAGCCTCCCCGCACAGGGCGGATCGCTCCTTCGCCGCGCGGTGGGCAGCGTGCGGATCGCGCGCGCGATGCTGGCGGCCCGCCGCTTTGCCGCCGCGGACGGAGCGGCCATCCGGTGCGTGCAGGAGCGCCGCATCGCCGGCATCGTGCGGCACGCCTTCGATTCCGTCCCGTACTATCGGGATCTCGCGCGGCGTCTCGGCTGCGCGCCGGAAGATCTGCGCACGGCTGCCGATCTCGCCCGTCTCCCGCTGATCGGGCGCCGTCAGCTGCAAGAGGAGCCCGAGCGCTTCCTCTCCGAGGCTTGTCCGAGGGGGATGCGGCTCGAGATCCGCTCGGGTGGCAGCAGCGGCGCCCCGCGCGGGGTGTGGCACGACGCTCCCTCGGTGCTCGACGATGCCGGCCACGGGGAGCGTCACTGGGCCATCCTGCGCCATCTGGCCGCCAACGATCGCTTCCGCGCGATGACCATCGGCTCGCCGAGGAACTCCGAGTCCGACGTTCGCGGCTTCGTCCGGCAGCACGCCATCGTGCCGCCGTCGGTGTCGCGGTCCGGCTCGGCGTGCGACATGACGGTGTCACCCGAGGACGTAGCGCGCGCGGTCGCGGCCGCGCGGCCGGACGTCCTGCTGGGCTACGGCTCGTACCTCGAGCGTGTCGCGCAGATCCTCGACGAACGGTACGGCCGCGAGGCGTCGCCGAAGGTGTTCGCCTACGGCGGCGACGGGATGTCGCCGTCCGGACGGGCCCGCGTCGTCGAACGACTCGGTGCGGCGGTCTGGACCTCGTACCAGGCGGTGGAGTCTCTCAAGATCGGTTACGAGTGCGCGTGCGCGGCAGGGCTCCACGTGCACGCGGACCTCTGCGTGGTGCGTGTCGTCGATGCGGAGGGCAGGGACGTGGGCCCGGGCGGGCGGGGCGAGGTCGTGATCTCGAACCTGGTCAATCGCGCCACGGTGCTACTCAACTACCGTCTGGGCGACGAGGTGGTCGTGCCCGCGACGCCGTGCGGCTGCGGTACTCCGCTGCCGCTGATCGGGTTTCCCGAGGGCCGCGTCGAGGACTGGTTCGCGCTGCCGACGGGCGAGCGCGTCCATACGCAGCGGCTGCGCGCGCTGTTCACCGACGAGCGCGAGGTCTGGCAGTACCAGCTCGTGCAGGAGCGGCCGTCGTCGCTGCGCGTGGCGCTGGTGGTTGCGGAGCGCGCGGATCGGCCCGCTCTCGCGGGCCGCGTCGGACGTGCGATTGCCGGCGTCGTCGGCCCCGGCGTCGCGCTGTCGATCGACTTCGTACGCGAGCTCGAGCGCACGCCGACCGGCAAGGTGCGCACCGTGGTGCGGCGCTCCGATACCGCTCAGCCCGCGACGCCGGTCGCGTAGACCAGCGACCACGGCAGGCACACTCGTCCGTCCGCGTCCTCGGTGATCGTGAAGTGCGCCTGGATCGCCTCGTCGACCTCGGCCTCGCGCGCTCGCACGAGGCCAAAGAGGAGCCCGCAGTAGCGCACCATCGTGTGCCGGTCGGGAAAGATCCAGGAGTAGGGTACGTGCTCCTCGACAACCGTCGCGAAGCCGGAGCGCACGAGCAGGTCTGCGGCTTCGCCGGCTGCGAAGAAACGACCGTCGTGGCCGGTGGTGGTGAAGCGGTCGACCGGGCCGTTCAGGAAGCGCGCGACCGGCGTGTCGGCGGCGGCATCGGCGACGGCGAATCGCCCGCCGGGGCGCAGTACGCGCCGGCACTCGCGGAAGAAGGCGAGCCGATCCTCGAGGTGGTGGGTGCCGGCGAGCGATGCGACCCGGTCGAAGCACGCGTCGCCGAACGGCAGCCGTTGCAGTGCGCCGCGAACCCGCGCGTGCCCCGCGTCGATGCCCGCGGCGAACGCCGCTGCGGGCTCGACACAAACCACCGACAGATCGGGGCGGCGCAGGCGCAGCCCGTCGGCGACGTAGCCGCCGCCCGCCGGAACGTCGAGCACGCGCAGGCCAGGCCCCGGATCGACACGGTCGAGCAGCAGCGAGCGCTCGATCTCGCGGGCCTCGGGCACCAGCGCGTGTGCCGCGTTGTACGACCCGCCGCGCGCTTCGAAGATGCGCGTGTAGGCGTCGGCCGTACCGCTCGGTGGAAGCGCGTCGTGCGGGTCGGACGCCCCCGGACCGTGCCCGCCGCCGAGCGCGGGCACGAAGTGCACCTCCCTCGCCCCCGCGACCGGCTCGTCGAGGCCGCGCGTGACGAGGTCGCCGTCCACCGAGACCGCGAGCGACGGTCGCAGCTCGCCGTCGGCGACCACGCGCGCGCGGAAGCCCGGGTGGGCGCGCTCGATCGCGTCGACCAGCGCGCCGACCGTCGCGCCCGCGACGTCGAGGCGATCCTGTCCGCCCGTCAGGGACCGCAGCGGTGCTGGAACGAAGACGATCGGCACGTGCTCAGCGTGTGCCGGCAGCGAGACGCGAGGGCGTCACGCGGACCCCGGCCGCGTGCAGCGCCGCGAGCACGCGTGGCGGTGACATCGGCAGCTCGGTCATGCGTACACCGGTCGCCGCCGCGATCGCGTTCGCGACTGCTCCGGGCGGGGGGACGATCGAGACCTCGCCCACGCCGCGCACGCCGTACGGGTGGCCCGGGTTCGGGACCTCGACGATGATCGCGTCGATCATCGGCAGGTCGAGCGCGACCGGCATGCGGTAGTCGAGGAAGCCCGCGTTCAGGAGGTGTCCGTCCGCGTTGTAGACGTACTCCTCGTTGAGCGCCCAGCCGATGCCCTGGACCGTGCCGCCCTGCATCTGGCCTTCGACGTAGGCCGGGTGGATCGCGCGACCGGCGTCCTGCACGACGGTGGCACGGACGACGTCCACCTTGCCGGTCTCCACGTCGACGTCGACGTCGACGATGGCGGCCGCGTACGCGGCACCGGTCGCCTTCTGGGCGTTGACCGTCGCGCGGCCGACGACGGGCCCGCCGGTGCGGCCGAGCTTCGGCGCGAGCTGTGCCAGTGACATCGGCGGGTGGCCGCCGTACTCGGCGGTCGCGTGACCGTCCGCGAAACTCACCTGCTCGACCGGGATCTTCCAGAGCGCGGCGGCGCGCTCGCGCAGCTGGCGCTTCACGTCGAGAGCCGCCTCGTAAACCGCGAGGCCCGTCGCCATCGTCACCCGGCTGCCGCCGGTGACGTCGGTGTGGCCCACCGAGTCGGTGTCGGCGACGCTCGGCCGTACGAGCTCGACGGGAAGGCCGAGCTCCTCGGCGGCGATCATCGCGCACGAGGTGCGCGTGCCGCCGATGTCGGGCGATCCGGTGACGAGGCTCGCAGTGCCGTCCGCGTTGATCGCGATGGTCGCGCTCGACTGCAGGCCGGCGTTGAACCAGAAGCCCGTCGCGACGCCGCGTCCGCGGCGCTTGACGCTCGCGTCGGACGGCACGCCGAGCGGCGCACGCCAGTGTGGCGACGACTCGACCGCGTCGAGGACCTCGAGGAGCCCGATGCGCTTGTGGCGCGGCCCGGCCGGGGTCGGGGTTCCCTCGCGGGCGCCGTTCTTCCGGCGCAGCTCGACCGGGTCGATGCCCAGCTTGGTCGCGAGCTCGTCGACCACCGCCTCGGCGGCGAAGGCCGCGTTGCTCGCGCCAGGCGCGCGGTACGCGGCGGTCTTCGGCCGGTTCACCACGACGTCGTGGCCCTCGATGCGCAACGCGTCGATGTCGTAGGGTGCGAGCAGACACATCGCACCGGCCCACACCGGGGAGCCGGGGAACGCGCCAGCCTCGTACGTGAGCGTCGCGTCGGCGGCGACGATGCGCCCGCCCTTCGTCGCTGCGAGCTTGACGCGGATGTGCGATCCGGACGTCGGACCGGTGGCGCGCAGTACCTCGGCACGGCTCATGACGAGCTTGACCGGACGCCCCGACTTCCTCGCGAGCAGGATGGCGAGCGGCTCGAGGTAGATCGTGGTCTTGCCGCCGAAGCCGCCGCCGATCTCGGCCGGCACGACCTTGATCTGCGACAGCGGTATGGCGAGGATCTCGGAGCAGAAGTGGCGGACCTCGAACGGTCCCTGCGTGCTCACCCACACGGTCGCCTGTCCGTCCGCGTCGACCTTCGCGACCGCGTTGTGCGGCTCGATGTAGCCCTGGTGGACCATCGCCGTGTCGAACTCGCGCTCGACGACGACGTCCGCGGCCGCGAGCGCTGCGGCAAGGTCGCCGCGCTCGAAGCGCACGACGTTCGCGACGTTGGTCGGCCGGTCACAGGGCGGCTCGACGTTCGCCGTGCGCAGGTCCTCGTGCAGGATCGGAGCGTCGTCGCGCATCGCGGCGCGCACGTCGAGGACCGGCGGCAGCACCTCGTAGCGGACGTCGATCAGCGCCACGGCCTCCTCGGCGACGTGCGGGCTGGTCGCGGCGACTGCAGCGACCGCGTGTCCCGTATAGAGGACCTTGGTCTTCGCGAGCACGTTGTCCGACAGGTGGCGCGGGTTGGTGGTTCCCTCACCCGACTGCTCGGTCCTGCTGCGCACCGGCGGCATGTCGGCGCCGATGACGATCGCCTTCACGCCCGGCAGGGCGGAGGCCCGGCTCGTGTCGATCCCGAGGATGCGTGCGTGCGCGTGCGGGCTGCGCAGAACCTTGCCGTGCAGCATGCCGGGGAGGCTCACGTCGGCGCCGTAGCGCGCACGACCGGTCACTTTGTCGATGCCGTCGTGGCGCAGCGGACGCGTTCCGACGACCTTGAACCGGCGCTCGGGCGAACTCGTCTGGTCGTGCTTCGGTGCCATCGTCGTCCCTCAGCTGCCGCGCGGCGCCGCGGCGCCGCGCATCTCGGCCGCGGCCGCGAGGACGGCGCGCACGATCTTGTCGTAGCCCGTGCAGCGGCAGAGGTTGCCCGCGAGCTCGTAGCGCACCTGCTGCTCGCTGGGATCGGGGTTGCGCTCGAGGAGCGCCTTCGCGGCGACCAGAAAGCCCGGCGTGCAGATTCCGCACTGCAGCGCCGCGTGCTCGAGGAAGGCTCTCTGCAGCGGGTGGAGCTCGTCGCCGTCGGCGAGTCCCTCGACCGTGGTGACCGTGCGCCCCTCGGTCTCGACCGCGAGCACCAGGCACGCGCACACGGCGCGGCCGTCGAGCAGCACGCTGCACGCGCCGCAGTCACCGGTCGCGCAGCCTTCCTTCGTGCCGGTGAGGTCGAGCTCGTCGCGCAGGACCTCGAGTAGCGTCTGGCGCGGCTCGCAGAGGAGCTCGGCGCTCTCGCCGCTCAGGATCAGGGTCAGGTGCGTCTTCGGCATGTTCGCTCAGGCTCCCCGGCGCGCGCGGCGTACGGCCTCGGTGACGACGCGTCGGACGAGCACGCCGGTGATCTCGCGGCGGTAGTCGGCCGGCGCGCGCATGTCGGTGATCGGCTTCGCGGCCGCGCGCGCGGCCTCCGCAGCGTGCTCGAGCGCGGCGTCGTCGAGCGACGAGCCGACCAGGGCCCGCGCGGCGTCGTGGGCGACGAGGACCGTCGGGCCGACGGCGCCGAGCGCGACGCGGGCGTCCGCGCAGCGATCGCCGTCGAGCGTGACCGAGGCCGCGACGCCGACCACCGCGATGTCCATCTCGCTGCGCGGGATCAGGCGCTGGTACGCGTCGGCGGTGTGCGGTGCCGGGGCGGGGACGCGCAGCTCCACCAGAAGCTCGCCGCGCTGCAGCGCGGTCTGTCCGGGAGCGACCACGAAGTCCGCCGCGGGCACTTCCCGCCGCGCGTCCCGTCCCTGGACGACGCACACCGCGGCGAGGGCCACCAGCGCGGGCGTGGTGTCGGCGGCCGGCGAGCCGTTGCAGAGGTTGCCGGCAACGGTCGCCCGGTTCTGGATCTGCGTCGAGCCGATCAGCGCGGTCGCCTCGGCGAGGCCGGGGAACGTCCGTCGAACGCGTGCGTTCTCGGCGACGGTGCAGCAGGGGACGGCGGCGCCGAGGTGCAGCGTTCCGGTGTCGTCGAAGGCGAGCGTCGTGAGTTCGGGGATGCGCTTGACATCGACGAGGTGCCGCGCCGGACTCGCCCCGGCGCGGAGCTGGATCAGCAGGTCGGTGCCGCCGGCCAGCACGCGCGCGTCGTTCGCGGCGAGCAGCTCGACCGCATCGGCGACCGATCGTGGGGCGGAGTATCGGATCTCGTGCAACGGGCCCTCCAGACAGGCGCCGATTCTAGGAAGGGCCAGGTGGTCGATGCAATCCTTCGAACGTATACAGGAATCGTGGAGGATCTGGTCGAATTCGTCACCGAGCTGCGGCGGCGTCTCGGCGACCCCGCGCGCGGTGGCCGCGATCTCGTGGTCGGGACGATCGTTCGCGGCCGTGGCTCGACGCCGCGCAAGACGGGCGCGAAGATTCTCATCGATCCGGCCGGTGCACAGCTCGGTACGGTGGGTGGCGGCTGCGGCGAGGCGGCGGTCACGAGCCGCGCGCACCGCGTGCTCGCGACCGGCGAATCGACGCGCCTCGAGGTGAGCCTGCTCGAGGAAGACGGCTGGGAGAGCCCGTCGATCTGTGGAGGCGTCCTCGACGTGTTCCTCGAGCGCGCCGGTGTCACCTTCGGGGGTGTTCCGGCCGCGGAGCTGTTTGCTGCGATCGATGCCGCGAACGAGCGGTCGCTGGCATCGGCGGTCGTCACCGTCACCGCCGCGCCCCGCGCGCAGGCCGTGCCGTGCGGCCGCAAGACGCTCGTCGACGAGCGCGGCGTGCAGCGCCTGCCGCTCGGGGACCCGGCGCTCGACACGGCGGCGATCGAGCTGGCGTTGCGCGCGCTCGCGTCCGGCGAGGCCGTGGAAGACCGGCTCGACGGCGGCTTCGCCCTGTTCGGCGAGCCGCTGGTGGCGACGCCGGAGCTGGTGATCGTCGGCGCGGGGCACGTCGGCCAGGCGCTCGCGCGCGTCGCGCCCGCGGCGGGCTTCGCCGTCGTCGTGCTCGACGACCGCGCGTCGTTCGCGAATCCGGCGCGGCTGCCCGAGGCGCGCGCGATCCGCGTCGCCGACCCGCGCGCGGCGCTGGCCGAGCTGTCGCCACACGACCGGCGCGCGATCGTCCTCGTCACGCGCGGCCACAAGCTCGACGCCGACTGCCTGCGCGTCGCACTCGGCGTCGATTGGATGTACCTCGGCATGATCGGCAGCCGGCGCCGCGTGCGGCGCATCGTCGAGCGTCTCGCGGAGGAGGGCGCCGATCCCGAGCGGCTGGCGCGCGTGCACGCACCGATCGGTCTCGACATCGGTGCCGAGACTCCCGGCGAGATCGCGGTCGCGATCCTCGCCGAGATCGTCGACGTGCGCCGGCGCGGGCGCGCGGCTTCGGTCGCGCTGTCGCGCCGCGGCTGACCGTCAGGTCGCGCCTGCCGTCAGGCGCCGGAAGTCTTCCGGCGTATCGACGTCGACGCGCACGCCCGGGTCGTCGACGGCGACCTCGAGCACGCGCGACGGATGCGCGCGCACGACCGCGCGCGCGCCGTCTTCGTCAGGTGTCGCGAGCAGCTCGGCCCACACGCTCGCGGCGAACAGCACGGGATGTCCGCGGCGTCCGCCGTACGTCGGAACGACGATCGCGGGCGCAGGACCCGCGGCGACGGCGGGGCGCACCGCGAGCCATGCGTCGACCAGGTGGTGCACCGTCGCGGCGGAGATGGCGGGGTGGTCCACCAGCGCGACGAGCGCCGCGTCCGGGCGCGGGCGCCGCGGGCGCAGCGCCCCGAGCGCGACCTTGAGCGACGAGAGCTGCCCGCGGTCGGGATGCGGGTTCTGCACCACCTCGGTCAGGTCGCCGGGCGGCCGCGCCGCGAGCACGGCGTCGTGCGCGTGGCCGGACACGATGATCACGTCGGCGATCCCGCCGTCGCGCAGTGCGCCGACGACGCGGGCGAGGAAGGTGCGGCCCGCGTGCGCGAGGCCCGCCTTCGGCTCACCCATGCGGCGCGACGCGCCGCCCGCGAGCACGATCCCGGCGACCGCGTTCACCGCTTGCCGGGCTTCGCGTCGCGGCCCGTCAGGTAGTCGCCCAGCAGCCCCGGCGAGTGCTCCGCATCGTGGCAGTAGGTGCAGAGGTTCTCCCAGTTGCTGCCGTCGGCGGGATTGTTGTCGTGGTTGCCGTCCTTGTGATGGACGGTGAGGAGGTGCAGGTCGGCCTCCTCGAACTCGCGCGCGCACTTCGCGCAGATCCAGCCGTGCAACGCGAGCGAGCGGGCGCGGTAATCCTGCCCGCGCGCGAGCTGATCGCGCTTCGCGGCGGCGAAGATCTCGTCGTAGGTCTTCGCTGACGCGGGGGGGGCGGGCGCCTTCGGGCGGCGCGGGTTGAATCGCATCACCGGTATCTTGCTGCGCGCGGCGCGTCAGGTCGAGAGGCCAGGCGCGTCCTGGTTCCCACATGGTCGGTGGAGCGCTGCAACCGGCAGATGGAACGCCCTGCCGGCTGCAACCGGCAGATGGAACGCCCTGCCGGTTGCAGCCGGCAGGGCCGGTGCGGGCGTCAGTCGACGGTCGCGCCTCCGGACAGCTCCTGCTCCGCCGCCTCGAGGTGCTCGACGACCTCGCGATCGACCGCGCGGTAGCGCGCGATCGCGTCGTCGAAGCGCTTCGCCTCGCCGCGCTCTTCTGCCGTCGCGCGCCCGAGCTTGCGGATCCAGTCGATGTGCCAGGCCTCGTCCTTGGTGACGTTCTTGAGCACGTCCTCGGTGTCCGGGTCGAGGTTCGGGCGGCGGAGGTGGTGCTGGTAGCGGCGCAACGCTCGCTGCTCGACGACGACGGTCAGCGCCAGCAGGTCGAGCACGTCGCGTGGCATGCCGGCCTGGCGTCCCATGCGGACCTGATAGCCGTCGCAGACGACGAGCGGCTTGGCGCCCGCGCGTACGATGCGCTCGGTCCACAGCCACGCGTGGCGCGTCTCGTCGGCGAGGTGCTGTGACAGCGCGATCTGCGCGTCGGGATCGTCCAGGTGCTTGAGGAGCCGGAAGAGCAGGTTCGCACCGTGCTGCTCCGCGTTTCGGTAGTAGGAAAACACGGCAATCTCGGCGGGTACACCCGCGGCCCTGGCGGTGGCGAGATCGATGGTGGCAGCTGACATCGTCGACTCCTCACGGCTGCGCGTGACGCGCCCGATCGGCGGTTTCGTCATGGGAAAACGACGTTGGAGGATACTACGAATCCGCTCCCGGGCTCGCAAGCCGCGCGACCCGCTACCCCGGCCGCTGATGGCGCCGATCGGCTGGCTCGGTCGGGCGGGATCGGTAGCCGGAAGCGCGCGGTCGCCTGCGGAAGAACGAAAGCACGCGGCTCCGCGCGAGGTGGACCACGACTGCGTCGTTCGCATCGGAGGGCGTCGTGGTCGCCCCATCGGCGGAGCGACCAGCCTGCACACTCCGTGCGGCGCAAGCGGATCGTCCGGAGGATCCGGCGCCCGAACGCAAAGCAGCCGGTAGCGGAGGGAAGGCTACCGGCTGCCAAGCTTGTGTGAGCCTCCGCACGTATCACGGACCATCCGTGGTCGCGGTCCGAGGCCTCACACGGGTTTGACGGGTACTCCAGCAAGGGCGATGCCGTCGTCGACGCTCGGCGGCATCAGGCTCATCGCCCGCCCGGGCGTGCGACGATGCCGCATTCTTGGGCTCGTGCGACCGAACTGCGCACTCCGTGGACGCGTCGAGCATCGCCCACAGAACGACGGTGAGCAGCAGCAGGCGCCCGTGATAGAGCGGCGTGTCGACGAGGCCGAGGAGCAGGAACACTCCGAGCGCCGTCGCGTGGCCCGCGGCCTCGAGCCGGGCGGCGCGGTGGGTTGCGGCGGCGAGACCCTGCCACGCGACGCGCGCGAGGCTGGTCAGCAGCGCGAGCGCGGCGATCCCGCCGGCGACGCCGGCGCCGGTGAGGACGTCGAGGTACAGGTCGTGGCTGTGAAAGAGGAACAGGCTCTCGCCGTGACGCTCGAGGTACCGCGCGGGAAAGTGCAGTTCGAGGTTGCCGCTGCCGAAGCCGACACCGAGCGGCCAGTGCTCGAGGAAGATCGACCACGACGTGTCGAGGATGCGGAGCCGCTGCGCGTCGCCGCCTGCACGGTCGCGTGACAGCATGCCGGCGGCGAGTAGCAGCACCAGGGCTGCGAGGGCGGCGATCTCGACCCGCGCGCGTGACGAGGGCCTCTTCCCACGCAGGTGTCCGCGCCCCGCGCGCGGGCTCAACGTGGCCAGCGCGAGTGCGAGCACGGCGCCGCCGAGCGCGAGCCACGCGGCGCGCGAGAACGTGGCGAGCAGGACCGCGCTGCCCGCGGCCGCATAGAGACACGCCGCGGCGCGCAGGTGCCGGCGTGCAGCCGCCCCGAGCAGCACGGGTACGAGCAGCGCCATCGCGAAGCCCAGCGTGTTCGGGTGATCGGTGACGAGCGCGTGGCGACGCTCCTCGCGGAGCAGGAGGAGCAGCGGCTCGTGCCACAGCTCGCGGGCGAGCACGGCGACGCAGAGCAGACCCAGGCCGTGCAGAAGGCGGACGCGCCCGCGCTCGTCGGTGGCGACGGCACGCGCTGCGTGGAACACGCCGAGTGCGACCCAGAGGGTGGACACCGCGGTGGTGCGCCCGCCGGCACTCACCACCGAGGCGGTCGCGACGAGCGTCAGGCCGAGCAGTGCTGCGGCGATGCGCGAGCGCGCGAGCACGACACCGGGCGCACCGGCGAGCGTGCCGACCAAGACGAGGAGGGCGACGTTGCGCGCCCAGCTGCGGTAGCCGAAGTCGAGTCCGCCGGGCAGGGGGATGCGGCGGAACAGGAGCGCGACCCCCAGGATGGCCAGGCCGATCTCGACGGCGGGGCGCCATGCGGAACGTGCGGAGAGCCGTGCCGACCGCGCGACCGCGCGCAGCGTCCCGTGCGACGGCTCCGCGCGGCGCAAGGGGGATGCGTCTGGCGGCGCGGATGCGCCACCGGGTGTCGTGGGGTGGAGGGAGACGGTCGGCAAGCAGCTCCATCGACGTCGCCGGACAGCGGGGCTTTCGGGTCGCGGTGCGCCAGCGGGTCGGTCGGTTGCCGGGCGGCGCCGCGCAGGCCAAGCTGCCGAGGTGCAGCTCTCGGTGGTCATCGCGGCCTACGACGCCGAGCCGTTCCTCGACGCGGCGCTCGACTCGGTGCTGCGCGAGGCACCCACCGATGCCGAGGTGATCGTCGTCGACGACGGGTCGCGCGACCGGACCGGCGAGGTCGCGCGGCGCCACGGTCCCCGCGTCGCCGTCCTGCGAAACGAAGCCCCGACCGGGCCGGGCCGCGCGCGCAACGCGGGTGCGCAGGCAGCGTCGGGTGATGTTCTCGCATTCCACGACGCGGACGATCTGGTGCTGCCCGGGCGCTTCGCCCTGCTGCAGCAGGTCCTCGACGCCCGGCCGGAGATCGATCTCGTGTTCGGCAACGGGGCGCGCTGCGACTCGGCTGGCCGCCGCCTGGGGCCGGTGATCGGTCCACGCCAGGCCAGGCGGCTCCGCGCGCGCTGCGATCTCGCCGAGATGCTGCGCGGCGGCGTCGTCTATCCGCAGGCGACGAGCATCCGGCGCGAGCGCTTTCTCTCCCTCGGCGGGTTCGTCGCGGAGCGCGGCGAGGACTGGGACTTCGCCCTGCGGGCGGCACTCGCGCTCCGCATGGCGTACGTCGACCGCGAGGTCTTCGCGTACCGGCAGAACCCGGCGAGCGTGTCGTCGCGCAGGCGCGAGTACGGCGAGTTCCTCGTGGCCCTGCTCGAGCGTTTCGTCGAGGCGCATCCCGAGGCCGCGCGCCAGGTCGGCGCGGCGCGGCTCCGCGCGGCGCGGGCCAGCCAGCTGGCGCGCGTGGCGAGGCTCCGCCTCGCGGATGGCGAGCGCGACGGCGCGCTCGATGCCTGGACGCGTGCGGTCGCGCTCGCGCCCACGCGGCTGCGCTACCGCTGGCGGCGCGCGCTCGTCCGCTACGCGGGACGCTGAGCGACGTCGGTCTCGTGAGCGCGCTCGAGCTCCTCGGTACGGGTCTCGATGAACGCCAGCGTCGCCGCGAAGACCAGCATCAGCTTCGGATGCGTCGCCGGAACGTCGAAGAGGCCCATCACGAGAAAGACCGCGATCGACACCGCCATGCCGATCCCCTCGCTCGACGACGCGGCCGGGGCGGCGTGCAGCGCGCGCCGCGCGAGGCGGCCGAGCCGCCAGACGAGCCAGGCTGCGGCGGCTGCACCGACGAGCCCGGTGCACGCGAGCACTTCGACGACGGCGTTGTGCGAGTGGAAGAGGAACAGTCCCTCGCCGTACATCTCGAGATAGCGGGCGGGAAACGCGTCCTTGAAGTTCGGCCCGCCGAACCCGACCCCGACCAGCCAGTGGTCGTGGAACAGCGACAGCGACGCGTTGAGGATGCGGAGGCGCTGCAGGTCGGCGTGCGTCCGGTCGCTCGACAGGGAGATGACCGACAGGACCACCACGGTGGCGAGCGCCACCGTGCCGAACAGCAGCGCGGTCTGACGCGCGGTACGCATGCGCCGCCGCAGTGCGACCAGCATCACCAGGACGCCGAGCACGGCGGTCGCCCACGCCGAGCGCGAGAAGGTGATCAGCAGCCCGAGGGGTGCGAGCAGCGCGTAGAGCTTGGGCAGCGACTTGCCCGACGGCCCGAGCGCCACGCCGAGGAAGAGGGGTAGCAGCACCGCGAGCGTGTAGCCGACCGAGTTGGGGTGGTCGCTGACGAGGGTGTTGCGCAGGTCCTCGCGCAGCAAGAGCAGCTGTGGCTGGTTGAGGAACTCGCGGAGCAGCTGCAGGGTGACCAGAATGCCCAGCCAGTGGAGGAGCTGCACCGAGCCGGGTCGGTGCGCCGCGATGGTCCGCGTCGCGACGTAGAAAGCGACCGACACGCCGAGCAGGCGCACCTCGCCCCAGAACTCGCCGTTGACCGCGACCGACAGGAACGCTGCTCCGAGGTAGGCGAGCAGCGGTGCCGCGAGCGTTGCTCGCACGAGCTGCAGCGCCGGCGCTCCGGCGAGATGTCCGAGCACGACCGCGATCGCGACGTTCCGGGCGAGGCTGCGGAAGCCGAACGAATGGCCCCACGGCAGCGGGAAGCGGTCGAGGACGATGGTCGCGGTCTCCAGCCAGAGCAGGGCGAGCATGAGCGGTGGCAGGACGGCGCGCAGGTACGGCTCGAGCCACCGCCGGGCGGCGCGGGCGCGCCCTGCCCAGTCATCCAGCCGCGAGGAATGCGTGGGCGGACGGAGACCGTGCGGCGGGCGGTCGCCGGACGGAACGGTCGGATGCTGCAGGGCCGTCATGCGGTAGGGCGGAGTCCCAGCTGCAGCTTCATGAGACGCCACCGATAGCGCAAGCTCCACGGGTCGCGGCCGACCGCGCGACGCAGCAGCGTCCGTGCCGCGTCGCGCTCGCCGCTGCGGGCGTGCTGCTGCGCGGCGCGAGCCTCGTAGCGCGCGAGCGCGCGGTCGATCTCGGTCTGCCCGACGTGCTGCGACAGGTCCGGGTTCGACCGGACGAAGCGCTCGAGTAGGCTCAGCATCAGGTGGACGAACTCGAGCCGCTTCGTCGTCAGGCTGGCCGCGTGCTGGCGATAGGCGAACACCGGCACGTCGACGAAGCGGACTTTCAGCCGCAGGGCGGCGCGCAGACCGAAGTCCCAGTCCTCGACCGGCTCCGGCGCGAAACCTCCGAGCCTGTGGAACGCATCGGTCCGGACGCACAGCGCCTGCGGATACAGCCAGCTGCCGAGCAGCATCTCCGAGACGCCGACCCGCGCCCGGAGCCGGCGCGCGTACGCCCGCCGGATCACCGGACGGACGCGGTCGGATCCTTCGTAGATCTTGATGCCGTTGCCGAACGCGAGCTCGAGCGCCGGGTCCGCGTCGAGCAGTTCCAGCAGCGTGGTGAAGCGGCCGGGCAGGGCGAGGTCGTCGGCATCGAGGAAGGCCAGCACGTCGCCGCTCGCGACCGCGACGCCCGCGTTGCGCGCGCGCCCCGGTCCACCGGCGGTCTGGTGATGAACGACCCGGACGCGGTCCGCGTAGCGGGCGAGGATTTCCGGCGTCGCGTCGTGCGAAGCGTCGTCGACGACGATCACCTCGCTGCCCGCAGGCAGCTCGGCGAGCACGCTGTCGAGCGCCGCGGCCAGGTATGGGGCCGCATCGTGCGCCGGTACGACCACCGAGAGCACGAAGATCAGGCGCGCGCGTTCGCCGGGCGGTGCGCGCGCTGCTTGCGCGCCAGCACCAGCATCTCGCTGTAGTGGTAGAAGCGCCCCTTCGCGCGGTACTTCTTCCGGATGTCGCCGACGAGGCTGTACACGGCGTAGTTGAAGCACGCCTTGAGCATGTTGGGTAAGATGCTCGTCAGCACCTTGTTGTGCTTGTAGGCGTAGCGGCTGCGTCCCTGCCGGCGGTGGTACTCCTCGAAGTACTCCTCGGTGAGGCGACTCGGCTCGATCTCGTGGACCACGCGCGCGCTCTTCATGTAGCCGATCCAGCCGCCGTGTGCGCGGATGCGGTCCGCGAGCTCGTTGTCCTCGCTGAGACCGGCGGCGCCCGGACCGATCTTCTCGTTGAAGAGCCCGACCACCGCGAACGCGTGGCGGCGGATCGTCATGTTCGCGCCCGTGAGCTTGGTGCGCACCGTGTCGGGGTCGAGGTCGATGTGGACGATGGTGCGATAGCGGTCGAGCAGGGCGTACAGCGCGGGGTCGTTCATCGCCTCGTCGGGCCACACGACCGAGCCCTGCGCCGCGAAGCAGTCGTGCCGCGTGAAGTAGTCCCAGACCTCGGCGAGCCAGCGCGGCTCGGCAACGACGTCGTCGTCCAGGAACGCGAGCAGCTGTCCCTTCGACTGCGCGATCGCGGCGTTCACCGCCCGTGACTTGCCCGGCTTCATGACACGGACGACGTGCCTGTCGGGGCGCGCGGCGCGCCACTGTGCGAGGATCTTCGGCGTCTCGTCGTCGGAGCCGTTGTCCGCGATGACGATCTCGTACCGCACCGGAGGTGCGACGAGGCGCTCGAAGCTCTCGAGCAGCAGACGCAGGCTGCGTGCACGGTTGCGCGTCGGGACGATGACGGAGACGACTGGTTCGGCCTGCTGCTGGTCCATCTGCTCACCTCGCCCTGCTCATCTCGCCACCACCGCGGCCGACGCGATCGGCGCGTGCGCATGCTGCAGGGCGGCGGTGACCGCACCGCCGCCCTTGCGCGGGTCGCCCGCGCCACCAGCCCGACCGGGCAGGTCCGTGGCGAGCGATACCGCCGCGATCGCCGGGAACTCGCGCAGCTCGTGCCCGAGCCGTGCCAGCGCGTCGCGATCGATGCCGCGCACGCCGGGCTCGACCAGCAGGGCGTTCGGCTGCCACTGGTGGTGCACGCGCGGGGCGGCCACCGCGGCTTCCGGAGACAGGCCGAAGTCGAGCACGTTGCTCAGCACCATGATGGTCGCGCTCACGATCAGCGGCCCGCCCGACGCGCCGACGGCGACCACCGCGCGGCCCGCGCGCACGGCGACGGTCGGTGCCATGCTGCTTGCGGGACGCTTTCCCGGTGCGACACGGTTCGTCCTGCCCGGGGCCAGGCCGAACGCGTTGGGGCTGTCGAAGCTGAAGTCGTCCATCTCGTTGTTGAGCACGATGCCGGTCCCCGGTACGCCGATCACCGCGCCGAACGCGGTGTTGATGGTCGTCGTGCACGCGACTGCCGACCCGTCGGGAGCGATTACCGAAAGATGCGAGGTGCCGCCATTGGCCGGCGTGGGCTCCGTCGTGCCGTAGGCTTCCGGCGGCATCGTGTGCGTTGCGTGGATCCGGCCCGCGAGCGGTGCCGCACCGGGCGGGGGCAGGCTCGGGTCGAACGCGGGGTCGCCCGCGATGCGCGCCCGCTGCGCGAAGGCGTGCTTGAAGATCTCGGCGAACAGGTGGAAGCGCGTGGGCGAGGCGACGCCGAGGGCTTCGACGTCGTAGCGGGAGAGCGTGCGGAGGGCGAGCACCAGCGCCGGGCCTCCGCTGCTCGGCGGCGGCATCGTGTACACCTGCGCGCCGCGATAGCCGACCTCGAGCGGCGACCGCCACACCGGCCGGTAGTCGACGAGGTCCTGTGCGGTCATGGCGCCGCCGCCGGCGCGCACGGTGGCAACGATCGCGTCGGCGACGTCACCTTCGTAGAACGCGCGCGATCCGCCCGCCGCGACGTGCTCGAGCGTCTCGGCGAGGTGCGGCGACCGCAGCACTGCGCCTGCGGTCCAGGGCGCGCCGGTCGGGTCGAGGTAGATCGATCGCAGCTCCAGGTCTTTGGCCAGCGCCTCGGCCTGGTCCGCGATGCGTCCAGCGAGATGCTGCGACACCGGGAAGCCGTCGCGTGCGAGCCGGATCGCCGGCTCGACCAGGTCGCGCCACGGCAGGCGCCCGAATCGGGCATGCGCCGCCGCGAGTCCGGCAACCTCGCCCGGCACGCCGACCGCGAGCGCACCGCGACGGCTCCGCACCGGCAGGTACACGCCGTTCTCCTCGTAAAGGGCGGGCTTCGACGCGGCCGGCGCGGTCTCGCGGTAGTCGAGCGCGACCGTGCTTGCCGCCGCGGCGTCGTGGATCACCATGAAGCCGCCGCCACCGATGCCGCACGAGGTCGGGTGGACGACGCAGACGGCGAGCGCCGTCGCGACCGCGGCGTCGATCGCCGATCCGCCGCGCTCGAGGATCGCGAGGCCGGCCCGGGCGGCGAGTGGGTGGTCGGCGGCGACGACGCCGGCCGCGCGCGCGCTGCCCGGCA
>VGTK01000074.1 GCA_016874715.1 Deltaproteobacteria bacterium | reverse complement strand
AGATTCCGACGTGCGCCTGAATGCGCCAGGGGCGCCAGTGGAAGACCGGGCGCACCCGCAGTCCGCTCTTGAGGCTGCGCCAGCACTGCTCGACACGCATGAGCTGCTTGTAGCCGAGCGCCAGATCTCCCTACGGTGGTGGTCCCGCCGCCTTTCCGGTTGCCCGGGAGGCCGTACGCGGGATAGGAGGGATCTGGCTCGGCTGACAGCCTCGACTTCCAGCTTCCGAGAAGAGGCATTCTGACAAATCGGCCGTTCATGGTGACTATGCTCACGTCGTGAAGATCGTCCAGGACTACGCGGACTGGCTCGCGCAGAGCCCGATCCCGAAGCTGCTCATCGTGGCCGAGCCGGGCGCCATCCTGCGTGGTCCGCTGCTGGAGCTCTGCCGCACGTGGCCGAACCAGCAGGAAGCGGCCGTGAAGGGCATCCACTTCATCCAGGAGGACTCGCCGCACGAGATCGGTGCGGCGGTCGCGGGGTGGCTCGCGGCGCTCTCCTGACGGGCGGATCATGCCGCGTCCGGGGGCTTGCCGCGGCTCCGACGGCATAGGAGAGAGAGTGAGACAGGAGGCCTCGGAATGGCGAAGACAGAGACGGCGATTCTCGCGGGCGGCTGCTTCTGGGGCATGCAGGACCTGATCCGCAAGCTGCCGGGCGTGACCTCGACCCGCGTCGGCTACAGCGGCGGCGACGTGCCCAACGCGACCTACCGCAACCACGGCACGCACGCCGAGGCGATCGAGGTGGTCTTCGATCCGGACCGGCTCTCGTACCGCGACCTGCTCGAGTTCTTCTTCCAGATCCACGACCCGACGACCCCGAACCGACAGGGCAACGATCGCGGCACGTCGTATCGCTCGGGCATCTACCATCTGACCGAAGAGCAGCGCCGGGTCGCCGAGGACACGATCGCCGACGTGAACGCGTCGGGGCTCTGGCCGGGGCGCGTCGTGACCGAGGTCGCGCCAGCCGGTCCGTTCTGGCAGGCCGAGCCGGAGCACCAGGACTACCTCGAGCGCCAGCCCGGCGGCTACACCTGTCACTTCCCGCGGCCGAGCTGGAAGCTCCCCCGCCGCGCGACCGCACGAACGGCTTGACCGATCAGGCAGCGTTCGAGGACGCCCTCTCGGTGCGCCGCTCCTGCTCGGTGGCATCCCCCGGCTGCCCGGGCGGTCACGACCTCAGCGCGCAGGGTGTGGCCGGTCGAAGAGCGCCATGCGCGGCTACGCCTGCTCGTCGAGCAAGGCCGGCCTCCTCGGCCTCACGCGCCACCTCGCGTTCGACTACGGTCCGAAGGGCAACCGCGCGAACGATCTACCCAATGGCGTCGCGCTCGACGTGAACGGCGGCTTGTTCATGGCGTGACGTCGCCCGCCTGACGCGGGCCGCGGCATCGACTACAGTGCGGGGCGGATGGACACCCCGGTCGAGTACGTCACCACAGCGGACGGGGTGCGAATCGCGTTCGCGCGGCAGGGGAGCGGGCTTCCGCTCGTGCACATGCCGCCGATGCCGCTCCGGCATCTTCAGCTCGAGGCGCAGCTCCCCGACGATCGGCGTTGGCTCGAGCGACTCGGCCGCGGCCGCATGCTCGTGCGCTTCGACCCGCGGGGGCACGGACTCTCCGATCGCGGTACGCCGCCGGCGCGCCTCGACGACCTGGTTGCGGACCTCGTGGCGGTCGTGGAGAGAACGGCAACCGCGCCGGTCGCGCTCTTCGCGGCGCTCAACACGGCGCCGGCGGCGATCGCGTATGCGGTCGCCCATCCGGAGCGCGTGTCGCATCTCCTCCTCTGGTGCGCGTCGGTACGGGCGGCGGACGGCGTCGCGCCGCAGCTCGAGACGCTCTTCGGCATCGCCGACCAGGATTGGGAGCTCGTGACCGAGGCCGCGGCGCACGTGATTCGCGGCTGGTCGGGCGGCGCGGAGACCCGCCGCTACGCGGCATTCCTTCGGGAGTGCGTGACGCCCGATGGGCTGCGGGCGCTGATTGCGATGACGAAGGAGACCGACGTGGCGGACCTTCTGCCGCGTGTCCGGACGCCGACGCTCGTGCTGCACCGCCGGCGCACCACGTGGGTCGACCTCGAACGCTCGCGCGAGCTCGCGTCGCGGATCGCGGGCGCGCGCCTCGTCGTGCTCGAAGGCGAGGTGATCCCGCCGGCGCTCGGCGATTCCGAGGCCGTCGTGCGAGTGCTCGACGAATTCCTCGGCGACCGGCCCGTGGCGCCGATCGTCGTGTTGGCGGCCGGCGCTCCTACCGACGACGCGTTCACGCTCGAAGGCGACTACTGGACGCTCGCGTTCGGAGGCACGATCTGTCGCCTCCGTGACAGCAAGGGCCTCCGGCACATCGCGGAGCTGTTGCGCCGGCCGGGCGAGCCGATCGCCGCCACGGTGCTCGCGGTGCCGGACGCCGGCGAGGGTGCCGATCGTGGCGATGCCGGCCCCGCGCTCGATCGCGCCGCGCGAGAGCAGTATCGCCGCCGGCTCGACGATCTGCGCGACACGCTCGCCGAGGCCGAACGCTTCGCGGATCGCGGCCAAGCCGACGCCGCGCGCGAGGAGATCGCGTTCCTCACGCAGGAGCTCGCCGCCGGGGTCGGGCTCGGTGGACGCGAGCGGCGCGTCGGCTCCGCGGCAGAGCGAGCCCGCCTGACCGTGACCAAGCGGATCAGGGACGCGCTCGCGCGCGTCGAGGCCAGCCATCCGGCCCTCGGGCGTCATCTGGCCGGAGCGATCAAGACCGGCCAGCTCTGCGTGTACGAGCCCGTCGACCCCGTCACCTGGTCATTCTGACGGTCGCGTACGCTCCGAGCGTACGTCGTCCGCTCGATCCTCACGCCATGGAGGCAGGAGGATCACCGCATGGATTCCGAGACGTTCGCGCGGTTCAAGTACTGCCAGCTCGTGACGTTCCGCCGGAACGGCACCCGGATGCCGACGCCGGTGTGGTTCGCCGTTCGTGACGGACGGCTGCTCGTGAAGACCGAGACGCCGAGCGGCAAGGTGAAGCGGATTCGCAACGACGCACGGGTCGAGGTCGCGCCGTGCACGCTGCGCGGAGGCCTCCGCGGGCCGTTCGTCGCGGGCCACGCGCGGATGCTGCCGGCGGCCGAGGAGTCGGCCGCCGAGGCGGTGCTGCGGCGGCGTTACGGGGTCGGGCGGAAGATCTTCTCGCTCGTGGTCGAGCCGTTCTTTCACCTGCGCGGGCAGCGGTCGGTGTACCTGGAGATCGCGCCGAGCGCCGAGGTGGCGCGGTGAGTACGCCGTCTTCTGAAGCAGTGGCGAACGTCGGCAGCTTCGACGTCGCAATCGTCGGCGCGAGTCTCGCCGGCTGCACGGCCGCGACGCTGTTCGCTCGTCGCGGTCTCCGCGTCGCGCTGCTCGAACGCCAGGCCGACCCCGAGGCGTCGAAGCGCATCTGCACGCACTTCATCCAGCCGAGCGCGACGCCCACGATCGAACGTCTCGGGCTCACGCCGGCGATCGAGGCCGCGGGCGGGGTGCGGAACGCGCTCGACGTCTGGTCGCGCTTCGGATGGATCCGGGTCGCGCCCGAGTCCGCGGATCACGCGCTGCCGTACGGCTACAGCATTCAACGCGCGAAGCTCGACCCGCTCGCGCGTGGGCTCGCGAGCGCGGAGTCGAACGTCGAGCTCGTGCTCGGCGCCAGCGCGTGCGGACTCCGTTTCGCAGACGGCGAGTGTCGCGGCGTCGAGATGGAAACGCGTGACGGCCGGCGGCGCGTCATCGCGGCGCGTCTCGTCGTCGCCGCGGACGGGCGTCGTTCGAAGGTCGCGGAGCTGGCGCGGGTGCCGGCGCGCGTCCGGCCGAACGCGCGTGCCATGTACTACGCGTACTATCGCGACCTGCCGCTGCCGTCGGGCACGCGCGGTCAGCTCTGGTTCCTCGAGCCCGATGTCGCGTACGCCTACCCCAATGACGACGGACTCACGCTGGTCGCGTGGGCGTTCGGGCAGGATCGAGTCGCGGCGTTCAAGCGTGATCCGGAGGCGACCTTCGCGCGCCGCTTCGCCGATCTTCCGCTCGCGCCGAACCTCCCTGCCGGGACGCGCGTCTCGCCGCTCCTCGGACAGCTCGACCTCGCGAACCTGTCGCGCCCGGCCGCAGCGCGTGGGCTCGCGTTCGTCGGCGACGCGGCGATGGCGTCGGACCCGCTCTGGGCGGTGGGCTGCGGCTGGGCGTTTCAGTCCGCCGAGTGGCTCGTCGAGAGCACGGCCGACGCGCTCGCAACGGGCCGCGACCTCACGCCGGCGCTCGCGCGCTATCGCCGTCGTCATCGCGCCGAGCTCGCCGGCCACCATCTGATGATCGCGAGCTACGCGACCGGGCGGGCGCTCCTGCCACACGAGCGGCTCTTCCTCTCGGCGGCCGCGCGCGACCCGGTGACCGCGCGGCGCTTGGCGGCGTTCGGCGAGCGACTGATCGGCCCGACCGGCTTCGTCACGCCGCGGACCGTCGGCCGCGCCCTCGGGGTCGTGATCGGGGAGCGACTCCGGAAGTTCGGGGCGCGCAGCCCCGTCGCGTCACACACGGAGGTGCGCGAGGCTCTTGAGGGCTGAGCGCCGGGCGATTGCCCACGTGGCGCCGGTCAGCACCGCGACGGCACTGAACGAGATCGCGATCGCGGCGGTCTCGCCGGTGCCGATCGGCTGCGCGGCGAAGCGGGACCAGAAGAGTCGCGACACCGGCCAGGCCTCGAGGGCGATGACGGCGAAGATCAAGCCGAGACACGTCAGCATGCAAGTGAGGCGGATAGGCGCTATAAACGCCCTCTTTCACATAACGCGAGACTATCGGACATCACGCACACCGGACTGGGGCCCGCCCAGCGCCCGCAAGGTACGCAGCGGACAAACCGCCTGTCAACGGAAATCTGGCCGCGACGTCCTCGCCCCGGCGCGACTGCACCCCAGGCCGACCCGGCCTCCGGCAACGAGACACACAACGACCGCCCGACCTCACGTCGGTAGTCGCGTCGCGATGACGACGCCCGCGTCACGCCCAGTCGAACGATTCCTGCGTGGGCCCGGGCGGTGACCGCGCCGGCAGCGGCGGCGCGATCGAGGTCGGCAGTCCGAGATGGCCGAGGATCCGCCGGACCACCTCCGGGTCGTCGATCGCCGCGACGAACGCAGCTGCCCTCCGCAGCGCGCGCAGTGCAAGACGTCGATCTCGAACACCCGGCGCAGCAGGTCGGCCCAGCGGACCCAGCCGTTCTTGCGCGGCATTGCCGCCCCTGCCCCTTCATCGATCGGTGGCGATCGGCCGGCCTCGGGCCGGGACGGAACCCCTGCGGGGGGACCAGGAAGAGATCCGTTCCCGGCGGGGCCTTCAGCAACCTCGCGCGCACGCGCCACCGCGGCGCGCCGCCGTGCCGCATGGGGCGCGAACACACCGTGGTAACCGGTATGGGTTCGGTCCGGTGTGTTCTCACGAAGGACTCGGGCGAGCCACTTGCCGCTCTCTCCAGCGAGGCGTTTCATCGCATAGCCGGGCATGGGAGGGACGGTGGCAGCAAGGCCAGAGTCCGGCAGGGGTCCACCGTCCTGGGGACGGCCGGGGTGCTTTATGGGCTACGAGCCCGTCGTGGTAACTGGCCGCCCTACGACTCACCCGGATGCACTGCGAGTGCGAATAGGTAGCTGTCGTGGATCCCCGAACGGCCGGACTCGGAACGGAGAGCGCGGATGTTCTACGGATTGGACCTGCATTGGCGCTTCATCCAGGTCTGCTGCATCGATGGAGGGGGACAGAAGCAGAAAGAATTTCGCGTTGACGTGACACGGGAGGCGATCGCAGCGTTCGCCGAGAGGCTCGGGCCCGGCGACGCCGTTGTCATGGAGGCCACCTTCCATACCTGGGTGGTGTGGTCGTTGCTGGCGCCGCGTGCAGGCCGCGTCGTCGTTGCCAATCCCCTGCAGGTGAAGGCGATCGCCCACGCGCGAGTCAAGACGGACAAGGTGGACGCGCACATCCTGGCCCAGCTGCTGCGCCTGGACTTTATCCCGGCCGTGGAGATGCCGAGCACGCAGACCTGGGAGCTGCGCCAGCTCGTGACGCATCGCCAGCTGCTCGCTCGCAAGCGTACTGCGGTGCGCAACGCCATCCATGGCATCCTGCATCGCAAGCTGCTGCGCTGCCCGCACTGCGAGCCGTTCAGCGCTGTCGGCCGCCGCTGGCTGCTCGCGCAAGACTACACGGAGACCGAGCGACTCATGCTGGACAGCGACCTCGCGTTGCTCGACCAGCTCGAGCGTGGCCTCGAGACCGTGGACGCCCGACTGCGCGCGGCCGCCGCGGCAGAGCAGGACGTGCGCCTGCTCATGACGATCCCAGGGGTTGGCACGACGGTCGCGGTCGGGCTCTTGGCCGCAATCGGCGACATCGCTCGCTTCGCCACACCTGAGAAACTCGCTGCGTACTTCGGATTGGTGCCGAGCATCAGCCAGTCGGGGGACCAGTGCCATCATGGCCGCATCACCAAGCAAGGTCGGAGCTCGGCGCGCTGGCTGGCGGTGGAGGCAGCTCAGTCCCTATCGCAGAATTCGACCCCACTGGCCGCCACGTACCACCGCGTCAAGCGCAAGCGCGGACACAACGTTGCGGTCACGGCTCTCGCGCGAAAGCTGGTCGTCCTTGTCTGGCACGTCCTGCGTAACCAAGAACCCTATCGCTACGGGCCGGTTGCACACACGCGAAGGAAGCTTCGTCAGGTAACCCCCGGCCTCGCGCCTGCCCATCCCGGTCGCGTACCGCACACGCTGGAGGCCGTGTACGAAGAGGTGGGATTGCCTGTCCCGAGTGCGCCGCGCGTTGCCGAGAAGCGCACGGCCAGTGTCAATCTCAGCACCGTCACCCTCGCTCGGAAAGCGCGCGTGTGCGACATGACCGTGAAGAGTCACAAGAGTCTCGCGCGTGCGCGCTCTTAGCGCGGGGGCTTGCGGAACCCATAGGTACAGCAGCAGGTTGACGCGCGGCTTCGGCGTCAACGCAGCGAGGCGACCGAGGAAGTCGAGCGATTCGAACAGCAGCGCGCGCGTGCCGTCGCGCCACGGCCGGCGCAGCGCGAGCCGCACGCGACCGTCCGGGGCGATCGAGAGGGAGTCCTGAGCGATCGGCGGTCGCAGAACGTATCGGCACAGGTGCTCGAGGCGTTCTCGGTCGCCGGCAGGTACGGCGACCCCCGCGTGCAGATCGAAGCCGGCGATGTGCGCCTGGCACGACGCACCGGAGCCGTCGTCGGGCACGGCTCCCGGCGCGCGACCGAGGCGCAGCGCTCGGCTGCCGGCGTCGGCACCGATCGCAGAGCGCCCCGCAACTGACGCCGCAGCGAGGCCCGCGAGCAGCGGCGACTCCTCGGCGAGCTCGTCCCGGCGAGCGCCCTCGACGATCCCATCCCCTTCGACGTCGATGCCCTGCGCCTGGGCGATGCGCACGATGCGCCGCCGCGCCGTCGTCAGAACGCGCCAGACGTCGCGATCCGAGGGCGCCGGCAGCGGCACGAAGCGCGTGCCGTCCCCGCCGAAGACGCCCTGAACGACGAGCGAGTGGAAGTGGACGTTCAGGTTCGCCGCCGACCCGAAGCGCTGGATCGCGGTGACGGCCCCACCGCGGCCGTCGGTGACATCGCGCCGCCGCGCCCGACGTCGCTCGAAGGACAACACTGCACGAATGAACGCCCCGAGCACGCGCCGGCAGAGCTGCTGGTCGTAGGCGAGCGCGTAGCGCAGCCGGTGCGGCGTGGTGAGCACCCACTGCCGGACCGGCAGGCCGCCGAGCACATCGTCGACGAGGTGTGCCGCGAGAGTCGCCATGCGACGCCCGCTACACGACGGGCAGAAGCCGCGTCCCTTGCAGGAGAACGCCACCAGCAGGTCGGCACGACAATCGTCGCACCGGAAGCGGGCGAAGCCGCTCGCGAGCCGGCCGCACGTGAGGAACTCCCGCAGCTCGCGCTCGACGAAGCGCGGCAGGCCGTCACCGCCGCTGCGAGCGCGCGCCTCGGCGAGAAAGGTTTCCAGGTGCTCGTGTACGAGCCGGTGCAGCGTGCAGTGCTCGGGCGCGCGCGGACGGTAGCCCGGAAGCGCGAGCCCCGCGGCGTCTGCGGTGACGACTCCGCCCGAACCAACGCGACCGGACTCCACGCCCGTGCGGATTGCGTATCGCGTGCCGGGCGCACCGGGCGCGCGGCGGCTCATCGTTGCGTGATGGACGCCTCGTCGGCCCGAGCCAGATGCAACCTCGCGTCACGCCGCATCCGCAACGCCACGCTTCACGGAAACGCCTATCCGCGTCACGCCGGCTTGCTTCGGTCCGACCGAGACCGCGCCGGACGCGCAACCGGCAGAGCTGGCAGCATCGTCGGGCCGTCCGCGATTGCCGCCGGGATCCTACCCTGGTAGGAACACAGCCATGGCGACCGCAGAGAAGATCAGCGTCTCCGTGAGCCGGGATGATCTGGCCTGGGCGAGGAAGCGAGCGCGAGCTCGGCGCACCAGCCTCTCGGCCGTGGTGTCGGAGGCCCTCCTGCGCCAGCGGCAGGCCGAGGCCGGGGTTCGCCTCCTCGAAGATCTGGGCACCGAAGACATCACCGAGGCCGATCTCGACGCGATTCGCTCCGAGCTCGGCTGGGCGCCGAAGCGCAAGGGGCGCGGGAGTCAGCCGCAAACGCGAGCGCGCTGAGGGTGGCGGCCCTCACGTTCGACACGGGGGCGTTGATCGCCCTGTCGCGCGGGGACAAGCGAATGCGCGCGGTGCTGGTGGCTGCGCAGGAGCGTCGCGCGGTGATCACCGTACCCGCGGTGGTGATCGCGGAGTGGTGGCGCACAGGCGGCAGTCGCTCCCGGCTGATCCTCGAGCGCGTCGATGTCGAGCCGGTCGGCGAGCGCCTGGCGAAGATCGCCGGAGAAGCCCTGGCAGCCATCCCGGGAGCGACGGCCATCGACGCGATCGTCATGGCATCCGCCGCGCAGCGTGGTGACGCCGTGTTCACGTCGGACGTCGAGGATCTCGACCGATTGCGCCGATACTTCCCCGGCGTGCGGCTGATTCGCGCTTGATGTCGATGCCTTGGCGGCCAGGAGCATCGAGGAGATGGGCGAGCGCGAGAACACCGTCTGCGTGCTCGGCATCGGCTGCTACACCGCGTTCGCGGCGCTGATGGACTCGGTGGCGAGGCGCGTCTCTTCGAGATGACCGATGCCCGGGGCCTCAATCGTCGAGCCGGTTCGCATTGGCGAGATCGCCTGCTTGTCGATCTTCCTCGACGAGGAACATGCCGACCAGCACCCCCGGCCCGTCCTCGCGCTGCCATGCGGAGCACGAGAACGGCTCGCCTTCGACGGTCAGGTTGGCGGTCCCGACCTTCGGATTCGCGCTGGTGAACAGCCCGTCCGTCCGGCCCGAGGTGTACACGACCCGGCTCGCGGGCGGATAGCTCGCCGCCGGGCAGTCGGTGCCTTCGCCCGCAAGGAGCTGCACGTACGACTGCATGCAGTCGAGCACCGCGCTGCCGGCAGGGCCGGCGGCGCCCGCGCCCACCGTGATGACCGTCGGCAGACCCTGGATGCCCGGACCGGCGCTGTCCTGCACGGTCGACACGCCGACCTGCGTGCCGCCGTCGCAGTCGACGATGCCCGTGCATCCCGCGACGCGCACGCAGTAGGTGCCGTAGCTGCCGCCGAGGATCGCGGCCGAGTACACCGCCGGTCCGCTGGCCAGCGCGGCGACGCCGTTGCCGTCCGGCGCTGCCGCCTCGATCTCGAACACGCCGGAGAGGTCGCCGAGCAGCGTGTCGGGTCCGAGCGACGAAGAGTACAGCGAGCCACCGAAGCTGAAGCGGCGCACGCCCAGCGAGCCGTCGCCCGCGCGGCAATGGAGTGAGCACACCAGGCCATCGCCTGGCGAGGTGCCCGGTGGATCGCACTCCTCGCCGCAGTCCGTGCGTACTGCACCGTCGCCGCACAGGGCACCGGGCTCGACCAGACACACCGACGAGCAGCCGTCGCAGCTCACCGCGTTGCGGTCGTCGCACGCCTCGCCGGCGCACACGTCACCGTCACCGCAGCCGATGTCGGCACGGCACGTCGACGAGCAGTCGTCGCAGCCGGCTCGGTTGCCGTCGTCGCACTCCTCGCCACGATCGAGGAAGCCGTCGCCGCAGGTCGGGATGCGGCGGCACTGGGGCGTGCAGGTGCCGGGATCGGCACCCGCCACTCCGGGTTCGCACTCCTCGCCACAATCGGCGCGCAGCTCGCCGTCACCGCAGCGCCCGCCAGCCTCGGGCTGGCAGGTGGACGAGCAGCCGTCGCAACCGTCGCGGTTGCCGTCGTCGCAGCTCTCGACACCGCACACGGCGCCGTCGCCACAGCCGGTCTCCACGCGACACGCGTCGGAGCAGCCGTCGCAGCTCTCGGCGTTGCCGTCGTCGCACTCCTCGCCGAGCTGCACGACGCCGTCGCCGCAGCGTCCCTCGCGCTCGAGGAGCTGGAGCCGGATCAGCCGACCGGTTCCCGGCAGCCCCTCGCCGATCTCGGCGTCGGACGTGCACGTCCAGACGTTGCCCTCGTCATCGAACTCGATCTCGCGCGTGAAGTCGACCGGCGTCGGCAGCGGGAAGACGGTCCACTGCTCGGTCGACGGGCGGAAGCGGATCAAGGTGTCCGAGTTCGCACCGGTGATCCAGACGTCGCCGCTCCGACGATCGACGGTGATCGCGTACGGCAGCTCGCTGCCTCGCGGCTCGGTCGGCAGCGGGTAGACGCGCCAATCCTCGCTCCGTGGATCGAAGCGACCGAGCACGGAGGCGCCGTAGCCGGGCACCCACACGATGTTGTCCGGTCCCACGAAGAGCCGGCGCGGGCCGTCGAAGGGAGTCCGCCAGGAGCGCATCTCACCGGTGTCCGGTCGGATGACGCCGATCCGGTGCCCGAAGAGCTGCGACCACCACACACTCTGGTCGGGCGCGACGTCGATCCCGTAGGCGACGGGGATCGGCAGCCCGCTCTCCTTCGGGTCCGCCGGCGGCAGGCGGTAGTACCGGAACTGCGCCGTCGCCGGGTCGAAGCTCGCGACGTGGTTGGAGCGCGTCAGGGTCTCCCAGATCACGCCGCGATCGTCGAAGCGCAGCGTGTGCGGATACGAGCCGAGGTCTTCGCCGATGCGCGGGTGCGGGTACGAGACCGACTCGCCGGTCGCGACGTCGTAGCGGATGAGCGTCTCGGGACCGGGCGCCGTGATCCACATCGCGCCGTCGGCCGCGCGCTCGACCGAGTGTCCGCCACCGGGAATCTCGAAACGCCGCCGCTCGTCGGTGCGCGGATCGAGGATGTATCCTCCGGAGACCATGTAGACCACGCCATCGGCGTCGAGCTCGAGGTCGTGGCATCCGGGGCGGCGCTCGGGATCGATCTCCCACTCCGTGACGATCGCGCGCGTCGCGTCCCCGGTCGGCGGACGCGGCGCCGTGAACTGCGGCGCCGGCGCGCCCGGGCCGAAAGCGCGCAGCAACGTCGGCAGCAGGAGAGGCCGCGTCTCGTCGAAGAACGGAACGCCGCCGTACTTCGTCATGCGCGCCACGATGTCACGCCACGCCTCTTCGCTGTGCCCCTCGCGGAACGAGTGGAAGCCGATCGGGTGGCAGTTCGCGCACGCGCGCGTGAAATCGCCCTTGACCTTCTCCGACGGCCACTCGAGGAGCGAGTAGTAGTACGAACCCGGCAGCTGATCGTTGAGATTCGCGGTCGCCGACAGCGTGAAGTCGACCACCGGCCCGCTCGTCGCACCGACCTCCACCCCGCTCTGCACCTGGTCGGCGAAGCCGATGCGCCGTGCGCGCAGGCGGTACGTTCGCGGCCGCAGCGCGGGCAGCTCGTAGCGACCGTCGCCGTCGGTGAACACCGTGACGGACTTCGCCGCGCCGTCGTCGAGCGCGCTCACCATGACACCGCCCAGCGGGGAGCCGTCCCCGCCGATGATCCGTCCCGTCACGACGCCGCCTCCCTCAGGACCGGAGCGCGCGGAGTCCGAGCACCCGACGATGGCCGTGAGGGCGAGAGTTCCGATCAGGAACGTGACCGTGCGGAGGACACTAGCGCCGAGCGCCGTCCGGAGCGTCGTCATCGCGGCGGTCTATCGCGAGCCGAGCCGCAGCGGAAGGACCGAACGTGCGCCGGTGCCGCGCGCGATCGAGCCTCGCAGGGCGGTGGCGGATCACTTCGCCATCCATCCCGGAGACGACACGGCGATCGACGCGCCCGCGTGCTCGAGTCCCCGCTCGATCGTGGCGCCCGGCGCTCGTGCCGCGCTTTCGCCGCCGCCGCCTTCGCGATAGAGGGGTCGAGCGGGGCTCGACGGCCCCGCGGACGACGATGCCTCCTGCCGCGCCCAACCGCGTTCGCGTGACGCCGGTCCACGCGATCGAGCTCCAGGAAGCTCTCGCTCCCCTCATCGCGCAGCCGCCCGAGCACGACTTCGTCATGCGGCGGCTTTCGGAGAAGCTCGCGAACGGAGAACCGCTGATCCAGGGCGAGCTGGTCATCGCCGGCAAGGACACCCTCGATCGATACCCGCTCGCGCGGGAGTACCCGGTGCACTTCCGGAAGACGTACTACCCCACCTGCTTCCACCAGGACCCCGGCCAGGAGCTGCGCCGCCACCAGCGCGCCGCCGAGATCCTGCCGATCCCGCCGCCGATCGGCTGCACACGGACCTCGTTCCGCAGCTGCTTCGTTCCGGGGCATTCGCTCGACAAGCTGGCGCCGCTCGAGCTCGACCCGCCCGAGGCGAATCTCCGGGTCGCCGAGCAGATGCCCGTCGCCAGCCGGATCGGGCTCTGGCGACTCTTCGAGGTCCTCCACGGACAGCTCACCACCCTGCACCGCGCCGGCCTCGTCCACGGTGACCTCTATCTCCACAACGTGATCGTCTCGACGTCGCCCATCGGCGTGTACCCGATCGACTTCGAGCGCGCCGCAGGTCGCGCCGATACCGCTTCGGACGAGGCCTGGCGAGAGCTCTGCGAGCAGGACCTGCGCGAGCTCCGAAAGGCCGCCGCATACCTGCTCTGCGTCCTCGGACCGCAGCCGGGCGAGCTGGCGGCGGGGATCGGCGCGAGGCTCGAGGATCTCTTCCCGAGCGCGCCCCGGATACGGGAGCGACTTCGCTGACGGGGCGCTAGATGGGTCGCTGACGTCCCGGTGTTGATGCCCGACGTCAACGTCCTCGTGTACGCCCACCGAGGGCATCTGCACCAGCAAGCCGCCGCGGCCGGGTGGCTCCGGGATCTCGCGACGGCCCCGCGGGCCTTCGCTCTGTCCGAGCTGGTAGTCGCCGGGTTCGTTCGTGTCGTGACCAACCCGCGCATCTTCTCGTCCCCCTCGACGATCGACGAGGCACTGAGCTTCCTCGACGAGCTGATCGCGCGACCGACCTCCCGGCTGGTGCGACCTGGCCCACGTTACCTGGGCATCTTCACCAGCCTGTGCCGCGAACACGGGGCGACCGGTGGACTCGTCGCGGACGCGTATCACGCGGCACTGGCCATCGAGCACGGCTGCACCTGGGTTTCGTACGACACCGACTTCGCCCGCTTCACGGCACTCGAATGGCGCACGCCCTGACAGGGCTGCCGAGCTGGCTCTCGTCGCGTCGTGCGGCCACGCCGACCGGCGACGCGAGAACAACGATCGGGTCGACCAATGCACGAGGCGGTCGCGCACCACCGCAACTCGCCATTCTCCGGCGACGAGCGCGGCCGGGAGTTGGACGCGGCCGACGAGCAGTGTATGGCCCGGCGGAGGTGGCGACCTCGAAGAGCCTGGTCGTAGCGGTGACTGCCGCGCTCGCTCTGCTCGGCATCGCGCTGTCGTTCGAGCACTTCCTCGGCGCGGACCACTACAACCCCGGTTTTCTCCGGTACCCGCTGATCATCGGCGCGCACGTCGTCGCGGGAGCGGTCTATCTCGCTTGCGGCATGCTGCAGTTCGTGGGGCAGGTGCGTTCCCGCTGGCCTGCCGCGCACCGCGCAACGGGGCGAGTCGCGATCGTGTCCGGAGTCGTCGCCGGCATCACGGCGATCGCGATGACGATCCTGTTCCCTTTCCACGGTGCGGCAGCGGTCTACCTCGTCATGCCGTTCGCCGTGCTGTTCCTCTTCGCACTGGCGACCGCGCTCGGACGCGCCCGGCACCGCGACTTCGCAAGACACCGCGAGTGGATGATCCGCGCGTTTGCGATCGGCACGGGGATCGCGACCATGCGCCTCATCTTCGTTCCGTGGCTGATGATGGGCGAGATCACCGACGAACGGGCACGGCCGATCTCGCTCATGTCGTTCGTGGCGGCGTTTCTGCTGCACCTCGCCGTCGCCGAGGCGTGGATCCGCTCCACCCGCGGCACGACCTTCGAACCCGCCGCACGGTGATGCCCGCGAACATCCGATCGCAGGAGCCTGCGCCACGATCGACGGCTCCCTGGCGCGCCCGCACGGCCGCGAGGAAGCGATCGGCGCTCACAGCGTGCGCAACGGGCCTGCGTGCGCATCGGGGGCGCATCGGGCTTGCGCCCCCGGCGTCGCTCGTGCCAGCTTCCGGCACGGAGCGTCGAGTTGCGCACGAACGAACCAGCGTCCGCGATCACGAGGTTCGCCGCGGCGTGCCTCGTCCTCGTGCAGCTCGCGTGCGGCGACCGCGGCGCGACGGATTCCGTCCTCATCGTCGACGACCCCGACGACCTGGGCGCCGTAGGCGACGGGCGACTGAGCCTCGGCGAAGCGATCGAGCTGGCGAGCGGCACGCTCTCGCTCGAAGCTCTCGACCGCACCGAGCGGGCGGCGATCAGCGGCACGCCGGGCGCCCGCAGCGCCGACTCTATCCGCTTCGCGCCGGGCCTGCGCGTCGCCGTGCACCGCCGAGCGGAGCGAGTCGTCTCGGTCCTGCCGCCACTCATCGGAGCGGGCGACGAGATCGACGGCAGCGGTGCGACGATCGACGGCTCGCTGCTCGGTAGCGAGCCTCAAGAGAGCTCGACGGAGACGTTGTGGATCACCGACGTGGAGCTCGCCACCCGCTCGATCGCGCCGTTGCTCGTCAGCGCCGCGACCGGGGTGCGCGTCCATCATCTCACGGTGGAGAGGTTCCCCGGTGCGACGATCGTCTTCACCGCGCCGCCGGGAGGAGCCGCCTCGGGTATCCGGGTATTCGCGAACACGGTCGACGGGCTGGGCCGCGCAGCTTCTCGGACGGGATCATCGTGATCGCCGGAGCGAACGCCGCGTCGAGCCGGCTCCGCGACGTCGCCATCGAGGAGAACACCCTGCGCGACGTCCACGCCGGGATCTTCGTGTCGCCGGATCGGCCTTCGGAGCGGGACGGATCGTGCGTGACTGCCTGGTCGAAGACGTCTCGATCGCGCGCAACAGGACCGTACGGCCGCTGACGGCGATCCTCGCGTTCGCCGGGCAAGCGTCGCTGGAGGCGAGCACGGAGGACAACGCGCTCGTCGACCTCGAGGTGATCGACAACGTCGTCGAGACCCCGCTCGACGTCGGCATCCTCGTCTCCACCACGCAGCCGCTCGCCACCGGCCGGACGGCGCGGAACCGGATCGAGCGCACACGCTTCGCCGGCAACCTGATCACGGCGCCGCGCGACCTCGCGCGCAGCAATACCGGCTTCTTCTTGACCGGCGGCGAGATCCTCGTCGGGGGCGAATCGTTCGACGATCTCTTCGCCGAGCTGACGCTCGAGGACAACACCGTCTCCGGGCTCGCCACCGGGATGCTGCTCGTCGCTGGCGACGCCGAGCGCTGCGGCCCGTGCCGGGTCGAGCGCAGCACGATCGACGGCGTGGTCTTGCGACGCAACGTCTGGGACGTCCGCCAGACCGGCCTCCTCGTCGCGGCGGGTTCCAGCTTCGAGACCGCCGGAACGACGGCGGGCAACCGGCTGCGCAACGTCCGCTTCGAGGGCGAGAGCATCACCGCGGAACGGGTCGGCGTCGTTCTCGCCGGCGCGCTCGCGTCGAGCCTCCCGCTGGGCGGCGACTTCCTCGCCGGCTCCATCGAGTTCCCCGGCTACCGTCGTCCCGCCGACCTGGTGGACAACCGGCTCAGCGGCGTGACCCTGCGCGGCAGCACGATCCACGCACCGATCGCGGTGTCGGTCCAGGGCTGCTCGGTCAACGAGACCGAGGACGACGCGCGCAGCTCGGGCGTCGAGGATCTCGCGCTCGAAGAGAACGTGATCGTCGGATCGAGCAGCCCGATCACCTTGCTCGGCGGCGTCGTGGTGGCCCAGGGGCGAGCCGAGGACTGCGAGGTCCGGTCGGTGGTCGAGGCGCGGAACACGTCGGAGACCGGCGCGCCGATCGCCGCGAGCTTCGTGGCGGAGGCCGCCGTCGACGGTGCGCCACCGGACAGCGTCCGCGGCAATCGCGTCGTGCCCTGAGCGGCGGCCCCGCCCCGCCCGCTTCACTCCGCGGGCGCGCCGCCGGCGATCCAGCTCCGGATGCGCTCGATCTCCTCCGCCGGGAGCGCGGCGCCGCCGAACGGCATCGGCAGCCCCTCGTCGGGCCCGAGGTCGCCGGTGAGCTTGCGCACCAGGAAGCTCGCCTCGGGCGAGCCCGGGATCACGCGCAGCGCGCCGGCCTCGCGCGCCGCGAGGTTGGTCGCGGCAACGCCGACCAGCTCGTCATAGACGTCGTCGCCGTTGAGGACGAGCCCGCCGGCCCGGGTCTGATCGGCGTGGCACGACGACTGCGCGCAGCGCAGCGCGAAGATCTCGTCGCGGATCGCGAGCAGCTCACCACCGATCGGCGTCGGACCGCCGCCCGGCGTCGGTGACGGCTCCGGCTCGGGATCGACCTCGACGCGCTCGCGGCTCGCGAGCGCGAGCAGCGTGATCACGTCGCCGAAGCCGGGCGCCGCGTTCGGCGCGACCAGCGGCATGGCGTAGACGATTCCCGGCACCTCCGCCTCGCCCCAGCGCGAGCAGTCGAAGCCCTCGCCGTCGCGGCTCATCACGATCGACGTGCCCGGCTTGCCGTTCGCGTTGTCGATGCGCCCGGTGACGTTGCCGGTCGTGAAGGGAATCGGGTTCACCGCGTCGCCGCTCCAGTCGCGCGTCAAGCACTCCTCGGGCGGCCCGGCGACCTGCAGCAGGCTCGCGTTCAGCAGGAGTGCCGCGGCGCCCGGCCCGCTGGTGCCGAGCGCGAGCTCGACCTGCACGTCGGTCGGCAGCGCCGCACCGCTCGCGTTGTCGATGGTCGCGCGGATGTTCGATCCGGCACCGCCGCCCAGGCAGCGCAGCGAGCCCGTGTTCGCGCTCGGCAGGAGGCGGGCGCAGAACGAGCCGGAGTTGCCGAGCAGCGGGATGCCGAGGGTGACGGTGGCGGTCTGCGACAGGGTGGCGACGCCGTTCTCATCGGGGATGCCGGCATCGAACACCAGGCTGCCGTCGCTGACGATGCCCAGGGCGCCGTCCACGGACGAGCCGTTGGTGATCGAGTTCAGGAAGTCCGTGGTGCCGGCGGCGGGGCCGCTGAACACGATCGGGAAGGTGTGCGCGCCGAGCGGTGCGCTGGTCGCGAGGTCCAGCGTGCAGTCCTCCCTGCAGGCGCCATGGCCGTTGTCCGCACCGCGATCGCACTGTTCCGGACCGCCCTTCAGGCCGTCGCCGCAGACGGTCGCGACGTTGCCGGTCACCGGGTCGGCGCTGCAGATCAGCTGCTGGTCCTGCGGCAGGCAGCCCGGGATGCGTGCGCCGATCGGCGGCGCCGACGGTGCGCGGTAGTAGATGCCCGTCATCATGCACATCTCGTCCTCGGCGAGCGGGCCGAAGGTCACCGGCGTGTCCTTCTCGTTGCTCTGCGTGCACGAGAACTCGACCACGGTGCCCTTCCGGAAGAGCCGAGGCTCGTCGTAGGTCAGCACCGTCGGGTGCTCCCACTCGTCGCTGCGGTAGAAGTCGCCCGGCTCCGGCCTGCTGCCCTCGCCGCGCGTGTCGTCACCGTAGGATCGCCCGACGCGGTCGCCCTCGGGGCGATCGACCGCGCCCTCGGCGATGCGCGCGGTGAACTTCACGCCGCGCTTGTGCTCGTGCGACGAGAGCAGGATGTAGTAGAGGTCGAACGGCACCGTCCAGCGCGCCGTGGTGGTCGCCGTGCGACGCGGCGGCACGAAGATGCTGTAGTTCGCGATCGTCGACGCCTCGAGCGTGTTCTGGATCTTCTGCTTGGCGAAGTAGAGGTTCACGTACACCGTCGGGCTGAACGGCTGCCCGGTGCTGTTGGTGTAGTGCGAGTTCAGCAGGATCGGCTGTCGCGGGCGCAGGCGGATGCCGGTGCCGGGCGGATACTGGATGCTCTCGTAGTCGTCGCCCGCGCCGGCCACCTGGACCAGGTTCATCGAGTCGGGAGGTCCGACGCCCGTGCAGCCCGATGCCTTGAACTGCCCCGGCGGGTACATCTCGGCGCCGGTGCCCTCGTAGGAGTAGACGACGAAGTGGTGGCTGCCGAGCGGCTGGCGGATCTCGAAGCCGCCGATCTCGAGCGGCTCCTCGTTGTCGAGCACGAACAGCTCGCAGATCTCGGTCTCGCCGCCGATCGGAACCTCGTGGTTGGTGATGCGGAGCTGCATGCCCTCGCCGGGCGCCGGAACGGGCAGCAGTCCTTCGGGAGCCGGAGGCTCGACGGGCACCGGCGCGGTCGCGGAGCGTCCGTCGGAGCAGGCCGCCGCGGCGAGCAGGGCGACGAGTCCCAGCGTGCTGCGGTGAGATGGCCGGCCGCCTTGCCTGGACGTGCGCATGTTCGATCCCCCGCAACGGCACGGCGACGGCCGCGCCTCTGCCCGAGCTTCAGAGTACAATCGCGCGCGCGACGCAAGCGCTCGCGGATCGGGACCTCGCCGATCGCGCACCGGCGGCCGCGACCTGCGGCGCCGACGAGCCGGAAGCGTCGTCGCCCGGCGCTACTCGCGTCGCCCGGCGCTACTCGACGTAGTAGGCGCCGATCAGGATGAACATCTCGTCCTCGGTGCTGTTTCCGCCGCGCAGGATGCACGCGTCGCAGTCACCGTCGCCGCGGCCCGGTTCGCTGTCGCAGGCAGCGTCGTCGCTCGTGCCGCTGCAGGCCTCACCGAGGCGTCCCGCGGTACACGCGACCGGCGCGCAGGGGAACAACGCGTTCTCGGGCGTGTTCGAGGCGCGCCGCACCGATTCCGGATCCGGCGTGCCGTCCTCGGCGAGGCCGTTCTCGTACACGGCGCAGTAGTGCAGGGTGCGCTCCGCGGGGTCGGCCGAGTCGAAGGCGAGCGGCGGCTCGTAGTACTGGTTCACTGGATCGTTGTAGACGAAGTTCTCGTAGATCTGGCGGCCGTCGGGTCCCTCCACCCAGAAGCGCTTGCCACGCTTGTGGGTGTGGGAGATCAGATTGAACAGACGCGCCCCCTGCGGCAACGGGAGATCGTTGCAGATCGTCTCGCGGCCGAACGGCGGCGTCCGCTGGGCGAAGATCTTCGACAGGTCGAAGATGCGCTGCACCTGCTTCTCCTGGACGGTGGCAAACCAGTAGTTGATGCGGGCGTTCATGAGGTGGTCGCGGCCCGTCAGGTTGAACGCGTGCGAGTTCCAGACCCAGAGGCCGCGCACCGGGATCTCGGCATAGACGCCCGTGTCGAGCTCCTGACGCTCCTGCGACTGCTGCGCGACCAGGACCTGCGGCAGCGCGATCGCACTCGTGCCCCCAGGACCGAACCCGACGCAGCCCACCGCATCGACCACCGCGCCGGCGCAGGATCCCGCGCCGCAGCCCTTCGTGTCGGTCGGCTCGCAGGCCTCGCCGTCGCGCTCGCCACCGCGGCAGGTGAAGGCGCCGAATGCGGACGGCGGCGCGTCCCCGTCGTAGCGCAGCAGGATCAGGTGATGCGACTGCGGATCCTGGCGCAGGTCCGAGACGGCGATCCGGAAGTTCTCGCCGCTCTCGTCGAGAAACTCCGAAGGCACCTGATCACTCAGGTCGTAGTACTGCGCGAAGCAGACCTCGCGTTCGGATCCTGCGGGCAGGTCGAAGGGGGGCATGACGAGCTGCAGGCCTCGACCGGCTGGCGGCGGATCGAGCGGGCGAATGGTGATCGGCTCGGGATCGGGCAGGCATCCGTCGACCAGGTCCTCCGCGTCGAGCACCGTGCCGGTCTCCGGCGCACCGCCCTTGATCCAGAGGCGCACCAGCTCGAGCTCGTCCTCGCTCAGCGTCGTGTCGCCGATCGGCATGGGCGAGCCGCCGATCTCGACCGACCCGGGGATCGTCTTGGCCGCGAGCTTGCGCCAGAGGTAGCTGCGATCGTCGTCTCCCGGCACCACGCGCGGCAGCGTGCTCCCCGCGGACGGCACCTCGATCAGGCTCGCGTAGGCCGCCTCGGGCCGCAGGTCGAGCGCGCCCGACCGAGCGCTGCCGTGACACGCATCGGCGGCACACCCGTGCCGCTCGAAGACGAGCTCCTGGATCGCATCGAAGGTGCCGTCGAAGGTGGCACTGCACTCGTTCGGCGCCGGGCTCTGGGTGGGCTCGGGTGCCGGTGTTCCTGCCCCGCCGCCGCCTCCTCCGCCGCAGCCGAAGACGAGCACGAGAGGGACGAGCGCCAGGGCGTCGCGAAGGGTGCCCACCCGGTGGACCATGCGGTTCGATCGATCCTGATGTCAAGGCCGGCTCGACGCCGGGGGAATGTCCCGATTCGGACGTCACCCGACGCCGACGCTTCGATCCGATCGTCGAGCCGTCGAGATCGCAAAGCCTCGTATCGCGTGAGGCCTTGTAGTACGCCGACCTCGCCGATGCCTCGCGGGGCACCCGCACGCGGGTCGATCCGCCGGCGGAAGGAGATTGCGATGAAGGCCCTGGTCTACGGCGTCGCGCCGGAGACGCACGACGTCCCCTCGGACGCGAACGAGCTCGAGCGCGGCCTCGCGCAGACGCCGATGCGGCTCATGGACGTGCCGGACCCGAAGCCGCTGCGTCCCGACTGGGTCGTGTGCCGCTCGCGCCTGACCGGCATCTGCGGCTCGGACGCGAAGCAGGTGTTCGGCGACTTCGGCAACATGGAGAATGGCAGCCCGATGATGTCGTGGTTCACGCTGCCGCAGGTTCTCGGGCACGAGCTGGTGGGCGAGGTCGTCGAGCTCGGCCCCGAGGCGAAAGGGCTGGGCGTCGGACAGCGCGTCGTGCTGAACCCGTGGCTCACCTGCGGCCCGCGCGGCGTGACGCCGCCCTGCCCCGCCTGCGTCGCGGGCGACCTGAGCCAGTGCTGGAGCTTCGCCGAAGGCGGCGTCGCGCCGGGCATCCACACCGGCACCTCGAGCGACGCGACCGGTGGCTTCGCGGAGTACTTCCCGGCGCACGAATCGATGCTCTTCCCCGTGCCCGACGGCATGCCCGACGAGGTCGCGGTGCTCGCCGACCCGTTCGCGGTGTCGCTGCACGGGATCACCCGTCACCCGCCGCGGCCCGGCGGCAAGGCGCTCGTCTACGGCGCCGGCGCGCTCGGCACGATGGCGGTCGCGATCCTGCGCGCGCTGCACCCGGACGTCGCGGTCGCGGTGATCGCGCGCTTCCCGTCGCAGGCGGCGCTCGCACGGAAGCTCGGCGCCGACCTCGTGCTCGAGGATCCGTTCGACCGCATGGCGCTCATCGAGCAGCTCGCCGCGTGGTCGGGCGGCAAGGTCGTGCACGTCCCGATGGGCCTCCCGATGGCGCACCCCGGCGGCATCGACGTCGTCTACGACACCGTCGGCAAGGCCGAGACCTTCGAGGTCGGCGTGCGCGTCCTGGGCACGCGCGGCACGCTGGTACAGAGCGGCGTGCACGGCGCCGACCGCTGGGACGCGAGCCCGCTCTACTTCAAGGAGATCTCGCTCGTCGGCTCGAACGCGTTCGGCGTGGAGACCGTCGCCGGCGTGCGCAGGCACGGCATCGAGCACTACCTCGACCTCGCGGCGAGCGGGCGCGTGCGCCTCGACGGTCTGCTGACGCACACCTTCCGCCTCGATGGCTGGCGCGATGCCTTCACGGCTCTCGCCCGCCAGGAGCGCTCGGGGGCGATGAAGGTCGCGTTCGACTTCCGCTGAAGCGCTCCGCACGGCCGACGCCAGCGCGCGCCGGACGTCACGCCATCGTGGATCCGGCGCGCGCCGGACGCCGCGGCGTGCTCGCGTGAGCTGCGCGCCAAGCATACGAATCGAGGCGCGGCGCTCGAACCGTCCCCGCTGATGCTCGGAATGCGCGCGCTGTAGCCTTCGTCGCCCAGGCGACGCTATCGCCGGGATCCTTCGGCACCTCGATGAGCGGCACCTCGGCGACCTGCAGCGACGCGAGCTGACCGACCAGCAGGTCGTAGGCGGTCGGCACCACGGCGACGCGCGGCCTCGTACGCGCCGAGTGTCGAACAGCAGCCGGCCGAGGAACCCGTCCTTCCACGACTCTGCGGCGACGAGGATCACCTCGTCGATCTCGCCGCCCGAGGCGAGCGGCACCGGCTCGTCGAGCGCAGCGACGGTGCGCGTCCCCACCACCTGCCAGTGCAGTCCCTGCGGCTCGGTCGCGTGCAGCACGGTCCGGAAGTCCGCGACGTCCTCGGGCGCTCCGACCAGCAGGATCCGCAGTGCGCGCCCGGCACCCGCGAGACGACGCAGCAGCAGCGCGCGCAGCGCCGTGACGCCGGCTGCGTTCAGCAGCAGGAAGAGCACGAGGACCGAGCGGGGGAAGAACGCGTCGCCGCGGAAGAAGTACGCGGCCGCGACGACCAGCACCTGCACGCCGACCGCGGTGGCCGTCGTCGGGAGGCGGCCACCACCGCTGCGCAGCTGGCGGCGGTCGTAGAGCCCGAACAGGTAGAGCAACGGCACCTGGCTCGCGAGAACGACCGTCAGCGACGGGTGCGCGAGCCCGGCGCGCTCGGGCGGCAGCAGCGACGCCGTGAGCGGCAGCGGCACCCAGATGCGGATCGCGAATGCCGCGGCGAACGCGACGAGCGCGACCGCGAGATCACCCGCCACCAGCAGGAGCGTCAAGCGCTCGTCGTTCGAGCCGCGCCTCTCCACCCGTCGATCGTCGTCCTTCCTCGCCCGCCGGGCCGACGGCGGGACGCCCGGGACGGCGGAACGAAGGGTCTTAGCCGGTTCGCAGCGAGGCTTCCATGCGGCGCACCGCGCGATCCGCGCCGCCCGCCGCGGGTACCGATCGCCGGGTGGTCTTCAGAACGTCAGCACCATCTCGAGTCCGATGACGATCGCGTCGGTCGCTCCGGCCGCGATGGGGTCGATCAGGTACTGCAGGTCGGGCTGCACCACGAGCCAGGGCGTCGCCGCGATCTGGTAGGTCAGCTCGAGCGCCGCGGCGCCGCCCGACGGCGGCTGCTCGCCGCGCCGGAAAGCGTCCGCGTAGCGCCCCACCGACCCCGCGAAGCCCAGCACGTCTTCCGGACGGCCACGGATCGGGCCGAACACGTTCAGCCCGGCGTCGCCGTAGATCGTGATCGCGCTGCGCCCGTCGTCGGGCGACCAGCTGAAGCGCGCGAACACGCCCACCGCCGGATTGCCGCGCGCGTCCAGCCGCAGGGCCTGGTCGACGATCAGCCAACCGGCCCACTGCGCGTGGACGAGCCCGTTGCCGTCCCACGTCGGCTGCCGCACCGAGGCGAAGCAGCCTCCGGCCGTGTACGCGCCGGGCAAGCCGCCCGGTGCGCCGCTCGCGGTGAGCTCGAGGAGCAACGCGTAGCCCGCGTTGTTGCCGAGGCGCCACTCGAAGCCGTGGTTGCCGGCCGTGTCCGGTGCGGTGTCCGCGGTGTAGACGCCGAGCCGCCCGGTGAGGGCCTCGCCGAGCCCGCTGGCCGCGTAGATGCCGGGGCCCGCGACCGGGTAGACCGGGACGTCGAGGTTCACGTTCTGCGACGGCAGATCGCCGAAGGCCGCGTTCAACATCGTCGCCGCGTAGCGCGACAGCATGAAGTCGCTGTCGACGGCGAGCTGTCCGACGCGCACCACCCCGCCGTCGCCGAAGCGCTGCGAAAGGTAGAGGTTGAACACGCGGATCGCGTTCGAGGCCTCCCACGGGTTGACCGCCTGCGCCAAGCTCGCGCCGACCAGCAGCTCGGTCGGCTTGCGCCCCTGAAACCAGTGCAGGCTCGCCTGCAGGCCGAGCCCGCGCCACGCGCCGAGCTTCTCGAGGTCGATGTCGAAGCCGGTGTCGAGGTAGCCGTCGAACTCGGTGCCGGTGCGGATGCCGCCCGAAACGTTCGACCACATCGATCCGGTGTAGACGAGATACGGCTCGACGCCGCGCTCGGCGAGCCGTCCGCGCCACTGCTCTACCCGGCCGCCGGGCCGGATCTGCTCGAGCAGCGAAGGGCTCTCGGTGGCATCGTCGGCGAAGGCCGGGACCGCGAGCGCGAGTGTCACCGCGAGGAGCGCTGCCAGCCGCACGGCGCCGGTCGAACCACAGGCCCCGGCGCGCTGTCAAACGTCGCACGACGCCGTGTCGTACGCCGGCGCTGGTCGGGGGCCGCGATCGCCCGCACTGCGCGCGGCGCACGCCGCCACGCGCTTCTCCCGTAGCGACGAATCGTGTAACGCCTCGGACATGGAGCGATTCTCCCTTCTCGTGGCGGCCCTCCCGCTGGCGGTCGCCGCTGCCGGCTGCAGCGTGACCGCGGTGCCGATCCACGGTACCGACGGCAAGCCGTACGTCTACGTCGACTGCTCGAGCGTGTTCCGGTCGCTCGAGGACTGCTACGCCGAGGCGAACCGCGTCTGTCCGGGCGGCTACCGCCTCGTCAACGGCGTCGCGCCGCGCTCGAGTCCGTTCGGCAACCTGGTGCTCGAGTGCGCCTCTCCGCAGCTCGCCGCAGCCTCCGACAGCGGCGCGCGCTGAGCGCCGCCGTCGCGGGCGATCACTGACCGGTGCGATGACCGGTGCGATGACCGGTGCGATGCTGGGTACGATGACCGGTGCGAACGCCGCCTGGCGCGACGCGCTCAGCGACCTCGTCCTGCGCGCACCGGACGAGCTGCGCAGGCTCGCGAGCGACGAGTTGCACATCGGCGGCTTCACCAACGTCCGCCTCGACCACCCGGTGCTCGACCTGCGCGAGGTCGTCGACGACGCGCTCGGCTCGGGCGCCGTCGTGTTCTTCGCCGCGGCCGCCCTGCTCCGCGGCGCCACGGTGGCGCGCGTGCACGTGCGGCGTGAGCACGCGGCCGCCCTGCCCCGCCGCGCGAA
>VGTK01000073.1 GCA_016874715.1 Deltaproteobacteria bacterium | reverse complement strand
AGCGCCGCCGGCGACGACGCGCGCAGCGCTTCCAGGAGATCGAGCGCCTCCGCCGCGAGCGCGCCGCGCTCGTCGGGCGGGACGCCGCTCGCGCCCAGGCGCTCGAAGACCACTGGCAGGCGCGCCAGCGCGGTGATCGTCGTGCTCTCCGTCACGCCCTCGAGAGCCGCCCGCACGCCGCCGAGGCGCTCGTGCCACACGCGCACCGGTACGCGTGTCCGCGCCCGCTGCGTCGCGTCGCCGTCACGCAGGAATCGGAGCGGCGGGCCGGCGCTCGCGATCAGCTGCTCGAGCAGACCGTCGGCCAAGCTCCCGCCACTCTAGTGTCCCGTCACCGAAATCTCCGCCACGTCCAGCCGCCGACGCATCCCCGCCGGCTGCGTCGCGCTCCCGGCGACGCAGGACGTGGCTACGTCTCGGTCGCGTGCCTTGCCGGCGGTGCGCCTCGACGCCCCGCCGCAGCGGAGATTTCCGTAACGGAACACTAGCGCTCGCCGCCGGCGAGCGCGCCGTGGAACTCCTGCAGGCTGCGTACGGTCAGCCGACCCTGCGCGCGTTCCACCATCGCGACCGCGGCCGCGCCGGCGCCGGCGATGGTGGTGAAGTACGGCGTCCGTGTCTCGAGCGCCGTGCGCCGGATCGAGAACGAGTCGACGATCGACTCGGGGCTCGACGTGGTGTTGACGACCACGCCGACCTCGCCGGCCTTCAAGGCGTCGACGATGTGCGGCGAGCCCTCGCGCACCTTGTTGATCGTCCGGCACGGGATGCCCAGCTCGTCGAGGAAATCCGCAGTGCCCCGCGTCCCGGTGAGATCGAAGCCCGCGCCCGCCAGCAGGCCCGCGATCGCCTTCAGCTCCTCCTTGTCCTCCGGACGGACGCTCAGGAAGACGACGCCGCTCGCCGGCAGGACCGTGCTCGCCCCGTCCTCCGCCTTGAGGAAGGCGCGCGGGAAGTCGACGTCGATGCCCATCACCTCGCCGGTCGACTTCATCTCGGGTCCGAGGATCGTGTCGACGCCGGGGAACTTGATGAACGGGAAGACCGACTCCTTGACGCTCTGGTGCGTCGGTACGATCTCGTGCGTGACGCCGATCTCGTGCAGCGTCTTGCCCGCCATGACGCGCGCCGCGATCTTCGCCAGCGGGCGCCCGATCGACTTCGAGACGAACGGCACGGTGCGCGACGCGCGTGGGTTCACCTCGAGGACGTAGACCTTGCCGCCCTTGACGGCGAACTGGGTATTCATCAGTCCGACGACGCCGAGCCCCCTCGCGAGCGCGACCGCCTGGCGACGGATCTCCTCCTGCACGTCCGGCGGCAGGAGGCGCGGCGGCAGCGCGCACGCCGAATCGCCCGAGTGAACGCCGGCGGGCTCGATGTGCTCCATCACACCGCCGATCACGACGTTCCGGCCGTCCCCGATGCAATCGACGTCGATCTCGATCGCGTCGTCGAGGAACTTGTCGACCAGCACCGGATGGTCCGGCGAGGCCTTCACCGCGCGCTGCATGTAGTCGCGCAGCCCCTCCTCGGAGTGGACGATCTCCATCGCACGCCCGCCGAGGACGTAGCTCGGGCGCAGCAGCACGGGGTACGTGAGACGCTCGGCGATGCGCGCCGCCTCGTCCACCGAGCGCGCCGTACCGTTGGGCGGCTGCTCGAGCATCAGGTCGTCGAGCAGGTTCTTGAATCGCTCCCGGTCTTCCGCGCGGTCGATCGCGTCCGGCGGCGTGCCGATGATGGGCACGCCCGCCTTCTCGAGCGCGACGGCGAGCTTCAGCGGCGTCTGACCGCCGAATTGCACGATCACGCCTTCCGGCCTCTCGCGCGCGACGATCGCCAGCACGTCCTCGAGGGTGAGCGGTTCGAAGTAGAGCTTGTCGGAGGTGTCGTAGTCGGTCGAGACGGTCTCCGGGTTGCAGTTGACCATGATGGTCTCGAACCCGTCGTCCTTCAGCGCGTACGCCGCGTGCACGCAGCAGTAGTCGAACTCGATGCCCTGCCCGATCCGGTTCGGACCGCCGCCGAGGATGACGATCTTGCGCCGGGTCGTCGGAGCCGACTCGCAGTCCTCCTCCTCGTAGGTGGAGTAGAGATACGGCGTGTAGGCCGCGAACTCGGCGCCGCAGGTGTCGACGGTCTTGTAGACCGGCGTGACTCCGTGGCGAAGGCGCAGCGCCCGAATCTCGTCCTCGTGTGCATCGAGCAGACTCGCCAGACGCCGGTCCGAGAAGCCGGTGCGCTTCCACGCCTGCAGATCCTCACCACGCACCTGCTCGATGCCGCCGCGCGATGCCGCCGCCCGGCCCGCCGCGACGATGCGGTCCTCGGCCTGCAGGATCTCCTCGATGTTGCGCAGGAACCAGCGATCGATCCTGGTCAGCTCGTGGATCCGGCCCATCCCAAAGCCGCGACGGAACGCGTCGCCCACCAGCAGCAGCCGATGCGCGTTCGGCGTGCGCAGGCGCTCCGCGAGCTGCTCGTCCGACATCGCGCCCGCGGTCGGGTCGAAGCCCGAGATGCCGATCTCCATCGAGCGCAGGGCCTTCTGCAGGCTCTCCTTGAACGTGCGGCCGATCGACATCACCTCGCCGACCGACTTCATCTGCGACGAGAGACGATCCTCCGCCTGCGGGAACTTCTCGAAGGTGAAGCGCGGGATCTTGGTGACGACGTAGTCGATCGTCGGCTCGAAGCAGGCCGGCGTCTCGCGCGTGATGTCGTTCTTGATCTCGTCGAGCGAGTAGCCGATGGCGAGCTTGGCGGCGATCTTCGCGATCGGAAAGCCGGTCGCCTTCGACGCCAGCGCCGAGCTGCGCGACACGCGCGGGTTCATCTCGATCACGACCATGCGTCCGGTCTTCGGGTCGGTCCCGAACTGGACGTTGGAGCCGCCGGTCTCGACGCCGATCTCGCGCATGATCGCGAACGCGGCGTCGCGCATGATCTGGTATTCCTTGTCGGTCAGCGTCTGGATCGGGGCGACGGTGATCGAGTCGCCGGTATGGACGCCCATCGGATCGAGGTTCTCGATCGTGCAGACCACCACGCAGTTGTCGAGCCGGTCGCGCATGACCTCGAGCTCGAATTCCTTCCAGCCCTCGACCGACTCCTCGAGCAGCACCTCGTGGTGCGGCGACGCCTCGAGCGCCCACTTCACCGCGGGCTCGAAGTCCTCGTCGCTGTACGCGAAGCCGCCGCCCATGCCGCCGAGCGTGCGCGACGGGCGCAGGATCATCGGGTAGCCGAGCTCGTCGCGGATCCGGCGCGCGTCTTCCATCGAGCGCGCGTAGCCCGAGCGCGGCACGTCGAGGCCGATCTTGAGCATCGCGTCCTTGAACAGGTCGCGATCCTCGGCCTTCTTGATCGCGTCGACGTTGGCACCGATCAGCTCGACGCCGTACCTGGCGAGGATGCCACGCTCGGCGAGCTCGAGCGACAGGTTGAGTCCCGTCTGGCCGCCGATCGTCGGCAGCAGCACGTCGGGACGCTCCTTCTCGATGATGAGCTCGAGGATCTCGGGCGTCATCGGCTCGACGTAGGTCGCGTCGGCGAACTCCGGATCGGTCATGATCGTGGCCGGGTTCGAATTCACCAGGATGACGCGGTAGCCCTCCTCGCGCAGCGCCTTGCAGGCCTGCGCGCCGGAGTAGTCGAACTCGCACGCCTGGCCGATGACGATCGGGCCGGAGCCGATGAGGAGAACGGACTTGATGTCGGTACGACGGGGCATCTTGGCTGTCTTTCGCTCTTTCGCTCGCGCTCTGGTTACTTCCGCTCGCGCTCGATCATCTCGACGAAGCGCCGGAACAGGTACGCCGACTCGCGCGGGCCGGGCGACGCTTCGGGGTGGTACTGCACCGAGAACAGCGGCAGTCGCTCGTGGCGGAGCCCCTCCACCGTGTCGTCGTTGAGATTGACGTGGGTGAGCACCGCGGTGCCGCGCAGCGAATCGGTGTCGACCGCGAACCCGTGATTCTGGGACGTGATCTCGACCTTCCCCGTCGCGAGGTCCTTCACGGGCTGGTTCGCGCCGTGGTGGCCGAACTTCAGCTTGTACGTCTTCCCGCCGAGTGCGAGGCCGAGGATCTGGTGGCCGAGGCAGATGCCGAACAGCGGCACCTCGCCGATCAGGTTGCCGATCTCCGTCTTCGCGTAGGCGACGGCGTCCGGATCGCCGGGGCCGTTCGACAGGAAGACGCCGTCGGGCTTCATCGCGAGCACGTCCCTGGCGGGCGTGCCCGCCGGGACGACGCGGACGCGGCAGCCGGCGTCGACCAGGTTCCGCAGGATGTTGCGCTTCAGGCCGAAGTCGTAGGCGACGACGAAGTGCTTCGCATCGTCACGCCGGACGTAGCCGAGCCCCAGCTCCCAGAGGCCTTCGCTCCAGTCGTAGGCGTCGCGGCACGTCACGGCACTCGCGAGGTCCTGGCCCTCGAGCGACGGCAGCAGCTTCGCCCGCGCCACGAGCTTGGTCTCGTCGAGCTCGATCGTCGAGATGATCGCCTGCTGCGCGCCCGCCGTGCGCAGGTGCCGGACGAGCGCGCGCGTGTCGACGCACTCGATGCCGACGATCCGGTGCTGCGCCATGTAGTCGCCGAGGGACTGCCGGGCGCGCCAGTTCGACGGCTCCGGCCAGTACTCGCGAACGATGAATCCGCGCACGTACGGCTTGCCCGCCTCGACGTCCTCCTCGTTGACCCCGACGTTGCCGATCTCGGGGTAGGTCATCGCGACCATCTGCCCCTCGTAGGACGGGTCGGTGAGGATCTCCTGGTAGCCCGACATGGCGGTGTTGAACACCACCTCGCCGTTCGCCTCGCCCTCGGCGCCAAACGCGAGCCCGCGGAACGCCGTGCCGTCGGCGAGCGCCAGGAGCGCTGGCTTGCGGCTGCCCGTCGTCCGCTCGTTGCTGTCCGTCAAGGTCGGGGTCCCCTTCAACCCGTAGCCGCCGCGCCGTTCGGGCGCAGGTCGTGCACGATGCGGCCGTCGACGAGGGTGACGAGCGCGCGGCCGCGCATCCCCCACCCGTCGAAGGCGGTGTTCTTGCTCTTGGAGAGCAGCGACTCGCTGCTCACCACCCACTCGTGGTCGAGATCGATGATGACCAGATCGGCCGGGATGCCGACCTCGAGACGGCCGGCCGGGAGCCGGAGGATCCGCGCCGGCTCGGAGGTAATCTTCGCGATCGCGGTCGGCAAGTCTAGCAGGCCGTCGTGGACCAGTTGCAGCGTGAGCGGCAGCAGCGTCTCGAGGCCCACGACACCGTGCGCCGCCTGGTCGAACTCGACGTCCTTCTCGTCCTTGTGGTGCGGCGCGTGGTCGGTCGCGACGACGTCGATCGTGCCGTCGGCGAGCGCCGCGCGTAGCGCCTGGCGGTCCTCCTCCGTCCGCAGCGGCGGGTTCATCTTCGCGTTGGTGTTGTAGCCCTCGACCGCCGCGTCGGTCAGCCACAGATGGTGCGGCGAGACCTCGGCGGTGACGTGGATCCCCGAGGCGCGCGCCTGGCGCACGGTCTCGAGCGCGTTCGCGCTCGAGATGTGGGCAACGTGAAGGTGCCCCTTCGCCAGCCCGGCCAGTGCTACGTCGCGCGCGACCATGACGTCCTCTGCGGCCGAGGGGACGCCGCGCAGCCCGAGCCGGAGCGACATCGCGCCCTCGTGCATGACGCCGCCCGCCGCGAGCGTCTTGTCCTCGGCGTGATCGATCACCGGAATGTCGAACATCTTCGCGCACTCGAGCGCGCGCCGCATGAGCTCGGCATCCATGACGGGCATGCCGTCGTCCGACACGGCGACGATGCCGGCCTCGTGCATTCCGGCGAACTCCGCGAGCTGCTCGCCGGCGAGCGCCACCGAGACGGCGCCGATCGGATGCACGCGCGCGAGCTGCGCGGCCTTCGCCCGCTCGAGAATGTATCGCGTGACCGACGGGCAGTCGTTGACCGGACGCGTGTTCGCCATGCAGGCGACGCTGGTCACGCCTCCCGCGACCGCGGCGCGAGTGCCGGTCGCGATGGTCTCCTTGTACTCGAAGCCCGGCTCGCGCAGGTGGACGTGCATGTCGACGAGACCCGGCGCGACGACCAGCCCGGTTGCGTCGATCGTCGGCACCTTGCCGCGCAGCTTCGCCTGCGCCGGGATGTTCTCTTCGATCGCGACGATCTTTCCGTCGCGGATCATGATGTCGGCGATCCGCTGCGTCCGCTGCACGGGATCGATCACCAGGCCACCGGTGATCAGCAGCTGCGCGTCCTGCGCTGGTTGGCTCATCGGTTCGTTCTCTCCCGTCTCTGCCGCGAAATCCCGCCGATCACTCGGCGGCAACGGCCCGCCGCAGCGGGACCGGCTCGGCCGGCACGTCCTCGCCCGCCGCCTCGGTGCCGCGGCGCCGTCCGACGAGCACGTAGAGCGCCGCCATGCGGACCGCGACGCCGTTGGTCACCTGGTCCATGATCACCGAGTACGGCCCGTCGGCGACCGTGCTCGAGATCTCGACCCCACGGTTCATCGGGCCTGGATGGAGAATGATGACGTCCTTGCGCGCCTTCCCGACCGCCTCCACCGACAGGCAGTACAGCCGCGAGTACTCGTCGAGCGACGAGAAGTAGCGCCCGTTCATCCGCTCGCGCTGGATGCGCAGCATCATGATGACGTCCGCGTCGCGCAGCCCCTCGTGCAGGTCGCTCACCAGCTCGGCGCCGAGCTCCGCGAAGTGCGGCGGCACCAGCGTCGGCGGCCCGACGAAACGCACGCGCGCGCCCATCGTCCGGAGCCCGAACAGGTTCGACCGCGCGACGCGGCTGTGCAGCAGGTCGCCGACGATCGCGACCGTCAGCCCTTCGATCTGTCCCTTGTGCGAGCGAATCGTCAGCAAGTCGAGCAGCGCCTGCGTCGGATGCTCGTGCGCGCCGTCGCCGCCGTTGATGATCGGGCAGTCGACGTGGCGCGCCAGCAGGTGCGGCGCGCCGGACGACGGGTGGCGCACGATGATCGCATCCGGCCGCATCGCGGCGAGGTTGCGCGCGGTGTCGGTGAGCGTCTCGCCCTTCTGTGCCGAAGACGAGGACGCGGAGAGGTTGATCGTGTCGGCGGACAGCCGCTTCGCGGCGATCTCGAACGACGTCCGGGTGCGCGTGCTGTTCTCGTAGAAGAGGTTGACGATCGTCCGTCCGCGCAACGTCGGCACCTTCTTGATCTCGCGCTCGGACACCTCCCGGAAGGACTCCGAGGTGTCGAGGAGAAAGGTGATCTCCTCCGCAGAGAGGCCCTCGAGGCCGAGCAGATGTCGTCGCTCGAACATGGCTCACGCCCTCCGCGCGGGCCGGGCTCCGCCCCGCGCATCGCCCGCCGCAGACGCGGCCGTCGGGGGCATGATCGCCACCTCGTCGATGCCGTCGTCCTCGCGCAGGCGGACCTGCACCTTCTCGGAATGCTGGGTCGGGAGATTCTTGCCGACGTAGTCGGCGCGGATCGGCAGCTCGCGATGGCCGCGGTCGACCAGCACGGCGAGCTGGATGGCCCGCGGCCGACCGAAGTCCATCAGCGCATCGAGCGCCGCGCGGATCGTGCGCCCGGTGAACAGCACGTCGTCGACCAGCAGGATCGTCTTGCCGTCGACCTCCCATGGGATCTCGGTGCTCTTGATCACCGCGTGGTCGGCGCCGCGCGTGATGTCGTCGCGATAGAGCGTGATGTCCATCGCGCCGAAGGGCACGTTTTCCCCCTCGAGCTTGCGGATCTCGTGCTGCAGGCGCAGCGCCAGGTGGTCACCGCGCGAGCGGATGCCGATGATTCCGAGGTCGGCGGTGCCCTTGTTGCGCTCGACGACCTCGTGCGCGACGCGGGCGAGCGCACGTCCGACACCTGCCGCGTCGAGCACGATGCGGCCAGGGGGAGCGCTTTGTGGAACTCTCATTCACGACCTTTCCGAACCTCGCTGGATCCGACTTAAAAGGTACAGTGAGCGGGTACCGCCCGCGTGGCGGGAAGTCAATCGGGAGGACGCGATGTCGACGACGACTCGGGCGACGGCGGGTCGTCGGGACCCCATGGACGAGCCGCTGATCATCGAGGTGGCCGTCAACGGTGGCACGCAGCGGCGTGAGCATCCGCGCGTGCCGATCACGCAGGACGAGGTCGTCGCGGATGGCCGCGCGTGTGCCGAGGCAGGAGCCTCGGTGATCCACGTCCACGGACGTCGCCCCGACGGCGCGTTCGCGTTCGACGACGCCGACGCGCACCGCGAGGCCTTTCGCGCGCTGCGCGGCGACGGGTTGCTGGTCTACCCGTCGATGATGTTCAGCCGCGACGACCCGGAAGCGCGCTTCCGCCACGTCGACCAGCTCGCCGCCGCCGGACTGCTCGACTGGGCGCCGGTCGACACCGGCACCACCTGCCTGATCCCCTGCTCCGACGGACGCCTCGCCCCACGCGGCTTCACCTACGACAACCCCCCGGCCGACAACCGGCACGCGCTGTCGCTCTGCGTGCGGCACCGCCTCGCACCGAGCGTCGCCGCGTACGAGCCGGCCTTCATCCGGCAGCTTCTCCTGCTGTTGCCGGAGTTCCCCGGCATCCGCCCGGCGATGGTCCGCTTCATGTTCGGGGGTGACCGACTCCCCTTCGGCTTTCCGCCGGACCCGGTGTTCGTCGACGCCTACGTTCACCTCCTGCGCGGCTCGGGGCTCCCCTGGATGGCCACCTGCTACGGGGGCGACGTCCTGCCGATCGCGGAGCACGTGATCCGCCGCGGCGGGCACCTCCGCGTCGGGCTCGAGGACGACCCGAGCGATCCCGCACGCGGCAACCTCGAGCGCGTTCGCGAGGTCGCGGCGCTGGCCCGACGCATCGGACGCCCGATCGCGACGCCCGCGGACGCGCGGCGTGCCACGGGCGGCTGACGGCCCCGACAGGGAGGCTCCGACGCGGCCCCGGGCCGGCAGCGCCGAACGATGCCGGAGCGTTCGACGGAGATCGAGCGGCCGTCTCGCCGCGCTTCGCCTGCTCGCCCGGTGGCGCGTCAGCGGCGCTTGTCGCGCTGCGCCTTCGCCAGCAGATCACCGAACGTCGAGAGGCTCGCCGACTGCATGCTCCGCCCGTGCCGCTCGACCTCGGCCCGCTCCTCGCTCACGATCGCGCGCTGGCGCGAGAGCCGGATCCGGCGCCCGCCCTGCTCCACCGAGATCACCTCGGCAGGGATATCGGTGCCCGGCGGGAACTCCTTCGCGTGGTCCGTCCCGCGCGGCGTGCCCATCTCGCTGTTGGGGATGAGGCCCGTCTGGCCGGGACCGAGGCGAAGCGTCACGCCGAACGGCTGAATGCTCTCGACCTTGCCCGTCACGACGTTGCCGACCGCGACCGGCGCGCCCTCGACCAGGTCTCCGGCGGAGAGCCCCTTCGGAGCGAGCGCGAGCGCGATGCGGCGCTTCTTCGGGTCGATCTCGAGCACGATGACCGACGTTTCTGCGTGGCCCTTCGCGGCTTCCTTCATCACCGACAGGGCGCCGCGCGGCAGCTCGCTGACGTGGACGAGCCCGTCGATACCGGGCACAAGCTCCACGAAGACGCCGAAGTCGGCGACGCGCGCGATCCGTCCGTCCACGACCTGGCGCGGCTTCAGCTGCGCACCCACCGACGCCCACGGATCGCCCTCGAGCTCCTTCATGCTGAGGCCGATCTTGCCGGTCTTGGGGTCGACCTTGACGACCTTGACGGTGACCGCCTGCCCCTGCCGCACAAAGTCCGCTGGGCGGTCGATGCGCTTGTGGGACAGCTCGGAGACGTGCACCAGGCCGCTCACGCCGCCGAGATCGACGAACGCGCCGAAGTCGGTCACCGAGGCGACATGCCCGGACAGCACCGCACCGGGGACGACCCTCGTGCGGGTCTCCTCCGCTCGTGCGCGCGCCTCGGCCTCCAGAAGCCGGCGGCGCGACACCACGATGCGCCGTCCGTCCTCGCTGAGCTCGGTGACGCGGAAGTCGAACACCTGGTTCAGGTAGGCCGACTGATCGTCGATGCGGTGCGCATCCATCTGCGACAGCGGGCAGAACGCGCGCTGCCCCGCCACCGTGACCTCGAAACCGCCCTTGATCACCCCGGCGACCTTGCCCTGGACAGGGATGCCGCCCTCGGCGGCGGCGCGCAGCGCCTCGCGCGCGTGCGCGCCGGCGAGGAGCTTGCGCGACAGGCGCAGCTCGCGCTGCACGTCGACGACGGTCGCCTCGATCGTGTCGCCGACGCGGACCGTCAGCTCGCCGGCATCGTCGACCAGCTCGCTCCTGGCGATGTGGCCCTCTCCCTTGCCGTTGACGTCGACGAAGACGTCGTCGTGGCCGATCTGAAGGACCTGACCCGAGACGACCTCGCCGACCTCGAACGCCTTCGGGGCGCCCTGCTCCGCGAAGAGCTCGGCGAAGCTCGGCCCGTTCTCCTCGCTGCCCTCTTCCGCCATCGCCGTCAGGCAGACTCGGCGAGCGCGTAGCCCGGCCCCGACGGTGCGGGTGCGCCGAGCTTCCAGATGCGCTCGCCGAACTTGCCCTCGAGACCGCGCGTCACGTTGCGCGTGTCGACCACGAGGCGCGAGTTCGCGACGATGTGCGCGATATCGAAGCTCGAGTGGTCGGTGAGCACCACCACGCAGTCGGCGAGACGCAGCGCCTCGTCCGTCAGGGGCACGCTCGCCATCGACCCGCTCTCCATCGTCATCTCGGGAACGTACGGGTCGTGGTAGGTCACGCGGCCGCCGCGGTCCTGCAGGAGCTTGATGACGCTCAGTGCCGGGGACTCGCGCATGTCGCTCACGTCGCGCTTGTAGGCGACGCCGAGTGCGATGATCCGCGAACCCTTGACCGGCTTGCCCTGGTGGTTCAGGCCCGCCGTCACCTTCTCGACCACGAGCTCCGGCATGCGCTGGTTGATCTCGGCCGCGAGCCCGATGAAACGCGCGGTGAAGTCGTGCGCCTTGAGCTTCCACGCGAGGTAGTGCGGGTCGATCGGGATGCAGTGGCCGCCGAGGCCCGGCCCCGGGTAGAACGGCAGGAAGCCGAACGGCTTGGTCGCCGCCGCGTCGATCACCTCGTAGGCGTCGATGCCGAGCACGTCGCACATCGAGGCAAGCTCGTTGACCAGCGCGATGTTCACGCTGCGGAACGTGTTCTCGAGCAGCTTCACCATCTCGGCGGCACGCGCCGACGAGACCGGCACGACGCGCTCGATGAACTGCGAGTACAAGAGGACCGCGAGCTCCGTGCAGCGCGGCGTGATGCCGCCGACCACCTTCGGGGTATTGCGCGTGCCGTGGGTGCGGTTTCCGGGGTCGATGCGTTCGGGCGAGAACGCAAGGTAGAAGTCGCGGCCGACGCGCAGGTCGTCGGACTCGAGCTCGGCACGGATCAGCTCGTCCGTGGTGCCCGGATAGGTCGTGCTCTCGAGGACGATGAGCTGGCCCCGGTGCAGGTGCTGCTTGATGCCCTTGACGGCATCGAGGATGTAGCTGACGTCGGGGTCCTTGGTCTTCGACAGCGGCGTCGGGACACAGATGCTGACCGCATCGCAGGTCGAGAGCACGCTCGGGTCGGTCGTGGCGTCGAACTTGCCCGAGCTCACGATCTTCTCGAGCACCGGGGTGGGAACGTCCCCGATGTACGAGCGCTTCGCCTTGATCTCGACGATCTTGCGGGGGTCGGCGTCGATGCCGACGACCGAGAACCCGGCCTCTGCCATCTCGACACAGAGCGGCAGGCCGACGTAGCCCAGGCCGATGACGCCGAGACGCGCCTGTCGCGACGCGAGCTTCTCACCCAACTGCATGATGACCTCCACGGAAACGGATTGATATGGTCAGGTCCGGGCGCGGTCCCGGACTATCGAACGAGCTTGCCGATCCGGGACCAGCGCACCCAGGTGTCATCACCGTCCCATGACCAGTAGATGATGAAGGCCTTACCCTTGATGTCTTCATACGGCACGAAGCCCCAGAAACGTGAGTCGAAGCTGTGGTCCCGGTTATCGCCCATGACGAACACATGGCCTTCCGGAACCGTCACCGGTCCGAAGTTGTCGCGGGGCCCGGGCTCGGCACCCTCGGTGTAACGGGCGTACGGTTCGTCGCCGACCGGCTGCCCGTTGCGGAACAGCTTCTTGTTGCGAATCTCGATCTCGTCGCCCGGCGTCCCGATCACCCTCTTGATGAAGTCCTTCTCGCGATCTTCCGGGTACACGAACACGACGATGTCCTCGTGCTCGGGGTGGAAGTAGCTGAACAAACGTGTGCCATACACGGGGATGCGAAGGCCATACAGAAGTTTGTTCACCAGCAGGTGATCGCCGATTTGCAGGGTCTCGAGCATCGATCCGGACGGGATCTTGAACGCCTGTACGAAAAACGTGCGGATGAACAAGGCGAGCGCGAGGGCAACGACCAGCGCCTCCGCGTACTCCCGTACGATCGACTTGGCCCGGACCCCGGGTCGGACCTCCTCGGCCGGGGCCGGCTTCGCTCCGCGGGCCTGGGGCGCGCTCACTGCTCCACCTTGAGCGCAGCCAGGAAAGCCTCCTGCGGAATCTCGACGCGACCCACCTGCTTCATGCGCTTCTTGCCTTCCTTCTGCTGCTCGAGGAGCTTCCGCTTGCGGGAGATGTCGCCACCGTAGCACTTGGCGGTGACGTTCTTGCGGATGGCCTTGATGGTCTCGCGCGCGATCACCTTCGTGCCGATCGAGGCCTGGATCACGATCTCGAACATCTGCCGCGGGATCAGCTCGCGCATCTTCGACGCCAGGTCACGGCCGCGCATGTAGGCGCGCTCGCGGTGCACGATCATCGACAGGGCGTCGACGACCTCACCGTTGATGCGAATATCGAGCTTGACGAGGTCGCTCGAGACGAAGTCCTGCAGCTCGTAGTCGAGCGAGGCGTAGCCCTTCGAGATCGACTTGAGGCGGTCGTAGAAGTCGATCACCACCTCGTTGAGCGGCAGCTCGTACACCAGCATCACGCGGTTCTCGCCGATGTACTTGATCTCCCGCTGACGCCCCCGCTTGTCCTCGCAGAGCTTCAGGATCGCGCCAAGGTACTCGGTCGGCAGGTGGACCGATGCGAGGATGATCGGCTCCTCGATGCGCTCGATGCTCCCCACCGGTGGCAGCTTCGCCGGGCTGTCGACCAGCAGCGTCTTGCCGGCGGTCGTCACCACCCGGTAGGCCACGGTCGGCGCGGTGGTGATCAGCACCAGGCCGAACTCGCGCTCCAGCCGCTCGCGCACGATCTCCATGTGCAGAAGGCCGAGAAACCCGCAGCGGAAGCCGAAGCCGAGCGCGATCGAGCTCTCGGGCTCGTACGAGAACGACGAGTCGTTGAGCTTGAGCTTCTCCACCGCGGTGCGGAGCGCCTCGTACTGCCCGGTGTCGGCCGGGTAGAGTCCGCTGAACACCATCGGCTTGACCGCCTTGAATCCCGGGAGCGGCTCCGGCGCGCGACGCAGCGTGTGCGTGACGGTGTCGCCGATCTTCGCGTCCGCGATCTCCTTGATCGACGCCATGAGCACGCCGACCTCGCCGGGACCGAGCTCGCCGACCTCCCGGGGCCCCGGCGCGAGCACGGCGATGCGCGTGATCTCGTAGTCGCGCTCGGCCGCCATGAGGCGAACGCGCTCGCCCTTCTTCACCACGCCGTTGACGACGCGCACCAGCACCACCGCGCCGTGGTACGGGTCGAACCAGGAGTCGAAGATCAGCGCCTGCAGGGGGGCGGCGGCGTCGCCTCGGGGCGGCGGGATGTCGGTGACGATGCGCTCGAGGATCTCGTCGATGCCGATGCCCTGCTTGGCGCTCGCGAGCACCGCCCGCGACGCGTCGAGGCCGATCACGTCCTCGATCTGCTGGCAGACGCGGTCCGGCTCGGCCGCCGGCAGGTCGATCTTGTTGAGGACCGGGACGATCTCGAGGTTGTTGTCCAGCGCCAGGTAGACGTTGGCGAGCGTCTGGGCCTCGACCCCTTGCGCCGCGTCGACGACCAGGATCGCGCCCTCGCACGCGGCGAGGCTGCGCGAGACCTCGTACGAGAAGTCGACGTGGCCCGGCGTGTCGATCAGGTTGAGGACGTAGTCCTTGCCGTCGTTCGCCCGGTACGCCAGCCGCACCGAGCGCGCCTTGATCGTGATGCCGCGCTCGCGCTCGAGCTCCATGTCGTCGAGGACCTGGTCCTGCATCTCCCGCGACGACACCGTACCCGTCCGCTCCAGCAGGCGGTCTGCCAGGGTGGACTTGCCGTGGTCGATGTGGGCGATGATGGAAAAGTTGCGGATGCGGGCGCTGTCCATCGGAAAAGCTCAGTCGTAGCAGACCCTCGACCGTGTGCCCACGGGGGCAGAAAGCTGTGCGGTCGAGCAAGGCGCCGGACACCCGCCCGGCGGACGGGACGCCGCCACCGGCAGCGCGCCGTTGCGGCCCCCGGGTCCCCGGACGCGGTCAGCCGACGGCGCCGGACCCCCTCTGCCGGAGGAAGGCCACGGTACGCGCGATGCCGTCGTGCAGGGCCACCTCGGGCCGCCAGCCGATCACCTTGCCGGCCAGCGCCGGCGCGATCACGCTACGGCGCTGCTCCCCCGGCTTCGCCGGACCGTGCTGCTCCGGGACGTCGACACCACAGGCGGTCCGGATGTGCCCGAACAGCTCGTTGACGTCGGTCTCGCGGCCCGTCCCGAAGTTCATCGGGCCGACGTAGGAGCTCGTCGCCAGCGCGACGTTCGCCCGCACCAGGTCCGCGACGAAGACGTAGTCCGGGTCTGCTTCCCGTCGCCGTTGATGGTCGGTCGCTCGCCGTTCAGCAGCCGGAGCGTGGAGATCGCCACCACGCCCGCCTCGCCGTGCGGGTCCTGGCGCGGCCCGTAGACGTTCGCGTAGCGCATCGCCACGTACTCGAGACCGTACATCGCCCGGTAGCAGCCCAGGTAGAGCTCGCTCGCGCGCTTGCTGACGCCGTACGGACTCACCGGCTCGAGCTTGTGCGTCTCGGTCGCGGGAAACTCGTCCTGCTCGCCGTAGGCGGCTCCTCCGGACGACGCGAACAGAACCCGTCGCGTGCCGGCGGCACGCGCGCCCTCGAGCAGGTTCAACAGGCCCAGGATGTTGACGTCCGCGTCGAAGCCGGGGTCGGCGACCGAGCGCCGCACGTCCATCTGCGCGGCGTGTTGGTTCAGCAGCGCCGGCTTCTCGTCGGCGAACACGTCCCGGATCCGCGGGTCGCGGATGTCCATCTGCACCAGGCGTGCGCCCTGCGGCACCTGGTGGCGCTTGCCGCTCGACAGGTCGTCGACCACGACCACGTCGTGCCCGGCCGCCACGTACGCCTCGGCGACGTGCGACCCGATGAAACCGGCTCCGCCGGTGACGAGGATCTTCATGGTGGTCCTGGCATCCTTGCCCGTCGATGCGTCGCGTGCCGGGTCAGGCCTCGGCCGCGAAGCGCTCCCGGAAATAGTCGATGGTCCGGCCGATGCCGTCCTGCACCGAGACGCGCGGCTCCCATCCGAGGATGGTGCGCGCCCTGCTGATGTCGGGGCGGCGTACCTGCGGGTCGTCCTTGGTGCGCTCGTCGGTCGGCGTGACGAAGACGATCTCGGATCTCGCCCCGGTGAGCTCGAGCACGATCTGCGCGAACTCGATGATCTTCATCTCGAGCGGATTGCCGAGGTTCACCGGCTCGTGCTCGGAAGAGTGCATGAGCTTGACGATGCCGTCGACCAGATCGGAGACGAAGCAGAAGCTGCGCGTGCGCGAGCCGTCGTCGTACACCGTGAGCGGCTGCCCGCGCAGCGCCTGGCCGATGAAGTTGGTGACCACGCGGCCGTCCTCGGGCCGCATTCTCGGCCCGTAGGTGTTGAAGATCCGGAAGATGCGGGTGTCGAGCCCGTGGTAGCGGTGGTAGGCCATCGTGATCGCCTCGGCGAAGCGCTTCGACTCGTCGTAGACGCCGCGCGGGCCGACGGGATTCACGTTGCCCCAGTAGGACTCGGGCTGCGGGTGCACGAGCGGGTCGCCGTACACCTCGGAGGTCGACGCCAGCATGAAGCGCGCCTTCTTCGCGCGGGCGAGGCCGAGTGCCTTGTGCGTGCCGAGTGCGCCGACCTTGAGCGTCGGGATCGGCTTCTTCAGATAGTCGACCGGGCTCGGCAGCGAAGCCAGGTGAAGCACCACGTCGAGCCCGCCCTCGATGTACATGTACTCGGTGACGTCGTGCCTGATGAACTGGAAGCGCTCGTGACCGGCCAGGTGCTCGATGTTGCGCGTGTGCCCCGTCGCGAGGTTGTCGATCGCGATCACCGAGTGGCCCTCGGAGAGCAGGCGATCCGCGAGATGCGAGCCGATGAATCCGGCACCGCCGGTGATCAGGATTCTCATCCCGTGCCCTTCGGACCGCGGACCGTGCGGCGTCCCATCGAGTAGTAGGTGAAGCCCAGCGTCTCCATCTGCTGCGACTCGTAGACGTTGCGGCCGTCGAAGATGACCGGCGACTTCATGAGCTTCTTCATGCGCTCGAAGTCCGGACGGCGAAACTCGTTCCACTCGGTGACCAAAACGACCGCGTCGGCGCCCTCCAGCGCGTCGTAGTTCACCTTGTGATAGCTCACCCGCTCGCCGAAGATCTTCTTCGCCTCGTGCATCGCTTCGGGGTCGTGGGTCGAGATCTTCGCCCCACCCGCGAGCAGCCGCTCGATCAGCACCACCGACGGCGCCTCACGCATGTCGTCGGTGCGCGGCTTGAACGCGAGACCCCAGATCGCGATCCGCCGTCCGGTGACGTCGCCGCCGAAGTGCTCGAGGATGCGCCCGAACATCACGCGCTTCTGGCGTTCGTTCACCTCGTCGACGGCACGCAGCAGCGTGAAGTCGAGCTGGTGGTCCTGGGCCGTGGACATGATCGCGTGCACGTCCTTCGGGAAGCAGCTGCCGCCATAGCCGAGCCCGGGAAACAGGAAGTGCGGCCCGATGCGCCGGTCGGTGCCGATGCCGCGCCGTACGGCGTTGATGTCCGCGCCGACCCGCTCGCACAGGTTGGCAATCTCGTTGATGAACGAGATCTTCGTGGCGAGGAGCGAGTTGGCGGCGTACTTGGTCATCTCCGCCGACCGGTTGTCCATCACCAGAATCGGATTCTCGGTGCGGACGAAGGGCTGGTAGACCTCCTTCATCGTCTCGATCGCGGCGTCGTCGTCGCCGCCGAGCACGACGCGATCGGGCTTCATGAAGTCCTCGATCGCAGCTCCCTCCTTCATGAACTCGGGGTTCGACACGACCGGGATCCGGTGCTTGCCGTGCTCGGCCAGAGCGCGCCGCACCCGGTCGGCGGTGCCGATGGGCACGGTGCTCTTGATCGCGACCACCTTCGGACCGTTCGCCGCCTTGGCGATCGCCTCGGCCACCGCCATCACGGCGGTCAGGTCGGCGGCACCGGAGTGATCCATCGGCGTCCCGACGGCGATCACGCAGATCTCGGCGGCCTTCACCGCGCCATCGAGGTCGGTCGTGAACTGCAGCCGCTTCTCCTCGCTGTTGCGGCGTACGAGCTCCTCGAGACCCGGCTCGTAGATCGGGATCTCGCAGCGCTTCAACGCCTCGATCTTCGCGGGGACGACGTCGACGCAGGCGACGTCGTTACCGCTCTCGGCGAAGCAGGTGCCAGCGACGAGCCCGACGTAACCTGTTCCAACGACACAGATGTTCATGGGTGTTTCTCCGGTTTCAGTTCAACGAGGGGCCACGCGCCCCCTCGCCCTGCGCGGCAAAGCCGCCCAGGGTCCCACTCCGCGCGCTCGCTTCGCTCGGCCGCGCGCGACGCGCGCGGATCTTTCGAGTCGTGGGGGGCATCCTCTAGTACGCGTTCTTGTGGACGAAGCCCCGAACGAGCGTCAAGGCGAGGATCTTGAGGTCGAGGAGCAACGACCAGTTCTCGATGTAGTACAGATCGTACTGGATGCGCTGCTCGATGCAGGTGTTGCCGCGCCAGCCGTTCACCTGGGCCCACCCGGTGATCCCGGCGCGAACCATGTGGCGCAGCATGTAGCGGGGTACGTGGCGGCGAAACTCGTCGATGAACACCGGCCGCTCGGGACGCGGTCCGACGAGACTCATCTCGCCCATCAGAACGTTCAGCAGCTGGGGCAGCTCGTCGAGCGACGTCCTGCGCAGCAGGCCGCCGATCCACGTCCGCCGCGGGTCTTCGGCCACGGCCCAGACCGGGCCGGTCGCGGTCTCGGCGTCGTCCTGCATGGTGCGGAACTTCCAGACGCGGAACACGCGGCCGTCGAGCCCCATGCGCTCCTGGCTGAAGAGCACCGGCCCCCTCGACGTCACCTTCACCAGCAGCGCGATCAGCGCCATGAGCGGCGCCGCGACGATCAGCGCGGCGCCCCCGAGAACGATGTCCATCGCGCGCTTCGCGACGCGGTTCCAGCCGACGAGCGGGGTGGCGCGCAGGCTGATCACCGGCAGCCCCTCGAATTCCTCGATGCCGCTCTTGAGGCTCACGAAGCGCTCGACGTCGGGCACGACCTTGATGTCCACGGCAGCGGAGTCGAGACGCGCGATCAGGCCGTCGAGACGGGGCATCGACTCGAAGGGCAGCGCGAGCACCACCTGGTCGATGCCGCCGCGTGCGACCACGTCGGCGACCTCATCCCAAAGCCCGCACACCCGAACGGCACCGACCATGGCCCCCACCCTCGTGGGCTCATCGGTCAGGAAGCCCTCGACCTTGAGCCCCAGCTCGCGGTGCCGCACCATGCCGTCCCCGACGGCACGCGCGAGGTCGCCGTCGCCGACGATCAGGACGTGCCGCAGGTTGAAGCCGCGCCGGCGGGCGGTCCGCAGGATCTCGCGCAGCGCGGCGCGCTCGACGATCACCCCGCCGGTGCCGAGCACGTAGAAGTACAGCAGCATGAGCCGCGACAGCGAGTACGCCTTCTCGAAGAAGACGAAGCTGACCGCGGTGAAGATCAGCATCGCCAGCGACGCCGCGCGCACGACGCGCCGGCGCTCGGAGCTGCCGGCGGTGCCGCGCATCGGGTCGTAGAGTCCGCCGGCACGGAACACCAGGCCCCAGATCGCGAAGATCACCGGCAGCAGCGTGAGGTAGTTGACCACCGGCGGCGTGCCCTTGGTGACCGGGATGACCGGCACGACGAACCGCAGCACGTAGGACAGGGCCCAAGCCAGCGCGATCACCGCCAGGTCCGCGCCGACGAACATGCTCATGAAGAGCTGCGACCGCTCCTTCAGCACGCCGCACCCTCCGCTCGTGACGCGCGTGGCCGCCCTTCGGCAGCGCTCGCAGCGGGCCGCCACGGACCCGCACCGTTCCCGGCGGAGGGGAACGCCTCGCCCGCCGCGCGCAAGATGCGTGGCCGAGGAATCACCGCGCCCCGGCTCACTGGCACGTTCAACATGGGACGATCGCCGAGCCCGAGATGCCCCGACGGAGGAACTGCAGCAGGCTCGCCCGACACTCGCGCCGTGCGAACGTCGCCGCGTGCTCGCGCAGCCGCGCCGGCTCGTAGCAGCTCTCGACACGCAGGAACTCCCGCACGCCCTCGATGAGCCCCGCCGCGGTCTGCTCGGCGAACAGGATGCCGGTCCCGACCCTGGCTCCGTCGGTCGGGATCACGGTCTCGAGCGCCCCTCCTCCCGCGAACGCGATCGTCGGACGCCCGACCGCCGCCGCTTCGAGCGGCGTCAGGCCGAAATCGTCGTAGCCCGGGAAGACCAGCGCGCGCGCTCCGTGATAGAGAGAGATCAGCTCCTCGTCCGAGCTCCAGCCGAAGAACGACACGTTCGCCGGCGCCGTCCGCCGAAGGCGCAGCGAGCCCGGCCCGGCCCCGGCCACGACGAGCGGCAGACCCAGCTGGCCGAAGGCCTCGATGGCGAGCTCCAGGCGCTTGTTCGGCGCCGCGGCACCGACCGACAGAAAGTAGCTGCCCGGACCGCTCGCGAGCGGCACCGAGAACAGCTCGTCGTCGACCGGGGGATGAATGACGGACGAATCCCGGTGGTAGTACCGGCGGATACGGCTCTTGACATGCTGCGAGATCGCCGCGAACTCGTCGACGCGCGCGGCGGAGGCGACGTCCCACATGCGCAGCAGCGGTGCCACGAGCTGCCCCGCCACGCGCCGCGAGCGCGAGCCGCGGGCGTCGAAGTACTCGCCGTAGGCGTCCCAGATGTAGCGCATCGGCGTGAGGCAGTAGCAGCCGTGCCAGGACTCGGGTGCCGGGACGACGCCCTTGGCGACGCAGTGGCTCACGCTCACGACCGCGTCGAAGCCACGCAGGTCGAGCTGCTCGATCGCCCACGGCATGATCGGGAGGTAGTACGGGTACGACTTCGCCGCGAACGGGAGCTGCTGCAGCACCGAGGTGTGGATGCGACGCGACTCGATGCGCTTCGAGACGGACCCGGGCGCGTGCACGAGGGTGAAGATCTCGGCCTCGGGCAGCAGCTCGCACATCAGGTCGAGGCACTTCTCGCCGCCTCGCATCCCGACGAGCCAGTCGTGAACCAGTGCGACCCTCACGTGCGCCAGCGCAGTGCCGCCCCGTACGCCGCATTCGTCTCCCGCGCCGTGCGATCCCAGGAGAACTCGCGGGCGCGCGCGAGTCCTCGGCGGATCCTCTCTTGACGTCCCACCAGGTCTGATCCGAGAACGGATCTATAGAGGGCCGAAAGCAGGCAAGCAACCGAGTCCACAGCGAAAATCAGACCCGCGTCGCCCACCACCTCGGGCAGCGCGCCGGCCTCGGCGGCGAGCACCGGCACTCCTGCCGCCATAGCCTCGAGGGCGGGCAGCCCGAACCCCTCGAGACGCGACGCGACCACCACCGCGGCGGCCCCGCGGTACGCCAGACGCAGGTCCTCGTCGAAGAGCTCCCCGAGGACCGCAACCCGTCCCGGCGGCAGACCGGACCGTGCCAGCTCCGCACGAACCCCCGCTCCGTCCGAGCCGCGGCCCGCGAGCACGAGCTGCAGGTCCCCGACCTCGCGCCACGCCGTCAGCAACGCCACGAGCCCCTTGTGCGGCAGGCCATTGGTCACGTTGAGGACGTACGGCGCGACCAGTCCGCGCGCCGCGGCGAATCCGCCCGGACCGTCGATCGGCAGATCTGCCCCCCAGAACGTGGCGTCGACGCCGTTGGGCACCACCCGGATGCGTCGTGCGGGGATTCGCGCCAGGGTCTCGAGATCGCGCGCCACCGCGTGCGACGGCGTCAGCACGACGCGCGCCCGTGCACGCACCAGGGCGAGCAGCAGCCGCACGTACGCCGCGTGCGCGGCGCTCCGCGGCAGGCGCCAGTGGATCAGGTCGTGCACCGTCACCACGATCGGACAGTGCGCCGTCGCCGGAAGCACGTAGTGCGGCACGTGCAGCAGGTCGAGGTCCGCGGCGCGCGCCGCCCGGCCGAGCTCCACGTGCTCGCGCAGCCCGTAGCCGCGCGCCCGCACCTCCACCGTCTCGAGGTTCGGCGCCGCGAGCTCGCAAGCGATCCGCGCACATCCGGACGGCGACGCGAGCGCGACGAAGGAGCTGCCGGGGTCGAGAGCCGGCAGACGGCGCAGCAGCTCCGTCAGGTAGCGGCCGATGCCGCCGTCCGTGAGCTTGCGCGCGTCGATGCCGATGCGCGGCATGCGCCGCTAGGCGAGCAGGTCGCGGATCACGTAGATCGGCTTGCCCTGCGACTCGTGGTAGGTGCGCGCCAGCATCTCGCCGAGCAGCCCGAAGGTGATGAACTGCAAGCCGGTCACCACGAGCAGGATCGCGAGCAGGACGATCGGCCGGCCCGCGAGCTCGACGCCGAAGAAGATGCGCTCGATGCCGAGAACCAGCATCATGACGCCGCCGACTCCCGCCGCGAGGAGACCCGCGAGACCGAACACCTGGATCGGCCGGGTCGAGAAGTCGGACAGAAACTTGACCGTCATCAGGTCGAGAACGACGCGGACGGTACGCGACAGGCCGTACTTCGAGCGACCCAGCGTGCGCGGTCGGTGGTTGACCGGGATCTCCGCCACGCGCGCGCCGAGGTCACCGGCGATCGCGGGCAGGAAGCGGTGCATCTCGCCGTACAGCTTGAGGCTCGCCGTGATCTCGCGGCGGTACGCCTTGATGCCGCAGCCGTAGTCGTGCAGCTTCACATGGGTCGCCGACGAGATGATGCCGTTGGCGATGCGCGACGGCAGCACGCGAGTCAACGCGTCGTCCTGCCGCTGGTGGCGCCAGCCCGAGACGACGTCGTAGCCCTCGTCGAGCTTCGCGAGCAGCCGCGGGATGTCGGCCGGGTCGTTCTGCAGGTCGCCGTCCATCGTCACGATCACGGCACCGCCCGCGTTCGCGAAGCCCGCCGCGAGCCCGGCGGTCTGGCCGAAGTTGCGCCGGAAGCGGATGACCTTCACCCGCGGATCGCGCTCGCGCACCCCCGCGAGACGCGCGAACGTGCCGTCCCCGGAGCCGTCGTCGATCGCGACGACTTCCGCGCGGAGCGGCAGCCGGTCGAGCACGCCGAGCAGCTCGTCGAAGAAGGCATCGATCGCCTGCTCCTCCTCGTAGAACGGCACGACCACCGACAGGTCGACCGCGGCCGCGTTCGCCGCGGGATCGCTCACAGGTACTTCCCGGCGATCAGCTGCAGGCGTTCGCGCGTCGCCGCGGGAACCGTCGACCGGTCGGTGACGATCGCGAACTCGAGCGCGTGCCGGCAGGCGCAGTCGTCCGACGGCACGGCGCGCGCGAGAGTCGCCACCGTGCGCGCCGCGAGCGCTGCGTTCGCCTGCAGCACCGCGAGGATGCTCGCCGCGTCGACCTCGGCCTCGCTCTCGTGCCAGCAGTCGTAGTCGGTGCTCATCGCCAGCGTCGCGAAGCAGAGCTCGGCCTCGCGCGCGAGCTTCGCCTCCTGCAGGTTCGTCATGCCGATCACCGACGCGCTCCACGACCGGTAGAGGTTCGACTCGGCGCGCGTCGAGAACTGCGGGCCTTCCATGCAGACGTACGTGCCGCCCTCGTGCACGGTCGCACCTGCCTCGCGCGCCGCGCTCGCAGCCGCCTTCGCAAGCCCGCGGCACACCGGGTCGCCGAACTGAACGTGCGCGACGACACCGTCACCGAAGAAGGTCGCGCTGCGCGAGAACGTCCGGTCGATGAACTGGTCGGGCACGACCACGTGCCCGGGCACGATCTCCTCGCGCAGGCTGCCCACCGCGCCCACCGCGAGCAGGTGCGTGACGCCGAGCTGCTTCATGCCGTGCACGTTGGCGCGGAAGTTCAGCTCGCTCGGCAGCAGCCGGTGGCCACGGCCGTGACGCGGCAGGAACGCGACGCGCGTGCCGCGCAGCGTCCCGAGCACGTACTCGTCGGACGGCTCGCCGAACGGGGTCCGGAGCCGGACACGCTCGACTTCCTGGAGGTCTGCGAGATCGTACAGGCCGCTGCCGCCGATCACGCCCAATGCTGCACGGGAGCTGGAGTTGGTCACGGGGTCCTTGCTTCGCACACCGGGTGTGGCGGATTCAAACCGCGTTCAGCCGCGGATGACGGAGATCCGGCGTAGCCGACGCACGGCGACGCGCATCTCGGGGCCCAGCAGGTCCCCATTCACCGTATAGTACGCGGGGCGCGCGAACTCGACGGTCATCTCGGCGCCGAGATTGTCGTACAGGTCCGAGTCCCGCGCCGGGTAGCCGTTGTAGAAGTACCGCAGACGCCTCGTCAGACGCGTGGCCCTGGCCGGTCCACCGAGGATGTGGAACTGCCCCGGCTTGCGGCCCGCCAGGTAGAAGGGCTCGAAGCCCAGGCCGATCGCCGCGACGCTGCTCGCGATCAGCATGCGGTAGCTGCGGTGCGGGACGCGCTCGCCATCGACGATCACGTCCGCCTCGAAGGGCTGGAAGATCTTCACCTGCAGCGGGCCGCGCACAACCGCCGAACCCATGAGCCGCAGCACGAGCCACGCCGCCGACAGCGGGTTCGGATCGCCGGGCGCGTAGTAGGCGCGCAGGAAGTTCACGATCATCCCGGCGCCGAAGATGTAGCCGACCGCGCCGTCGCCCACCTTGAAGAGATCGCAGTCGGCGCACTCGTGCGCGATGCCGTACTGGAGATCCGCGACGACGTGCGAGAGCAGCCGCTCCGGCGAGCTCGACTGCGAGCGGATCGCGTGCGTCAGGTTGTTCACCGTACCGCCGGGCAGCGGCAGGATCAGCGGCCACGGGTCGCTGCCGAGACGCTTGTCGAGGATCGTGAAGGCGCGGAAGTAGCTGCCGTCGCCGCCGCACAGCGCGATCACGTCGGGACGCTCGTCGAGCGCGCGCGACAGCTCGGTGTCGAGGTCCTCGAGCGTCGTCGGGCAGTGGACGTTTCCGTGGCCGCGCACGATCACCGCGAGACGCTCGGCACGCGTCCGCCCGCGCTTGTTGCCGCCGGCGTGCGGGTTCACGAAGACTTCGATTCCAGGCATGTCGGTCCGTTCGCAGGCGCCGGCGGGCTCAGCGCGCCGCGCGGCGGTCCTCGGTCTGCGCCGCGAGCTGTCCGCACGCGGCCGCGATGTCCGGGCCGCGGCTGTCGCGGATCGTGGCGTTGACGCCGTGGTCCAGCAGCAGGCGCTGGAAGCGTTCGCGTCGCTCGGCGGCGCTGCCCTCGAAGCCGGCGTCGGCGAACGCGTTGAAGCAGATCAGGTTCACCTTCGAGCGGATGCCGTGCAGCAGCCTGACCAGGCGGCGGGCGTCGTCGTCGGAGTCGTTGACGCCGGCGAGCATCACGTACTCGAAGGTGATGCGGCGGCGGCGCGGCACCGGCAGCCCGCGGCACGCGTCCATGAGCTCCTGCAGCGAGTACTTGCGCGTCACTGGCATCAGCTCACGGCGCCCCTCCCCCGTCGTCGCCGACAGCGAAACCGCGAGGTTCACCTGCGTACGCTCGAGCAGCTCGCGCATCTGCGGCACCAGGCCGACCGTCGAGACCGTGATCCGCCGCGGCGAGATCGAGAGCCCCCAAGGCGCGGTGAGGATGCCGAGTGCCGCGATCAGGTTCTCGAGGTTGTGCAGCGGCTCGCCCATGCCCATGAAGACGACGTTCGTCAGGTGCCCGCAGCCGAGCGGCTCCTCCTCCAGGTGCCGGCGCGCGAACATCACCTGCGCCACGATCTCGTCCGGCGTCAGGTGGCGGCGCAGCCCGAGGCGCGCCGTCGCGCAGAAGCCGCAGCCCATCGCGCAGCCGACCTGCGACGACACGCACAGGGTCATGCGGTGCCGGTCGGGAATGAGCACGCTCTCGATCAGCTCGCGGTCGGCGAGCCGGAAGGCGAACTTGCGCGTGCCGTCCACCGAGCGCGCGACGTTCACCGGCTCGAGGGCCGGCGGCGACAGCTCGCCTGCGAGCAGCGCGCGCAGCTCGCGCGGCAGGTTGGTCATCGCCTCCGGGTCGACGACGCCACGGCCGTAGATCCAGGACAGGACCTGGCCCGCGCGATAGGGGGCGATCCCGGCGCGCTGCAACGGCTCGGCGAGCGCTTCCGGGGTGGTGGCGAAGACCGGCTGCACCCTGCCGCGGGTAGCATGCGACGCCGCGCCGGGCACCGGGCAAGGAGCGTTGGCCCGGCCGGGGCCGACGGCG
>VGTK01000072.1 GCA_016874715.1 Deltaproteobacteria bacterium | reverse complement strand
GGACGCGGCAGGTCGCGCGGCGCGACGAGCACGATCGGCGTGCGCGGCGCGTAGTGCTGCGGCAGCATCCCGGGCGCCTCGGGCGCGGTCGGCGACTCGTGCGCCGCGACGCGAACCGGCCCGGCGACGGCCTCGATCTCCTCGACCGGCAGCCCGCCGAGGCGGAGCACCGTCACGCCGTCTTCGTCGGCGCGGACGATCGTCGACTCGACGCCGACCGCGCACGGTCCACCGTCGAGCACCAGATCGATGTCGTCGCCGAGCTGCTCGACGACGTGCTCCGCGCGCGTCGGGCTGAGCCGTCCGAAGCGATTCGCGCTGGGCGCCGCGACCGGGCAGCCCGCACGCTCGAGCACCGCGTGCATCAGCGGGTGGTCCGGCACGCGCACGCCGACGGTGGCGAGGCCGGATGTCACGATGTCGGGGATCGCGGGCTGCTTCGGCAGAACGAGCGTCAGCGGCCCCGGCCAGAACGCGCGCGCCAGCGCGAGCGCGCGCGGCGGCAGCACGCGCGCGACGCGCGGCCAGTCGTCGAGCTTCGCCAGATGCACGATCAGCGGGTCGAACGCGGGGCGGCGCTTGGCGGCGAAGATGCGCGCCACGGCGTGTCCGTCGAGCGCGTTCGCGCCGAGGCCGTAGACGGTCTCGGTCGGTAGCGCGACCAGGCCGCCGGCGCGCAGCACGCGCGCCGCCTCGTCCGGGTCGGTGGTGGTCCTGCAGGGCATCGCCTCACCATAGCGATCGCACGCGGCTCCGGCCCGCCGACGATCCCGCGTCAGGTGGCCTCTTCGATCTCCTCGACGACCCCCGGCGTGCGCACCCAGCCGCGGTCCGCAGCCCACGACAGCGCCGTCCCGGCGACCAGGCCGACGACGTACCCGTAGGGCAGGCCGACCACCGCACCCGCGACCGCGAGCGCGATCCAGAGCGCCGAGCGATCCTGGCTGACGTCGCGCACCAGGCTCATCAGGGCGACCGCCTCGAAGAACAGCACGACGCCGAGGACCGGCATCGGAAAGACGCGCACCACCTCGGCGAGACCCGGAGCGAACGCCAGGCCGAGCAGGAGGTACAGTGCGCCGTAGATCACCGGGGCGCCCCCGGTCCGCGCACCGAAGCCGTGGAAGCCGACGAGCCCGCCGCATCCGTGGCAGACGGGAACGCCGCCGAACAGCGGCCCGACGAGGTTCATCAGGCCGTACGTCGTGCCGATGCGCCGCACGCCGACGGCGCGCTCGGGAAACAGGTCGCGCGTCGCCCGGCTCGTCGCCACCACGGAGTTGCCGAGCGAGAGCGGGAGCTGCGGCAGCGCGAGCAGCAGCGCGCCCTGCGCGATCGCGGCGGCACCGGGCAGCGCGAAGGACGGCACTCCGAGGCCGACGGCGCCACCGAGCGTCGCGAGGTCGACGCGCAGCGCGAGCGCGTAGAGCACGCCGACCGCGATCACCACCAGCGGCGCGGGCACGCGGCGCTGCCGGCGGAGCGCGAGCAGCAGGACCACGCACACGGCCGCGAGCAGGTACCCGGTCGCGCCGTCGCTGCCCGCGTACTCCTTCGTCGCGAGCGTCGCGAGCGTGATCCCGAGCCCGAGCTGGATGCCGCGCACGACGGCGAGCGGCACGACGCGCGCGAGCCAGTCGAGAAGTCCGGTCGCCGCGAGCAGCAGCATCGTCGCCCCGATCACGAGGCCACCTCCGGCGAGGACCTCGGGTGCGAGGCGCTGCGCCAGCATGATCGCGGCCATCGCCTTCAGGGGCTGGACCGGCATCGGGATGCCGTAGAGCAGGCCGGTCGCGATCTGCAGGGCGCCGAAGGTGATGCACACGCTCGCCGCGTCGAGGCCGCAGGTGACGATCAGCGCGACCAGCAGCGGCAGATCGGTCCCGACGTCCCCGAACGCGCCGGCCAGCTCGTGGCGGTCGAAGCGCAGCCGGGGTGCTGCTGCAGCCCGCGTCATCGGCGCGATGGTGGCACGTCGCCGCTGGCCGGGCCACTGTGCCCGTCTATCCGCCCCAGCCGATCTCGCGCGCGGTCGCAGTCCCGATCAGCGTCGCGTTCAGGCTCGGCGGCACGCGCGCCTCGCCGTCGGACAGGGGAATGCCGCCGGCCATGATCTCCGCGAAGCGCTGCGGGTGGCGTGGGCTCGCGTCGGGGTCGGCGTAGCCGTCGGGAAAGCGCGGCAGGCGCGTCTCCGGGTCGTACTTGTCGCTGGCACCGACGGTGTGCAGGAGCTCGTGCGCCACGACGACGTTGTTCGAGCCCACCATCGCCTCGGAGGCGAACGCGTTCACGACGCCGATGCGGCCCTTCTCGAGGCCGAGCGAGTGCTCGAGCGCGTCGGCTCCGGCGGGGTCGTGGTAGACGACGAAGATGGTGACGTCGGGCGTCGGCTCGTCGCCGCCCGCGACGCGCCACGCCCACCAGCGGAGCGGCAGGCTCCACCACATGATCTCCGCAACGCTGCCGCCGATCGGCGGCGCCGGCGGCCGCTCGTCGACGCGCGCACCGAGGCGGATGCGCAGCGGCTGCCCGAACGGCGGGCGCACGTCGTAACGCCCCGCCTCCTCGCCGACGAAGCGCTCGATCGGTGCGAACGTGGCGCTGGTGAGCGTCGCGAGGTAGCGCGCCGTCGCCGCGTGGTCGTCGCCCGCGATCGGGTGGACCACCGCGTGCAGCGGCACGTCCCAGGCGGCGATCCGGCGCGTCGTCTGCCACGAGCCCACGCCGATGACCAGCAGGGCGAAGAGCAGCAGCGTCACGCGGACCGTACGAAACACGACGTCTGCATTGTCGGACCGCCGGGCCGCGACGGATAGGGCGCAGGCGCGGGAGTGCGCCCGTGGTCCGCCGCGACGCGAGGACTCGTCGTCGCGCCTTGCAGGCGAGGCGCCTCGACCTCCCGGCTCCCTTCGGGGATCGACTCGCGAGCTCTCAGGCGGCAGCCTGAGCCGTGCGTTGGCGCAGGATCCGGTCCTCGATCACGCAGCCGATCGCGAGCAGCAGGTTCAGCACCGCGTAGACGCGCACCGGGAAGAACAGCAGCAGCTCGGTCGCGTAGAGCAGGAACGACCACGCGACCGCCGTGCGCAGCGGCAGGCCGAGCACCTGCAGCCACACGAGCGCGAACATCCAGGTGGCCTTGGTGTAGTAGACGTTGCGGCCGATGCGCAGCGCTTCGGCCGGGTCGGCCGCGGGCTGGTACTTGCCGAACACGGCGTCGCCGCTGCCGGTCCAGAACTCGAGCTCGAAGGCGAGGTGCACGAGGCTCCACGACAGCAGGAAGAGCCAGAACAGGTACGGGCGGCCGGCGCGCAGGATCGGCATCGGACCGACACGGTGCGCCGGCCCTTCCCGCGAATCAAGCGCCGGCCGGCGAGCGGCGGCACGATGCACGAGGTCGGCCGCGAGTCCGTCTCTCGTTGCGGCGGGTCGGTCCGTCGCGGGCGCCGCGCGACGGCGGTGAGCGTCCGGGGTCCATGACGGAGTCGGCCGGCAGCGCGCGCGGCACCCGCGACCTGCGCGGGTTGCACCCCGCGGACGTCCTGCTGCTGCTCGGCTACGCCGCCGCGGCGCTGCTCTGGCTGTGGCCGCTGCCGCATCACCCGTGGGCGAACTCGGTCTACGACCCGGGCGGCTTTCCGGCGGTCGCCACCGCGGACTTCTACCTCGTCGTGTGGATCCTGAGCTGGTTTGCGCACGTGGTGACGCGCGCGCCGCTCCACCTGTTCGACGCGAACACCTTCCACCCGGCGCCGCTCGCGCTCGCGTACTCCGAGCACCTGATCGGCTATCTGCCGCTCTTCGGGCCGTTCTGGTGGGCGACCGGCAACGGCATCCTCGCGCTCAACGCGACCGCGTTCCTCACCTATCCGCTGTCGGCGTGGTTCACGTACCTGTTCGCGCGGCGCTTCGTCGGTCGGCCCGGCGCTGCGGTCGCGGGAGCGTTCTGCGCGCTGCGCTACGAGCTGCCGCCGCACTTCCACCTGCTCGGCGCGCAGTGGTTTCCGGTGATCCTGTACGCGCTCGACGCCTGGCTCGACGCGGCGCGTGCGCGGCACGCCGTGCTGCTCGCGCTCGCGCTGCTGCTGCAGTGCCCGAGCTCGGTCTGCCTGCTGTACGCGACCATGTTCCTCGGTGTCGCGGCCGGGCCGTTGCTGCTCCTCGAGCACCGCGCACGGCTCGACCGGCGGCGCATCGCCGGCCTCGCCCTCGTCCTCACGGTCGTGGGCGCGGTCCTCGTCGTATCGATGTTGCCATACTTGACGCTGCGCTCGTACGGCCTCGTCCCGGACTACGACGACGAGCTGGTGCCGCTCGGCCTGATCCCGATCTACGCGCGGCTCCACCTGGACCAGTACCTCGCGCGCGGCGGAGTGGGGCTGCTCGGCTACGTCCTCGCGCTGGTCGCGATCGTCCCCGGCGGCGCGCTCGGCTGGCGCCGCGTGCGCCGTCTCGGCGCGGCCCTCGTGGTCGTCGGCGTGGTCGCAGCCCTCGGACCGCGCGTCGCGATCGACTCCACGACGGCTCTCTGGAGCCCGTACGTGCTGCTCATGCAGGTCGTGCCGGGCTTCGCGACCGTCCGGCAGCCGGCGCGCTTCATCATCGTGGCACAGCTCGGCTTCGCTCTCCTCGCGGGCCTCGGCGTCACGCGGCTCGTGCACGGGCGCGGTGCGCGGGTGCAGCACGCGGTCGCGGCCGCATGCGTCGCGGCGGTGCTGGCCGCCCGACTGTGGCTGCCAAGCCACCCGGCGCACCCCGAGACCGCGCCGGGCTCGGTACCCGAGGCGTACCGCTGGCTCGCGGCCAACGGGGACGGTCGCGCCGTCGTCGAGCTGCCCCGCGCGCGAAGCGACGCGGCCGCTTCGCGTCGTGCCTACGCGAGCACCTACCACTGGCAGCCGATCCTCGAAGGCTACGGCGCCTACCCGCCGCAGCACCGCGCGTACCTGTACGCGTTCGCCGAGCGGCTGCCGGATGAAGGCGCCCTGCAGGACCTGGTGGACCGCGTCGACGTCGGCTGGGTGCTGCTGCACCGCGACGAGCTGGCGCCTGCCGACGCGCCACGCTGGGCGGGCGCGTTACCCGTCGGGCTGACCCTCGCGGCGGAGTGGGCCGACGCGGCCGTCTATCGCGTGGAGCGGCCGGTCGCGAGCGACCGGCGCGATCGTCTGCTCAGCACGGAGCGCACGCTCGACGGCACGAGGATCGCGCCGCTCGGCGAGCGCTGCGAGGGCACGCTCGAGCTCGCCGAGTGGGCCGAACCGCTCGTCGCGGGTAGCGAGGTGCGCGTGGCGCTGCGCGTCGAGAACCGATCGGCTGCGGTCTGGCCGGCTGCCGGGTTCTACCCGCGAAGCCTGGTCGGCGCCCGCGGCGTGGTGCGGCGGCCCGACGGACGCCCGATCTCCAGGTGGCGCACGGCACTGCCGCACGACCCGCGGCCGTCCGAGCCGCTCGCGTTCGCGATGCCGCTCCGCCTGCCCGCGCAGCCGGGCCGCTACCTGCTGCACGTCGACCTGGTGCAGGACGGGGTGATGCCGCTGCGCGACTGCGGGGCGCCGACCCTCACGTTGCCGCTCGACGTCGTGGCCAAGCCGCTGCCGATCGCTGACGGAGCGGGAGAGAATCCTGCACCGCCGGAATCCTCCCCCGCCGTCGCGGATACGGGGAGGTGAAGAGGACGCCGTCGGGGTTGCGAAGCCGTCTTCGGCGAACGAGCACGAGGTCGAGCGCGTGCGTGCGGCGCTGCGCGACGGCTGATCGCGCCTCCTTCGGCTCTCCGGAGCCCTTCGCGGCACCGGCTCCTCGTGCGCGCGGCGATCGCCACCGTGACGGCACGGAGCGTGCGCGCCTCGTCGGTCCGCTTGGCGACTCGCGTCGCCGCGCGGCGCGTGCGAAACACGCCCGGAGATGGACGGGCGGTCGGGGCAGGCGGGAGACGGGCAGGGCGGCGCGTACGTCCGTCTGCTGGGCACCTTCGACGCGACCATGCTCGTTGCCGGCTCGATGATCGGGTCGGGCATCTTCATCGTGTCGGCCGACATCGTGCGCGAGGTCGGGAGCGCCGGCGGGCTGCTCGCGGTGTGGCTCGCGAGCGGGCTCATGACCGTCGGTGGCGCGCGCTGCTACGCGGAGCTCGCGACGATGCACCCGCACGCCGGCGGGCAGTACGTCTTCCTGCGCGAGGCGTTCGGTCCGCTGGCGGGCTTCCTCTACGGCTGGACGCTGCTGCTCGTCATCCAGACCGGGACCATCGCGGCGGTCGCGGTCGCGTTCGCGAAGTTCCTGGCGGTGCTCGTGCCCGTCCTCGGCGCGGACACCGTGATCGCGACCACCGGGCTCTTCCGCGTCGACGCGCAGCAGATGGTGGCGGTGCTGGTGATCGCGCTGCTGAGCTGGGCGAACGCGCACGGCGTTGCGACGGGGAAGCGCATCCAGAACGTGATGACGGTGACGAAGGTCGCGTCGCTCGCGGCCCTCATCCTGCTCGGGCTCGTCGTCGGCCTGCACGGCGGCGCGCTGCGCGCCAACCTCGCGGCACCCTTCGACACGTCGCGCGCGCACGGCGCCTTCCTCGGCGCGTTCGGCGCGGCGATGGTGGGCGCGTTGTTCTCGTCGGACGCGTGGAACAACGTGACGTTCACCGCCGCCGAGGTGCGCGATCCCGAGCGCACGGTGCCGCGCGCGTTGCTCCTCGGCACGGGGCTCGTCGTGGTGCTCTACCTGCTCACCAACGTCGCGTACCTCGCGGTGCTGCCGGCGCAGGGCACGGCCGGGGGCGCGACCGCGCTCGAGCGCGGCATCGCGCACGCGATCGACGACCGCGTCGGCACGGCGGTGGTCGGGGAGGTGCTGGGCCCGAGCGCCGCGGCCGTGATGGCGGTGCTCGTCATGATCTCGACCTTCGGTTGCGTGAACGGGCTGGTGCTCGCGGGGCCTCGGCTCTATCACGCGATGGCGGTCGACGGTCTGCTGTTCGCCGGCGTCGCGCGGTTGAGCGCGCGCGGTGTGCCGGCGCGCGCGCTCGCGTTGCAGGGCGTGTGGGCCTCGGTGCTCGCGCTGTCGGGGCGCTACGGCCAGCTGCTCGACTACGTGATCGCGACGGCGCTGCTCTTCTACGCGCTCACGGTCGTCGGGCTGCTGCGCCTGCGCGCGCGGCACGGACACGCGGCAGGCAGCCGCGTGCTGTCGTACGCGTACGTCGCGGCGGCGAGCGCCGTCTGCATCGATCTGCTGATCGTCAGGCCGGAGTACACGTGGCCCGGCTTCGTGCTGGTGGCGATCGGCTTCCCCGTGTATCTCGTCTGGCGCCGACGGAGCTGACCGATGCATCGGCCTTGCCGACCACCAGGCGACGAAGGCTCGCCGAGCGTCTTCGCCTGAGACGCCGATGGCCTTCGATCTCTCTCCTCCGCCGCCCTACGGACGCGGGCACCTCCGGCCGTTTCCCGGCTGGCGCGCCGCCCTCGGTCCCGGGATCGTCTGGATGGCGCTGGCGCAGGGCTCGGGCGAGCTCATCTGGTGGCCGTACCTGTGCGCCAAGTACGGCCTCGGATTCCTGTTCCTGCTCGCCCCTGCCTGCCTCGCACAGTGGCCGGTGACGTTCGCGATCGGCCGCTACTCGGCGCTCACGGGCGAGAGCGTCTGGCGCGGCTTCGCGCGCGTGAGCCCGGCGTTCTGCCTCGTGCTGTGGCTGCTGATGGCGGCCTCGTTCCTGTGGTTCGGCGCGTTCGCTTCGGCCGGCGGGACGGCGCTCGCGCGTCTGGTCGACTTGCCGCCGTTCGACGACCGCGGCCGCGCCCTGTTCTGGGCGTCGGTCTCGATCGCGATCTTCGCCACCGCGCTGCTGCGCGGCGAGAAGACCTACGGCCTCATCGAGAAGGTCATGTGGGCGGTCGCCGTCGTCACGGTGATCGGTCTCGGGGTGAGCGTCGCGCGGCCGGAGCTGCGCGCGGCCTGGCCCGACTTCCTGCGCGCGCTGATCGTTCCGCCGGGGCTCGCGCGCCCGTTCGATCCCGCAGACCGGGACCGGCTGCTCACCGCGATCACGTTCGCCGGCCTCGGCGGCTTCTGGACGCTCTTCTACAGCTACTGGGTGCTCGGCAAGGGGATGGGCGTCGAGCCGGCGGAGAGCGGCGACGGGCGCCTGCCGGAAGGCGGCGCCGGCGATGCGCCGCTCGCCGCGCGCTGGCGGCGTGGCCTCGTCGTCGACTCCGGGATCGGCATCGTCGGCAACCTGCTGACGACGCTCATGACGTGCTTCCTCGCCTTCGCGATCCTCTTGCCGCAGGGTATCGTGCCCGACCAGTGGAGCCTCGCGGCCGAGCAGGCGCGCTTCTTCGAGCTCGCGTGGGGCGGTGTCGGGCGCGCGGTGTTCCTCGTCGTCGCGGCGGCGTTCCTGTGCGACACCTGGCTCTCGACAGCCGACGCGGTGGCGCGCGTCCACGTCGAGATGATCCGCTTCTTCTTCCTGCGCGACCGCTTCATCGACGAGCGGCGCGCGTATCGCGCGATGATCGTCGTCCTCACCGGCGTGACCGTCGTCACCATGTTCGGCGCGGAGCCGGGCCCGCTGATCGTGCTGTCGGCGCTGATCGGATTCGTCGGCACGCTCGGGTTCGTCGCGGCGCTGATCGTGCTGCAGCACTGGCGCCTCGCGCCGGCGCTGCCCGCCGAGCTCCGCCCCGGGCGGGTGTCGCTCGGGCTGCTCTGCGGGTCGCTCGCGGCGTACACGGTGCTCGCAATCGCCTACCTGTGGACGCGTCTCGCCAGTTGATCGCCGAGCAGGGGGCGGTCGCGGTGGCTACAGCGCTTGCACGCGGGCGACCACGTGCGCCCAGCGCTCCGGGTCGGTCTTCTGGGGCGAAGCGTGGCAGACGAGGCTCAGGCGGTCGACGAGTCCCGCGTAGCGCGTGGCCAGGCGCGACGGCAGCTCGTCGGGCATGCAGCGGACGGCGAACGTCTCGAGGACCTCGTCGGTGACGAGGTCGCCCATCTCGGTCCAGCGGCCCTGCCTGGCGAGCGCGTTCAGCTCGGGCTGCAGGTCGCCCCAGCCGTGCGCGTCGAGCACCACGCGGTACGCGGGCGTCGAGGCGTAGAAGGCGATCTGCAGCCGCGTACCCATCTCGGCGCGCGCCATCTCCTCGTCGTCGAAGCCGGTCACGACCATGGCCTGGCACGCGATCGCGAAGCGCTCGCGCGTGCGTCCGCCGCGCGCGAAGCCCTCCGCGAGCGCCGGCAGGGTGGTTCCGCGCAGGAACGTCGGGCTGTTCAGCGGGTGGACGAAGAGGCCGTCGCCGACCTCTCCGGCAACCGCGGTCATCGGCCGTCCGACGCCGGCGACGAAGATGCGCGGCGGCCCCCAAGGGCTGGGCTCGGGCTTGAAGATCGGCGTCATCAACGTGTGGGTGTAGAGCTCGCCGCGGAAGTCGAGCTTCTCGCCCTCGTTCCAGCAGCGCCAGATCGCGCGCAGCGCGAGCGCGATCTCGCGCATGCGCGCGACCGGCCTCGACCATGTCGCGCTGAAGCGCTTCTCGATGTGCGTCCGCACCTGCGAGCCGAGGCCCAGGATGAAGCGACCCTTCGACTGCACCTGCAGGTCGTGGCCGACGTTCGCCAGCTGCATCGGGCTGCGCGGGAACGCGATCGCGATCGCGGTCGCGAGCTCGAGTCGCTCGCTGTGCTCGGCCGCCAGCACCAGCGGAAGGAAGGGGTCGTGCGGGCCCTCGAACGTGAACGTGCCGTCGTAGCCCTGCGCCTCGATGCCGCGTACCGCCGCGGGAACGTCGTTCAGGCTTCCGGCGAGCAGCGGCGCATCGATCTTCATGGCGCGAGACGAAAGCACGCGGGCACGCGGGCCGGAAGGGTTGCCCGGCCCGTGCGGACGCCGGCGGGGGCGCGCGTAGCCACGCGCGCCCCCGCTCTGCTCCGGCTCAGCGGAAGAGGTCGTCCGCCGGGTCGAGGAACGCCCGGCAGGGCGAGCCGCACTGGAGATTCTGCAGGGGGTTCTCGCCGCCCGGCGTCGCGAGGTTGGTCGGGCAGAGGTTCACCAGGCTGAACTGGTCGACGCACAGCCCGCTTTGCGACGGGTCGCGCCACTCCGCGGCGCTGGTCGCCGGCGCGAGCGTGCTCGTCGTGCGCTCGATCGGCACGCCCTTCAGCCAGCCGGCGTCGCGCGGGGCCCGGTACGGGACGACGTGGAAGTACGCGCCGTAGAGACCGGCGTTGGCGACGGTGCCCTCGTAGCTGATCGCGTCGACCAGGTTGTCATCCGGGTCGAGCACCAGGATGCCATCCGGGCACGAGTACGCGTCGGCGTTGGTCAGGTGGCCGTTCTTCAGATTGGAGTCGAAGAACGGCGCCGGCAGCAGGGCGTCGCACTTGCCCGACGTCACGACGTTGGCCGACGTGTAGTAGAAGCAGGCGACGAAGAATCCGATGCCGGTGCCGGTGTCGTCGGCGAGCACGGTGCCGTTCGGGATGGTCGCGATGAAGTGGGCGTCGCCCGCGTTCACGAAGAAGCCCGTCGAGCACTGCGGGCCCGCACCCTCGACGGCGAGGATCTTGTAGCCTCCCAGGTCGGTGCCGGCCGGCCCGGCGATCTCGACGAACTCGTCGCGGTCGTCGTTCGGGAAGCCGAAGTAGTCGTCGTAGTCGAACTCGTTCACCCACGGCGGCAGGGTCGTGCCGGCGCAGGTGCCGTTGCTGCACGTGTCCCCGCTCGTGCAGCCGTCGCGGTCGTCGCACGCGCCGGTCTCGAAGCCGCAGGTCGACGAGCAGCAGTCGCCGCTCGCGGTGTTGCCGTCGTCGCAGTCCTCGCCGGCATCGACGATGCCGTCGCCGCAGACCTCCCGTGTGCAGTCGGCGCGGCAGCCGTCACCGCTGGTGGTGTTGCCGTCGTCGCAGGTCTCGCCGGCGGTGATGATCCCGTTGCCGCACGCGGTCGCGGTGCAGTTCGCGTCGCAGCCGTCGCCGCTGGTGGTGTTGCCGTCGTCGCACGCCTCGCCCGGGTCGAGGATGCCGTCACCGCAGGTGAGCTGGCACGGGACGGTCGGCCCGGTGACGGTGACCAGGTCCGGGCGGTTGCGCTTGAAGCTCCCCGGCGGCTGCTCGAAGCGGCCGCAGTAGAGCGTCGAGCCGACGCGGAAGCGCGTCTCGACGAACGACACCGGGCCGCCGATCGCGGTGTAGGGCGGCCCGGACGCGCGCAGGCTCAGCGTTCCGGCGGCGAACTTGATGGAGCGCACGCCGCCGGCGCTGCCGGCCTTGCCGGAATAGCGGAAGCCGCCGCTGGCGAGCTTCCAGCCCGCGCACGGCAGCGTCACCACGGGGCCGGGCCCGCTCGAGGTCACGGTCTGGATCGAGGTTGCGTTGCCCGAGCCGCAGGTCGGATCGGCGAGCGCGAACAGGCCCGCGTCCTTCCGGTACGTGAAGCTCATGCCGTCCTGCTTCGGGTTCGCCTTGTCCTTGAGCGTGAGGCGCTTGCCGACGAGGGGATCTGCGGCCGAGGCGTGGTGCGCGAGCGCGACGAGTACGAGCAGGGCGGCCAGTCCTGCGCTCCGGGCAGGGATCGGTCTGCGCATGGGTCCTCCTGGTTTCGGGTTCCGGCCCTGTCGCGCGCGCACGGACGGCCTCCTATCGCGTGCGCGTCGGCGAGCGCAATCCTCTTCGGTCGGCTGCGGCCGCTTTTTTCGTTGATCGGCCCGCGAGGCCTTGCCGAAGCCATCTTCACATGACGGCGCCGCCGTTCGGGCTCAGCACCTGCCCGGTGCAGAAGCCGCCTTCCTCCGACGCGAGGTAGGCGCAGGCGGCGGCGATGTCCCGCGGCTGCCCGATGCGGCGCACCGGCAGCCGCGCGACCGCCGCGTCGTACAGGCCCGCCGGGGCCCCGGCGCCGTGGATCAGCGGCGTGTCGACGAGTCCGGGAGCGATTGCGTTGACGGTGATGCCGCTCGGACCGAGCTCGTGCGCGAGCGCTCGCGTGAAGCCGATGATGCCGGCCTTCGCCGCGGCGTAGTGCGCGAGTCCCGGACCGCCGCCGTTCAGCGCTGCCGCCGACGCGACGTTGACGATGCGCCCCCAGCCCGCCGCGACCATGTCGGCGAACGCAGCGCGGGTCACGCGGTAGGTCCCGTTCAGGTGCACGTCGAGCATGCGCAGCCAGCGCTCCTCGGCGAGGTCGGCGAGCGGCGCGAAGTCGGCGATGCCGGCGCTGTTGACGACAACGTGGATCGGTCCCAGCGTGGCGCGCACGTCGGCGACCGCGCGTGCGACGCTGGCGGTGTCGGCGACGTCGACCTCGGCGGCGAGGGCGCGCCGGCCCGTGCGCGCGATCTCGTCGGCGACCGCCTGCGCGCCGCCGACGTGCCGGTCGAGCACGGCGACGTCCGTGCCGTCCCGCGCCAGGCGCAGCGCGATCGCGCGTCCGATGCCGGATGCTCCGCCGGTGATCAGTGCGTTTCTTCCCAGAAGTGACATCCGCTCGGGTCCTCCGTCATCGCTCGGGCACGCGCATGGCGCGTGCGGGTGGGGCGGAGCGTATGATGCCGCCGGCGCGCGCGCGACCGGATGATGTCGAGTGCTCGACAAGAGCCGAAGCCGAAGCGATCAGCCAGCCGCTGTCTCCCGTGGCGTGCGCTCCGGCATCAATGACCTCGCTAGATGCAACGCACCGATTGACAGCCCTGCCGGGACGCAGGAGAGTTCCTGCCGCCCGAGATTTCGAGCTGCCGTCCACACCGTCGGCGAACGCCCCACGAAGTCGTCGACCACAACCTGAAACCGCAGGAGGACTCATGCGCCCTCGATTCTTCCGACGAACTGGTAGCGCGGCCCTGCTGGCGATGACGCTCTCTTCCCTGGCCCAGGCCGAGCCATCGACGACCAAGGTCTGGGTGTCAGGGGACACGCTCAGGCTCCGCGATATGTCGACCGGCGAACCCGACAGCTTCGACGTCGAGAACTGCATGGTCGTGAAGCTCAAGCGCGACGAGGGCCGCGCCTACATCGCCGAGTGCTTCGGGACCGTGATCGCCGGCCCTGGATGCACGGCCGGCTCGATCACCGAGGACGTCAGCGCCGGCAACCCCGAGGATCTCTGGCTTCCGAACGAGGAGCACTATGGCGCCGTCTGCGACACCACCGGTGTCGAGAAGGTCATCATCAACGCCGGGCCGGGCGACGACGTCGTCGGCGTGCTGCTGTCGCACGTGCCGGTCACGGTCATCGGCGCAGAGGGCAACGACTACCTGGAGTGCGAGTCCATCCTACCCAGCGGGATCGCGATCCCGTACTTCTCGACCGTGACCATCCATGGCGGCCCGGGCGACGACTACCTGATCGGCGGACGCGGCAAAGACCACGTCAGCGGCGGTCCCGGCAACGACTGGATCGAGGGTGCTTGCGGCCGGGACACGCTGTCCGGCGGCGAGGGCCATGACCACATCATCAGCCAGGACAAGGACTGGGGCTGCAAACCGAAGATCGACCACGTGGACTGTGGTAACGGTGACGACGGGCTCCTGGCGGACCCGACCGACAACCGGGCGCGGTGCGAGCGCGAGTTCGGGTGACCTGGAGCCGAAGCCGGACAGGCAACAGCCGTCAGGGCATCCGCGACGGACCATCCGAGACGCTGCCCGACCGACGTCCGCACCGGCTTCGCCGGCCACGAGGGATGAACCCGCAGGGCGTGTTCATCTGACGTTCGCACCGGCTTCGCCGACCACGAAGGATGGCACCGGCAGGGCGTTCCATCTGACCGGACACCGAACCTCGGTCGACAACCCCCTTCGCGATCACTAAGGACGCGCACCGCGCCGCGGAGCCGCCCGGCCGCGGCGCGCCGGTCCCCCGGCCGGCACGTGGCGCGTGAGAAGGAGAGCGCGAAGGATGTTTCTCGACTTGTCGCCAGAGCAGCGCAGGCTGCAGGAGGAGCTCCGCGAGTACTTCGCGGGCCTCGTCACCGACGCCTACGTGAAGGAGATGTCGGACAGCGAGGGCGGTGGCCCGGAGTACACCCGGGTGCTGCGCAAGCTCGGCGCCGACGGCTGGCTCGGCATCGGCTGGCCGCGGCAGTACGGCGGCCAGGACCGCACGCCGATCGAGCAGTTCCTGTTCTTCGACGAGGCGGCGCGCGCCGGCGTGGTCCTGCCCTTCCTCACCGTCAACTCGGTCGGTCCGGCGCTGATGCAGTTCGGCACCGACGCGCAGAAGAAGGACATCCTGCCGCGCATCCTGCGCGGCGAGGTGCATTTCGCGATCGGCTACACCGAGCCCGGCGCCGGTACCGACCTCGCGTCGCTGCGCACGCGCGCGGTGCGCGACGGCGACGACTGGGTGATCAACGGCAACAAGATCTTCACCAGCGGCGCCGAGTACGCGGACTACGTCTGGCTCGCGGCGCGCACGGATCCGGACGCGAAGAAGCACAAGGGCATCTCGATGTTCATCGTCGATACCAAGCTGCCCGGCTTCCGCGTGACGCCGCTCCACACCGTCGCCGGCTACCGTACCAACTCGACCTACTACGACGACCTGCGCGTGCCGGCCTCGATGCTGGTCGGGAAGGAGAACGAGGGCTGGGCGATGATCACCACCCAGCTGAACCACGAGCGCATCGCGCTCATGCCGGTCGGCTACATGGGCCGCCTGCTCGACGAGACGATGCGCTGGGCCGCAGCGACGCAGCGGCCTGGCGGGCGCCGCGTGATCGACGACGGTTGGGTGCAGTCCAACCTCGCCCGGGTGCGCGCCAAGCTCGACGTGCTGAAGCTCCTCAACTGGAAGCAGGCGTGGAGCATGACGCACGGCCACGTCAACTTCGCCGAAGCGTCGACCGTCAAGGTCTACGGCAGCGAGCTCAACGTCGAGGGCTACCAGCTCCTGCTCGAGGTGGTCGGCGAGCAGGGCGCGCTCCGGAAGGACTCGGCTGCGGCCGTGCTCGCCGGGCGCCTCGAGCGCATGTACAAGGCGAGTCTCATCTTGACGTTCGGCGGCGGCACGAACGAGGTGCAGCGCGACATCATCGCCATGGCTGGTCTGATGATGCCGCGTACGCTGCGCTGAGACGACACCGGACGCAGAGGAACACACCGATGGACTTCGCGCTGAATCACGAGCAGGAGCAGCTACGCGACCTCGCGCAGAGGATCCTGTCCGATCACGTCACCCAGGAGCGTCTCCGGGCGGTCGAGTCCGGCAGCGAGTGGTTCGATCGCGAGGCGTGGCGCGCGCTCGCGCGGGCGAACCTGATCGGCATCGGCTTCGCGGAGCCGAGCGGTGGTGGCGGCCTGTCGCTATTCGAGGTCGGCCTCGTGCTCGAGGAGATCGGGCGCCGCGTGGCGCCGATCCCGTACCTCGCGACCGTCGTGATGGGTGGCATGCCGATCGAGCGCTTCGGCAGCGACGAGCAGCGGAGCCGCCTGCTGCTGCCGGTCTCGGCGGGCGACGCCGTGCTCAGCGCCGCGCTGATCGAGCCGGCCGGCGACGCGGCACTCGCGCCCGCGACGGTGGCGCGGAAGGACGGGTCCGCCTGGCGCCTCGACGGCCTGAAGACGTCGGTCCCGGCGGCGCACCTCGCCGAGCGTGTGCTGGTGCCCGCGACCACGGGTGCGGGCAAGGTGGGCATGTTCCTCGTCGACCCGCGGGCGCCGGGCGTGGACCTTCAGCGCCAGACCGGGACCAGCGGTGAGCGGCTCAGCCGGATCGCGCTTCAGGACGTGGTCGTCGAGGCGCGTGACGTGCTGGGCGACCCGCTCGGCGGCCGCGAGATCCTCGACTGGACGCTCGAGTGCACGCTCGCCGGCCTGTGCATGACCGAGCTCGGCGTCGCAGCGGAGGCGCTGCGCATGACCGCCGAGTACACGTCGAAGCGCGAGCAGTTCGGCAAACCGGTCGCGTCCTTCCAGGCGGTCGGGCAGCGCGCCGCCGACGCCTACATCGACGTCGAGGCGATCCGCATGACGGCGTACCAGGCCATCTGGCGCCTCGCGCAGGGCCTGACCGCGGCCGAGGAGGTCCGGATCGCCAAGTTCTGGGCGGCGGAAGGCGGGCATCGCGTGACCTACGCCGCGCAGCACCTGCACGGCGGCATCGGCGTCGACGTCGACTACCCGCTGCACCGCTACTACGTGTGGTCGAAGCAGATCGAGCTGACGCTTGGCTCGGCGCACCCGCAGCTCGCCGAGCTCGGCGCCCTGATGGCAGCGCGTCGGGCCTGAGGCCGGGCTCCTGCGCGCCGCTCTTCTCCTTCTGGCGCTGGCGGCACTCGCGGTGCCGCGTTCGGCGCGCGCGCTCCTGCCGGTCGCGAACGCGAGCGGCGCGGCGCTCTACCAGCGAGAGTGTGCGCCGTGCCACGGTCCGGCCGGGCACGGCGACGGCCCGGAGGCGCCGACCTTCCGCAACACGCCGCGCGACCTCGGGGACCTCGCGCGCGCTGCGCCAGCGCCGCGCATCCTCGAGCGCGTGCGCCGGAGCCGGATGCGCATGCTGGAGATCGACGAGGAGGTCGTCGCCGAACGGCGCAAGCGCATGGTGGAGGAGCTGGTCGGTCATCTGCAGCGGATGCCCGATGCACCATGGCCGCTCGTGCGTCGCGGCGCGGACGTCTACGCGGAGCGCTGCGAGACGTGCCACGGTCCGAACGCGCGCCCGGTGACCGTGAACGTCGTGCAGCGTGGTCCGCAGCCGACCGGCCCGCAGCCGCCGCCGGACGTCCAGAAGGCGCATGGCGACGCCGAGTTGCTGCGGATCGCACGTGGCGAGGGCCATCCCGCGATGCCGGGCTTCGCGCCAGTCGCCAGCGAGGAGGACGCGCGCGCGCTGCTCGCGTATCTGCGCATCCTGTCGAACGGGTTCTCCTGGTACTCGCTCTGGTGCGCGGGCTGTCACGGCGACGAGGGGCGCGGCGACGGGCTGCTTGCAACCGGCGTCGACCGGCCGGGCGTCGGGCTCGACCGTGCGTACCTGTCGGCGCAGAGCCCCGCCGACCTGCGCCGCAAGGCGATGCACGTCTTCAGCGAGGCGGAGCCCACGGCGCCGCACTTCCAGCGCGATCTCTCCGAGGGACAGACGCGGGCGGTCCTCGCGGCGGTGCGCGCGATCCAGGCGGACGAAGCCGGCAAGACGTCCGCCACCGCTGCCGCGTCTCCTGCGATCGGAGCCCCCGAATCGACACCCCCGCCGCCGACACCCCTGATGCCGTCTGCGAACACGCCCGCAGCGGCGACGGCAGTGACGGCGGCGACCACGCCCGCGGCGGCGGTGTCGCCGGCCGCGACCGCGGCGCGTGCTCCGATCGTGAAGCCGGCGAAGCCACAGGCCGGGTCGGTGAAGAAGCCGCCCGCGAAGAGGCCCGTCAAGCCGCGGGCGAAGCCGACTCCGAAGCCGAAGTCGAAGCCCAAGCCCAAGGCGAAGGCGAAGGTGCAGAAGTCGCCCACGAAGAAGCCGGCGACGCCGCGCCCGACCGCGACACCGGCGCCCGCGCTTTGACGCCCGGAGCGCGTCGCGCGAAGCGCCGCCTACCGCTCGCGCTGCGCGCTCGACCAGGCCGATGCGGGCGTCACTCGAGCTTGCCGTGTCGTCCGGCGCCTCCTGCGAACCGCGTCGCACCCGCGAGCGTCTCGCCCGAGCGGATCACGTCGAGCCCGAGCCGGGTCTCGTGCAGCAGGGCGTCGGGCAGCGACATGCCCCACTGCTCGTAGGCCGAGCGGCGGTCGTTGCGCATGCAGATCTGAGGGAAGGAGGCGATGTGCCGCGCGAGATCGAGGGCACCGGCGAGCGCCTCGCCGGGCTCGACGAGCCGGTTCGCGAGACCGATGCGCAGCGCCTCGTCGCCGGACACGCCACGGCCGGTCAGGATCATGTCGAGCGCGTGGCTCTGGCCGATCAGCCGTGTCAGCCGGATCGTTCCGCCGTCGCACAGCGGCACGCCCCAGCGGCGGCAGAAGACGCCGAACACCGCGTCGCGCGCGGCGACGCGCAGGTCGCACCACACCGCCAGCTCGAGCCCACCTGCGACCGCCCAGCCCTCGACCGCTGCGACCACCGGCTTCGCGAGCAGCATGCGGCTCGGGCCCATCGGTCCGTCGCCGTCCTCGGTCACGCGGTTGCCGCGTCCGTGCGAGACGGCCTTCAGGTCGGCACCGGCGCAGAACGTCCCGTTCGCCCCGGTGAGGATCGCCACGGACAGGCGGTCGTCGGCCGCAAAGCGGCGGAACGCATCGGCGAGCTCGGCCGCTGTCGGGCCGTCGACGGCGTTGCGGACCTGCGGCCGATCGATGGTCACGATCGCGACGTTCTCCTGGGTTTCGTAGCGCACTTGCGTCATGGGCGACCCTCCGGCTCGATTCTCGCCCGGAGGATGCGCGATCGGGCGCGACGACGCCAGGCGAGTGGAGGACGCATGACCGAGCACGCGAACGCACTGCGAATCCGTGACCTGTTCCGGGCCTTTCGCGAGGGCGACGCGGCGGCGATCCGCGACAGGCTGCACGCCGAGGCCGTCTGGCACTTCCCGGGACACCGCGGTCGCCTCGCGGGCTCGCACCGCGGGCACGAGGCGATCTTCGCCTTCCTGCTCGACGTGCAGACGGCGACCGGCGGCACGTTCGGACTCGAGCTGGTCGACGTGCTGGCGAACGACCGGCACGCCGCTGTGTTCTTCCGCGGCCACGCGACGCGCGCGGGACGTACCCTGGACAACCCGACGTGCCTCCGCATCCGCTTCGTGGACGGGCAGGTGGCCGAGATCTGGGAGTTCGTCTGGGACCTCGAGCACGTCGAGGCGTTCTGGGGCTGATCCGGTGCCGCGACCGGGCACCCGGGCTCCCACCGCAGCCGGCACAGCGGTCGGTTTTTTGCTGCAGGACGGCGAATGAGGTTTTTCGCGAGACCCGGACCGGTGCTAGGTTGGTGCCGCTCCGTAGTTCGGAGCGGGCCCGCTGCCACGTGAGCCCGAGGACGAAAGGCAAGGTCATGTTCCGCTCACCCCGCCGTCGGGTCGCGACGGTGCTCGTCGCGCTGCTCTCGTTCGCCGCCACCGCGCGTGCGCAGACAGGCGCCACGCTGACGCCGAACCTGCGCAACCACATGGTCAACAAGGACATCGCGGCGGAGCGCTGGACGATCAACGTGAACCTCGCGTCCGACGACCCGAACAGCGTCACCAACGTCACGGGGAACATCTTCCGTGCCGATGGCGGGCCGCCGAGCTTCGTGCTCTGCCAGGTCCGGCCCGACTCGAGCGGCACGCTGACCGACCCGTCGAGCACCTTCCGCCTCACCTGCCAGGGCGCCGACGCCTGCCAGACGACGGCGACCCGCTGCGCGCGCGAGGACTGGACGCCGATCAACGACGACGTGCAGATCCCGGCGAGCTTCTTCCTGCCGCAGGCCGGGCTCGGCAGTGTCGCCAGCACGTCGTCGGCGTGGCCCGCGCGCGCGTCGCGTCTCGGCGCCTTGCTGGCGGACGCACTCTCCGGCGCACGACGCTGGCTGTCGCCTGCGCCGACGGTGCCGCCGCCTGCGAACACCGCGGGCGGCGCGAGCAGCCGTGGCGCGACGCTGTCGCTCGACCGGCTCAACTTCCTGGTCAACAAGGACGTCGGTACCGAGCGCTGGTCGATCTCGTTGAACTTCGTTCCCGTGCAGCGGCCCGAGGGCGGCGTGGTGCCGCTGCTGCAGAGCGTCACCGGCAACGTCTTCCAGCCCGACGGCTCACCACCGAGCTTCATCTTCTGTACGCAGCGCGGCGACTCGACCGGCTCGCTCGACGATCCGTCGAGCGAGGTCCGTCTCTCCTGCCAGGGTACGGGCGCGTGCGACTCGACCGCGCGCGACTGCGCGGCGTCGCGCTGGAGCACCATCTCCGACGACGTGCGGCTGCCGGCGAGCTTCTTCCTGCCGCCCGAGGGGCTGCCTTCGACGCTGCAGTCCGACCCGGAGATCGTCGTGATCGGCCGCACGTCGGATCCGCCGTCGATCATCACGGGCAACTTCTCGACCACGCAGGGCGCGGCCGCGGCGCGACCGCAGGGTGCCTGTCCGACCGGAGTGGCGTGCTTCGTGCCGTCGCTCGGCAGCTGCGAGGACGTGCGCGGCCGCGTCGTCGAGGCGGCTGGCGTCGGCTGTGGCTGCTTCGTCGAGAACGTGCCGTCGCAGTGCATCGGCTGCGGTGACGGTGCGAGCGGCCAGTGCGGTGGTGCGTGCGACTTCCCGGTCGGCGGCGCGCGAGCGCGCGGCGAGTGCCTGCCGTTCTCGCCCGACAGCAGCGAGTGCGCCTGCTACGCGATCGGCGCCGGCGAGGCGCGGCAGGCGGCACAGGGGTGCGGCGGTCCGTCGGGGGTGGGCTGCGCCGGTGACCGCTGCTGCACCGACGACCCGCGCGACGGCTGCAATCCGCTCGCGGCCGGCGCCGGCTGCTTCGGCATCTGCGTCGCGGTGGAGGATTGCGATCCGTCGCGCGAGCAGTGCGGCGCGTGCCTCGCGACCGGCGGCGGGCAGTTCTGCGGCAACGGCGATCGCGAGGGCAGCGAGGAGTGCGACCGCGGTGACCTCGCCGGCAACACCTGCGAGAGCTTCGGCTTCGGCGGCGGCGGAAGGCTGCGCTGCACGTCGACCTGCGGCATCGACACCAGAGACTGCGCCGCGGGCGGCAACAGCCCGCCGGTGATCGTCGACGTCAGCGTGCCCCCGGTGGTCGATCCGAACGGCGGTCCTGTCGACGGCACGGTGCGCTTCGAGGATCCCGACGGCGACATCGTGCGCGCGATCTTCGAGCCGATCACGGGCAACATCGACGGCGCGAGCTTCGATCCCGACGTGTTCGGCCGGGCGAGCGGCAGCTTCGACTTCTTCGTCGACTGCCGCGGCAACGTCGAGGACTACGAGCTCGCCATCACGCTCGAGGATGAGCAGGGCAACACGAGCGACGTGGAGGTGGTCGAGTTCAGCTGCCAGGCGACTGCCGAGTGCGGCAACGGCGTGCGCGAGGGGAGCGAGACGTGCGACCCGCCGGGATCGTCCGGTGGCTGCGGCTCGGGCTTCCTGTGCACCAACGACTGCTCGGACTGCGTCTCGGCGACCTCGTGCGAGGGCCGCTGCTGCCCGGGCCGCGACGACTTTTGCACGCCGCCCGACGCGCAGTGCTTCTGCGACGAGGCCTGCCGCAGCTTCCGGGACTGCTGTAAGGACGTTTCCTTCGCCTGCGGCTTCTGAGGCAGGGCTCCAGGCCGCGCAGCGCGCTCGCCAGGGCGTGTTCGCGGTCGGGGTCGCGCCGGGGGGGGGCACGTATCTCGCTTCCCTGTGCGTCCTCGGGTACTCCTGTGGGGATGCACCAGGGCACCTTCGTGCTGCGCGTCGTCTCCGCCGTGCTTCTCGCCGTGCTGGCGGCGTCGTCCTCCGCCGCGCTCGCGATGGACGTGATCACCCGCGAGGAGCTCAAGGAGCTGGCGATCGACTACGGCCGCTACGACCAGCGCTTCGTCACCTGCAAGGTGGAGCCGCCGACCTCGATCAAGGTCGCGTTCCTCAAGTACGCGAAGTCGCGCGGCGCGGGTGAGGGTGAGCTCGACATCCTTGCGAAGGTGTTCGACGAGGGGCGCGCCGAGGTGCGCAACCTGCGCGTCGGCTTCTCGCCCGAGGAGTGCAAGGCGAAGCTCGAGACGCCGAAGGGCAGGGAGATCCTCGGGAACATCGAGGCGTGGGCCAAGCTACCCAATTGAGGCGCGTCCTCGCCGTCGTGACGCTGGTCGCGGGCTGCACGTTGCACGTGGTCGCTCCGGATTCCGGTGCGAGCGCGGCGAGCTGCGGCGGCGCGCGCTCGTGCAGCTGCGGCGACAAGGTGGTCGAGGACTACGTCCTGCCGGCCGACCTCGGTCCGTGCGGGGAGGGCGGCTTGCGGCTCGGCGCGGCGGTCACGCTCGACGGCGGCGGCCACGTCATTCGCGGCAAGGGGCCGCGCAGCGACAGCGCGGGTCTGCGCATCCCGGTCGAGGCGAGCAACTCGACGGTGCGCGACCTGCGCGTCACGGGCTTCGCGCACGGTGTGCGCCTGGTCGGCGCGCGCGGCGTCCGGCTGACGAACGTCGAGGCGGACGGCAACGGCGACCCCGGCCCGCGCGAGGGCTACGGCATCGATCTCTCGTCGGGGGCGTCGGACAACGTCCTCGAGCGCGTGCACGTGCACGGCAACGCCGACGAAGGCATCCACGTGGGGACCGATGCGGCGCGCAACCGCGTCGTCGACTCGCGCATCCGCGACAACTCGCGCGAGAACGTCTACTTCCTCTCCTGCCGCGACAACCGTCTCGAGCGCTCGCAGGTTTCCGGCTCGGGCCGCAGCAACGCCGCGGTGTACGTGAAGTTCGCGAGCGGAACGGTGATCGAGGGCAACACGGTGTCCGACGGGGCGATCCAGATCCGTGGCGGCTCGCGCGGCACGACGCTGGTCGACAACACGCTGTCCGGCGCGGGCGTCGTCCTGCAGTCGCAGAACGACAAGCGCTTCGGCTCCGGCACGCCGTCGGACACGTCCGTGCGCGGCGGGAGCATCACCTCGCCCGACGCCTGCGTGCGTATCGACACCGCCACCGCAACCTCGGTCGACGACGTGCGCCTGTCGTGCCCGGACGGCATCCGGGTCGCGCGCGGCAGCCGGGTCGCCGTGCGCGAGGGGGGCGGTGCTGCGGTCCCGGTGCGCTGCGCCGATGGCGGCAGGCGCTGCGTCCAGGACGACGCCGCGCGCCGCCGCTGACGGGTCTGTAGCTGGCGGGCCCGATGGCGTTCGCGCGCCGGGACGCGGCACCCGATCCGCGACCGGACTGCCGATTCCGTAGCCACGGCGGGCGGCCTGCGCTACTGTGCCGGTCGTGCAGGCTCCGGGCCGGCAGGGCGAGGTGCGCCCGCACCGGGGAGCTGTCGAGAGCGAAGCGATGCGACTTACGGCGACGGCGGTCTCCGACATCGGGCGGGTGCGGAAGACGAATCAGGATTCGGTCGGCTGCTTCGACGACCTGAGCCTGTTCCTGCTGTCCGACGGCATGGGCGGCCTGCGCGACGGCGAGATCGCGAGCCGGCTCGCGATCGACGTGATCCGCGACAAGGTCGCGCAGGGGACGAACGGCAGCGTCGCCGTCCCGGACGACTCGGGCGTGCTGCGCGCAGCGATCGCGCGCGCGAACGAGAGCATCCTCGCCGAGGGCGAGCAGCGCGGCGACGTGGCCGGCGGGCGCTCGCGCATCGGCGCGACCATCGTCGCGCTGCGCCTCTCGCCCGAGGCCGGCCGCGCGGTGTGGGCGCACGTCGGCGACAGCCGGCTGTACCGCTACCGCGACGGCGCGCTCACGCTGCTCACGGCCGACCACACGGTGGCCGGCGCCGCGTACCGCGACGTGGCGGACATCCCGCTCGACCTGCCGCACACCAACATGCTCGTGCAGGCGCTCGGCGTGTCGCGCGACATCGAGCCGACGCTCGGCGCGGACGACGTACGCGCGGGAGACCTCTTCCTGCTGTGCAGCGACGGCGTGTCGGGGCTCGTCGAGCCCGGGGTGATCGCCCGCGAGCTCGGCCGGGACGCGGCGGTCGAAGAGAAGGCCGCGAGCCTCATCCGCCACGCGCTCGACGCGTCCGGACGGGACAACGCGAGCGTCGTGCTCGTGCAGATCCTCGGAGACTGAGCCCCGCGGCATCGACCATGTCCGAAGGCCGCCTCATCAAGAACAAGCTCCGGATCGTGCGCCAGGTGGGGCGCGGCGGGATGGGCTTCGTCTACGAGGCCTTCCACGAGGGCCTGCGCGTCACGCGCGCGATCAAGCAGATCGTCGGTGACCTGCAGGACAACCCGGACATCGAGCGGCGCTTCCTGCACGAGGCGCAGATGATGGCGCGTCTCGAGCACCCGCACATCGTGCGCGTGTTCGACATCGACCAGGAGCCGGGCTTCGGCACCTACCTCCTGATGGAGTTCGTTCGTGGCCGCGACCTGGGCGACGTGCTGCGCCAGGAGGGACGCTTCCCGTACGGGGAGACGCTGCGCATCGGCATCGCGGTCGCCTCGGCGCTCGAGTGCGCGCATCGCGCGGGCCTCGTGCACCGCGACATCAAGCCCGCGAACATCCTGATCGAGGACGGGACGGGTCGCCCGGTCGTCACCGACTTCGGCATCGCCAAGGAGGTCGAGAGCGCGAACGACGAGAACTTCACGCGCACCGGCAGCTTCGTCGGCACGTACCGCTACTCGTCGCGCGAGCAGATCCGCAGCGAGAAGGGCGTGCCGATTGACGGTCGCGCCGACGTCTACTCGCTCGGCGTGGTGCTCTACGAGATCTACGCGGGGAAGAAGTACCTCGCCGGCATGCCCGAGCTGAAGATCGCGAGCTGCGTCGGCTACCAGGACGACTGGGAGCCGCTCCTCGACTACCCCGAGGCGCCGTCGCCACGCTTCAAGGCGCTCATCGACGAGTGCCTGGCCCCCGATCGCGACGAGCGCATCCGCAGCGCGGCGGAGCTGGTCGATCGCCTCGAGGAGTGCCGTCGCCTCGACATCCTCGGCGCGGGTTCGCCCGCCGAGGCGGGGGCATCGGGTCCCGCGGACGTCCCGCTCGCCGCGACGTCGGCGACGCAGGAGACCACGCAGACCGCACCGTCGGACTCGGGGCTCATCGAGCTGACCGCGACGACGCTCGATCGGCCGGTGGCGCGCGGCGAATCGACCGAGACCCGCAGCCAGTGGGTCTCGCTGCTGCAGGGCCTGCGCGGGGCCGTCGACGATCAGGCTGGCGAGTTCGAGCAACTCCTCAAGGAGCTGATCGAGCTCGACCTGCCGCGCGACGACTTCCGGCAGCTCGACGACATGAGCCAGATCCTGCATCGGGTCGAGGTCGCCGAGAGCGAAGGCAAGTACCAGGACGCCGCGTCGAACCTGCAGGGCCTCTCCGACCGCATCCAGCAGCTCAACGCGCGCATCGAGCAGACGCTCGGCGAGGCCATCGAGCGCACCACGGCCGAGCTCGGTGACGCCTGGCGCGGGCTCGCGGCCGGCGCCGGCGAGCTCCTCGACCCGGCGCGGACGCGCGCGTTCGAGCAGCTGCTGGCGTCGATTCCGGCGGCGCTCGAGGCCGGCGAGTGGACGCGCGGGCGCGAAGCGCTGCGCGAGGCGCGCACGACGCTCGAGCAAGCCGCCAGCGACACCCGTGCCGCCGCCGACGCACGCATCGCCCCCGCGCTGCGCGAGCTGGCCGTGTCGTGGGAGCAGCTCGCGGAACGCTCGGAGCCGGCAGCGCGCGCGAGCGGCGTGGATCCGGCCACGGTGGGGCGCGAGACCGACGATGCGGTCTCGCAAGGCGCATACGTGAGCGCGCTGCACCTCGTCGATCGCGCGCGCGCGGTGGTTCGCGAGGCGGCCGAACGCTTCGACCGTGACGAGCGGGCGGCGCTGGACGCGGCGCGCGCCGCCGCACGACAAGCGCGCAGCGAGGTCGACCCCGCCGAGGCGCGTGAGCTCGCGATGGAGGCGCTGCGTCGCGCGGAGTCGGCGCTCGGCGAGGCGACGCGCGCAGAGGAGGCCGGGCGTCTCGCCGAAGCCGTACAGCGCTTCGCTGCGGCCGAGACGGCGTATCGCGAGGTCGGGGTCGTGGTGGCGGAAGCCAGCACGGCGCAGATCGGCGAGGCGCGCGAGGCGCTGCGCGTGGCCATGGAGCGCGCGTCGAGCGCGCCCGACGAGGTCGTCGGGGATGCGCGGCGCGCCGCTCGCGACGTTCTGGAGGGCGCGCCGCCGCGCTCGCGTGCGGACGCG
>VGTK01000071.1 GCA_016874715.1 Deltaproteobacteria bacterium | reverse complement strand
GTCGACGCGACGGTCACGCCGGCGGCGCCCGCCGCGCAGCCGCCGCCGGACGCGCCGCCCGAGCCGGCGTTCGGCTGGAGCGTCGGAAGGGTCGAGCTCTCGGACTCGATGGTCAAGGTCTTCCTTGCACCGCCACCGCTCGAGATCGCGATCCCGTCCTTGACCGTGACCGGGCTGTCCAGCGAACGCGGTACCCGCGCCGAGGTGGCGCTCGAGCTGCGCCAGCGCGACGGTAGCGTCGAGCTCGCGGGCGCGCTCGGTATCGACCCGCTCGCAGCCGACGTGACCCTCGGCCTCGACGCGCTCGCGCTCGAGGACTTTGCGGCCGCGGTCGGCGTGGATCCGCCGGTGCTGAGGCGCGCGCACCTCGACGCCGACCTGAAGGTCGCGCTCGGCGACGGCACCGCGCGCGCGTCGGGGACCGTCGGGATCACGGACCTCGACGTCGCGCCGCCCGACGGCGAGGACTACGGCTTCGCGTGGCAGCGCTTCGCGATCGACGTGCGCGACCTGCGGGTCCCGAACGTGCCGGCTGCAAGCGATGCCGCGCCGGCCGGCCCGGTGGAGGTGGACCTCGCGCGCGTGACGCTCGCGAGCCCGCGCATCCGCCTGACGCGGACGCCGGAGGGTCTGATCCTGCCTGCGCCACGGGTGACGCTCGGCAGCGACGCGACCGCACCGGCGCCGGGTGGCCCCGCGGTGTCGGCGTCCGCACCGGACGCCGCGTCGGCCCCCGCGCCTGCCGCCACGCCGGAGCCGAAGGCGGCCGCTCCGCCGGACGACGGCACGGTACGGGAGGAGGCGGCCGTGATCGCGAGCGAGGCGCGCGACGGCGCACGCGAGATCGAGGCGACGTCGCCGGTGACGCTGACGATCGGCGAGCTTACGGTCAAAGACGGTGAGATCACCGTGCTCGATCGCGCCGTGCAGCCCTTCTTCAAGGGCCGCGTCACCGCACTCGAGCTCGACGTGCAGGGCTTCCAGCACCCCGCGAACTCCTTCCGCGCGGTGCGGCTGTCGGCGAAGGCGCCGGGTGGGGCGCCGGTCACGGTGGACGCGAAGCAGCGCGGCGACACGCTCGAGGTCGCAGCCGACGCCAGGGCGCTGTCGCTGCCGCAGCTGAACCCGTACGTCGCCGGCGCCTCGGGCTACAGCATCACCAGCGGCACGTTCACGCTGGATTCGAAGGTGAAGCTCGATCCGAAGGGGTATCGTGCGGACAGCGCACTCACCTTCGACGACCTCGACGTCGCCGGTGCGCAGGGCGACACGCTCTTCGCCGACAAGTTCGGCGTCCCGCTGTCGCTGGCGCTCGCGCTGCTGCGCGACGTCAGCGGACGGATCGCGCTCGACGTGCCGATCAGCGGCGACCCGACGGGTGGCGCGCGTCCGGATCTCGCACCGATCGTCGCGCAGGCGCTGTCACGCGCCCTGGTGAACGCGCTCGCATCGCCCCTCAAGCTGCTCGGCGCTCTGTCGCTCGACGGCGGCAAGGTGGAGGCGTTCCGTCCCGAGCCGATCGGCTTCGTGACGGGGCAGGCGAAGATCGCCGACGACGCGTGGTGGCGCATCGAGCAGCTCGCGAGCGTGCTGGCGGCGTCGCCCGCGCTGCGCGTGGAGCTGACCGGCGAGACCAGCGTCGACGACGTGCGAGCCCTGCGGGAGGCCGCGGTGCTGGCGGACCTGCAGCAGGACGAGGGCTTCTTCGCGGGGCTGAAGGACCTGCCGAGCCGCGGTACGCGCAACGCCGTCCGCGCCTTCCTCGAGGCGCGCGCGAAGGGCGAGCCGGCCCCGGAGACACTCGACGGGGACGATGCGGCGCAGCTCGAGGCGTGGGCCGCCGCGAAGCCGATCGGCGACGAGCAGCAGCGCGCGCTCGCGTCGGCGCGCACGGACCGGTTGCGCGAGGTGCTGACTGCCGGCTACGGGTTCGGCGCCGATCGCATCGTCGTGCGCGACCCCGCGGCGACTGGCGCGGGCAGTGCGCAGGTCGCGGTGCAGATCGGCGCGCGCGGCTGATCGCGTGCCGGCTCGCGCGCGCTGGCTCGCGCTGGTCGCGAGCGTCGTCTTCCTCGAAGCATCGTCGTGGGCGGCGCTGTGGGTGGTCGGCGAGCGGCGCGGGATTCGCTACCGCACGTACGACGGGCTGATCGACCCGTGGCGCTCGCAGATGGAGGAGATCGTCGCTGCCGACGGCACCTGGTACCAGCGCATCGACCCCGAGCTCGGCTGGATCACCATCCCCGGTGCGACGTCCGACAGCGGCGCGATCACCGCGAGCGGGATCCGTGCGACGCGCGAGTACGCGGCGGCGCCGCCGCCGGGCGTGGTGCGCATCGCGGCGTTCGGCGACTCGTTCGTCCACGGCGACGAGGTCACGACCGGGGAGACGTGGGCCGCGGCGCTCGAGCGCGCGCTGCCGGGCGTCGAGGTCCTGAACTACGGCGTCGCGGGCTACGGACTCGACCAGGCGCTGTTGCGCTACGAGTGCTGCGGCGCGCGCCTGTCGCCGCACGTCGTGCTGTTCGGCGTGATCACCGACGACGTGCGGCGCGGCGTGAGCGTGTTCCGGCCGTTCCTCGCGCCGGCGACCGGGCACGTGCTGACCAAGCCGCGTTTCCGGCTCGACGCCGCCGGGACGCTCGAGCTGCTGCCGAACCCGCTGCCGGACGTCGCGGCGTATCGCGCGTTTCTCGCCGATCCGACGCCGAAGCTGTACGACATCGTGCGCCACGATCACTACGCGCCGCCGGTCAGCGAAGCGGGTCCGCTCGACGCGCTAGCGTCGGTGCGCCTCGTCAAGCTGCTGGTGGCGACGGCACGGCGCTCGGCCGACGACGAGACGTTCGACCGGCACGGCGAGCGGAACGTCGATGCGGAGCCGTCGCGGATCGCGCTCGCGGTGATCCGCCGCTTCGTCGAGCGCGCCCGGGCGAGCCGCGCCGAGCCCCTGGTCGTGCTCTTCCCCGACCGCAGCGAGCTCGACGCGCGGCGTGACGGGCGCGCGATCGCGTACCGCCCGCTGCGCGATCGTCTGGTGGGGGAGGGGATTCCGGTGGTGGACGCGCTGGACGGGATCGACGCGCTGGCGCCCGGCTGGACGACGGAGGAGATCCTTCGCCGGGTGCACTACTCGCCGTACGGCAACGAGCTGGTCGCGGGGGTTCTCGCGGGCGAGCTGGCACGGCGGAAGCTCGTCGCTGCTGCATCGGCCGACGCGAAGTCCGGCCGCTGAACCGGACGGGTCGGCTGAAGACACCCTGCCGGCTCCGTCCCTCGGGGGCGCGATGCCGGCGCGGACGTCAAACCGCCTCGTCGAGCTCGTCGGGCGCGGACGTCAAACCGCCTCGTCGAGCTCGTCGGGCGCGGACGTCAAACCGCCTCGTCGAGCTCGTCGGGCGCGGACGCGACCGTGCCCAGCAGCACCTGCGCCTCGCCGGCCGGCAGCTCTTCGACCTGGCGCAGCTTTCTCTCGAGCGCACGCGACCGCTTCGCGGCCTCGTCCATGGTGTTGGACGCCTGGTCGAGCTTCTTCTTGACGCCGTCGAGGACGTCGCCGAACTTGCGAAACTCGGTTTTCACCGCGCCGAGGACACGCCACACCTCGCTCGAGCGCTCCTGGATGGCGAGCGTTCGGAAGCCCATCTGCAGGCTGTTGAGCAGGGCTGCGAAGGTCGACGGGCCGGCGACGACGATGCGGTGGTCGCGCTGCACGGCCTCCATGAGGCCGTCACGGCGCACGACCTCGGCGTAGAGGCCCTCCGTCGGCAGGAACATCACGGCGAAGTCGGTGGTGCGCGGCGGGCTCAGGTACTTGGTCGAGATCTCCTTCGCGCTCTGGCGGACGCGCTTCTCGAGCGCGCGGGCCGCCAGCTCGACGAGGTCGCGGTCGCCCTCGTGCGATGCGTCGACGAGGCGCTGGTAGTCCTCGAGCGGGAACTTCGCGTCGATCGGCAGCCAGACGAAGTCGAGGCCCTCCTCGGGCTTGCCCGGCAGGCGGATTGCGAACTCGACGACCTCAGCGCTGCCCTCGCGCGTGCGCACGTTGCGCTCGTACTGCTCGGGGCTCAGCAGCTGCTCGAGCAGCGCCTCGAGCTGGACCTCGCCCCAGCCGCCGCGCGTCTTGACGTTGGTCAGGACCTTCTTGAGATCCCCGACCCCGGCTGCGAGCACCTGCATCTCGCCGAGCCCCTTGTGCACGTGCTCGAGCCGCTCGGAGACCTGCTTGAACGACTCGCCGAGGCGCTGCTCGAGCGTGCCGTGCAGGCGCTCGTCGACCGTCTGGCGCATCGACTCGAGCTTCTCCGCGTTGTCGCGGTGGATCTGGCCGAGGCGCTCGTCGACGGTCTTGCGCAGGCTCTCGAGCTTTCCCTCGTTGGTCTGCGTGAGCGTCCCGAGGCGCTGCTCGATGGTCGCGAGCAGCAGGCCGAGCTGGTTGCCGAACTGCCCGAGCTGCTCCTGCTGCAGGGTCGCGATGTCGCGGCTGCGCGCCTGGAGCGAGTCGCCGAAGAGCGTCAGGGTGTGCATCACCTCCGCGCGGCCTTCCCGTGCTGCGACGCCGCTCTCGGCGCGATTCTGTGCGATCTCCTGCCGCACCGAGCGCTCGATCCCCTCCTGGCGTGCGGCGATGCCGTCGATCGCGCCGCCGAGGGTCTCGAGCTGTCCGGCGAGCTGCTCGGCGGCGAGCGTCGAGGTCTCGCTCACGGCACGCTGCACGCGCCTGAGCCGCACGAGCACGGTGAGCAGCAGCAGGACGGCGAGCGCGGCGCCACCGGCGGCAACCCAGGGCAGCGCGCCGGGCAGCACTTCCGCCACTCGCTGCCGCATGACCTCGATGTCGATCGTCGTCATCCCGACTCCCTTCCCCATCCCGACGCCGTTCCGCGGCGGGGCCGTCCGCCGGACGATGCCCCATCCCCGGTCCCAGCCGCTGTCCCGCGGGTGCGCGCCGAGACCACCACATCTTGTGGCCGTGGTGCGGGTCAGGCCCCGGATATCAGGGTTCGGGCCGCGGCGGAAGGCCGTCCCGGATACGGGTGGAGAAGTCCGGGGAGTCGCCGGCGGCCTTCGCGCGGTCGACGACGAGGCTCCGTCTCCTCAGCTCGTCGAACGGCAGGTCGGTGTCGATGTTGCCGCGCTCGTACAGGAGCTGGTCGCCGTAGCCGTTGACCAGGATGCGCCAGTCCCAGGGCCGCGCCCGCGCGCTGATGTGCTCGACGTGCACCCGGATGCCGGTCGTGCAGTTGTCGACGCCCGCGTTGTACCATCTCGGGTGCGTCGCGAGGGCGTTCATCGTTGCGACGTAGTCGAGCAGCAGGTTGCGCGCCGTCGCCGGCGACATCCGCACCCGGTACAGGTAGACTTCCTCGCCGCGGTGGTTGGTGCGCACGCCGATCAGGTCGCGCTCGTCGGCGGCGACGTAGTACAGCTCGTACTCGCGGAAGAAGCCCCGCACCGCGGAGTACTCCTCGCCGCGCTCCTTGCGGGTCTCGATCGAGATCGCGAGCGGCGGTGCGTCGGCGAAGTCCCAGCTGACGATCGTGTGCGCGATCATGGGCGAGCCCCAGTACGACAGGAAGAGGTCGGCGCCCTCGATCGCCGAGAGGTCGTAGGCGCGGGTCTCCCAGCGCTCGGTGAAGTCGGTGTCGCCGCGGTACTGGAAGTTGCGCACGTTGTGCAGCGTGAGCGTGTTGCCACTCACCTCACCCCTCGGCAGCCGCGCGACCTCGGGCGACCAGTCGCGGTCGTTCGACGGCCGCACCGTCGCGTAGAACGCGGCGAAGACCCCGAACAGCACGGCGAGCGCGCCGAGCTTGCGCGGAAACGGGCGCACCGTCGCCAGCGTCGCGACGACGCCGATCACGAAGAGCCCGCCGATGCCGTGCCGGATCACCGTCGGACCGGGGCAGCGGAACCCGAGCGCGGCACCGCACCAGAGCGCGGCCAGCACCGCGGGCACGGCGGCAAGGGTGGCGAGGATCCTCTTCACGGGCGAGCGGGCGGCGCCGTGTGGTGCGACCCGCTGGGGTTGAGCGAGTTCCCGGTCGATCCCTGATCCTGCGTGTCGCTGGTGTCGGTGGGCGTTATCGTCGCGGCGGTCGGCTCCTCCCTCGCGTCGAACTGCGCGATGTGCTCGAGCAGGATGCGGCGCACCTCGTTGATGGTGTGCGGGTTGTCCTGGCTGGAGTGCCCCGACACCACCACGTACTCCGACTCGACGCCCTCGATGTGCGCGCTCGTGTACTCGACGACGCCGTCGTCGGCGCGGTCGCGGGGGACGTCGGGATCCGTGACGGCGATGATCGAGTGGCCGGTGACGCCGGGCGCGAGCGGCGTTTCCGATACCAGCTTGGTGAACGGGTTGCCGGGCGTCATGCCGTAGACGCTCGATTGCATTCCGCTGAAGCCGCCCTTGAGCCTGGTCTGGTTCTGCGTGAGGAGTGCGCTCGTGAGCTGTGTGAGCGTGGCCGGCATGTTGATCAGGCGCGCCACCTGGTGCGCGAACCAGTTGCCCGCGATGTAGCTGCCGTGGTGCGGCGTCGAGAGGTAGACGACGCGCTTCACGGTCGGAACGGGCTTGATGAAGGTGAGCTCGCGCATGGTCTCGCGCTGCTCCGGATCCATGTCGAGATCGTCGAGCGGCGTGTCGCTGACCATCTTCCAGAGCCGATCGCCGCTATCCATGGCCGTCATCTTGGTGAGCAGGCCGCCCTGGCTGTGGCCGATCACCACCATGTCGCGAAGAGCGGGGTCCTTGCCCTCGGGGTCGAGCTCCCGCACCAGGTCGTTGATCGAATCGCGCAGCAGCATCGCGGAGTAGCCGATCGGGTTGCCGGTGTCGTAGGTGAACAGCCAGGCCTGGACGCGCGGTCCGATGCGCCGGTCGTTGCCGAGCTCGTTCATCATCTGCGCCCAGCGTCCGGGGCTCGACGCGGTGCCGTGCACCAGCACGATCGGGATGCGCCCCGGCACGTAGGGCTGCAGGGTCGCGAGCTGCGTACCCCTGGGGATGGCGGCCATGCGCTGCAGGAAGCCGCCGATCTCGCGCTGCCACACCGGCGACTCGGCGAGCGTGTAGGCGAGCGACGCGGTGGTCTCGACCTCGAGCGCGACCTGCTGGCCGTCGATGTCGACCTTCTGGCGGCGCAGCGGTTGCTCGAGGGTGAGGTCGGAGCGCACCCTCCCGTTTGCGAGCTGCTGCTCGACGTCGCTCATCCGCAGCAGCGCCGTCAACGGGACCGTCGCCCACGGCTGGACGTAGTCGGCGTAGCCCCCGGCCGGATCGAGCGGCTCGGTGGTGGCGGACAGCGGCGCGCCGATCCCCGACCAGCGGTAGCGCGTCGCGAGGCCCTCGATCTCGAGCTCGGCCACCGGCACGAACTTGACCAGGCGACGGTCCTTCCACACGAGCTGCGCATCGTCGAAGTAGACGTCGAGCGTCCCGAAGGGGACCGGGTAGCTGCCGGCGCGCGGCAGGAAGTCCCCGCCCGGTCCGAGTGCGAAGCCGCGCGCGAGGCCGCGGTTGTAGATGTCGGCGGCGGTGCGCCCGCGGACGTCGAGTGGGTCGAGCGTGGTCTTGTCACCCGGGAAGAGGAACAGCCAGGCGTACACCGTGGCCGACCGGAAGTACGCCGGGTCGTTCGCCGCCTCGCCGTACGCGAACGAGATCTCGGCGAGCGCGTAGATGTCGTTGCGCCGCGCGGTGCCGTCCGCGACCGCCTTCTGCAGGACGTCGATCGCGCGCTTCGGATGTTCGTTCCACATGACCACGAGGTCGTGCTGGAAGAGCGCGTTGCGCGTCGAGTTGCTGAGCTGGTCGGACGACAGGATGCTGCGGGTGAGGTGGCGTTGCACGGTGGTCGGGTCCATGCGCTTGACGCCGACCGGCGTCCCGCAAGCCAGCAGAAGGGCGCAGCCGAGGGTGATCGCCGCGACGGTCGCGACCGTGCGGCGGTCGCCGCTGGTCCCATCGCAACGGTGATCCATGCATCCTTCCTTCGTCGCTCCCGAATCCCGCGGGTATGCACCCGCAGCGGGGACATTCCGCGGATGCCTGCCCGGCACGTGCCTGCAAGCGGAGCCGCCCGCCTGACTACCGGGCTCGTGGTGGCCCCGCAATCGCGAATCGGTGCCATCGGCCTCACCGCCGGCGAGGCCGGGCACGGTGGTCCCGGACGACGGCGTCCGCGGCACCGAGCAGACCGGCAACCTGCAGGTCTTCCAGGGTCGGGTGCAGCTCGTGCTCCGAGCTCGGCCGAGCCGCTGTGCGCCCCGGGATCGCGAGCCGCTCGCGGACCGGTGTCGGCACGGGTCCGCGAGCGGCTTGCCCTCAGCTCTTCGGCGCCTTCTCGACCGAGATCGCGATCGCCTCGGTGTAGGTGATCTCGACCAGGTCACCGACCTTCACGCCCTCGAGGCGGCTCGGGTTCTTGACCTTGACGGTCACGACCTTGCCCTCGGGTCCCTTCAGGCTCACGGTGTTCGCCTTCCGGTCGATCTTGGTGATCGCGGCGGTGACGCTGACCCCCGCACCGCCCACCACGCCGGGCCTGCTGCCCGCCGGGGCGCGCGACGCGTCCGCGGCCGCGTCGATGCTCGGCTCCGCGGTGCCCTTCTTCTTCAGCTCCCAGGCGATCGACTCGTAGAAGGCGACCGTCACGAGGTCGCCCTTCTTGACCTGCGGCAGGTTCCTGACGTCCTCGGAGACCTGGATCGTCTTGAGCTCGCCGTCCGGGCCCTTGAGCGTGACCATCCTGGTCTTCTGGTCGATCTTCTGCACGGCAGCGGTGACCGTGACCGTCTGCTCGATCTCACCGCCCTTCGGCGTCTCCGACTCCGAGACCGAGACCGTCGGCGCGGGCGGGGGCGGAACCGGCTTGTTCGCCGAGCACGCCGACAGCGCGACGCAAAAAGCGAGAACCGCGGCCCCCGACAGGAACTTCAAGCTCTTCATTCCCTCTCTCCTGTTCTGTTCGCTTGCTCGCAAGTGAGCCCACGATCTGTAACAGGTGAGGGCGCTCGCGTCGCCTGCGAATCGGTATCACCGGATCCCGGCGACGACCTGGAGCGTACGGCGACGGGGCGGCACGCGCCGGCGTCCGTCACGGGCCAGGCGGCGCACCGGCGCGCAGCGACTCGATCATCGCGCCGACGTGCGGGTCGCCGGTCGCGTCGTGGAGCCGCCGCGCCCACGGGAGCGCGGCCGCGGGATTGCCGCCCTCCATCTCGTACTGGACCAGTGCCGCGTAGATCTCGGGTACCCCGGGGTTCCGCTGCGCCGCCTCCGCGAGGACCTGCACGGCGCGTCCGCGCTGGCCCGTGTCGTGCAGGGCGACGCCGAGCACGTAGGCGTAGCGCGCGTCCTGCGGCGCGAGCGTGCTCGCCCGCTCGAGCTCGGGCAGGGCGTCGGCGATGCGCTTCTGGCGCACCAGCGAGAGCCCGAGCGCGTGGTGCAGGCTCGCGATCCCCGGAACGGCCGCGACGCCGCGCCGCAGCGCCGCCTCGCCGGCCTGCTCGTTGCCGGCGCGACGCTCGACCTCGGCGAGGTTCTCGTAGGCCGGCGCGAACGCGGGCTGCAGCCGGATGGCGGCGTCCAGCTCGGTGCGCGCGGCGCCGGTGTTTCCCAGGCGCGCCTCGAGCGCACCGAGGTTGGCGCGCGCGTCGGCGCGGTCGGCGTTGGTCGCCTGCACGGCTCGGTACTCGACGATCGTGCGGTCCAGGTCGACGCGGCTACCCGCCGGGATCGACTCGCGCGGCACGTCGAGCAGGCTGCCGAGCGCCTCGATGCGCACGGTGCGAACGGGGTCGCGCAGCAGCGGTGCTGCGAGGGCGACGCGGTCCTCGGGCTCGAGCACGACGGCCGCGCCGGCGGCGGCGCGGCGCACCAGCGGATCCGGATCGCGCAGCGACTCGCGCAGCAGCGCGAGCGTTGCGGGTCCGGGGTGGGCGGCGAGCAGCTCGATCGCGCTGGCGCGTGCGATCGCCGGCTGCGCGCGGTCGCGCGCGGTGCGCTCGAGCCGCGCCGGTGCGTCCGGCGCACCGGTCCTGCCGGCGTGCAGGTCCGGCGCGAAGGACGAGCGCCGCGCGCGCTGCGCACCGTACCAGCGGTCGAGCGCGTCGCTCGCCCAGCGCGCGGACTCCCCGGTGTGGCAGTCGTTGCAGGCGTTCGGCGTGCCGAGCGCCGCCGAGATGTCGGGCCGCGGCACGCGGAAGGCGTGGTCGTGCCGCCGGTCCACGCCCATGTAGACGCGCTCCGGCATGTGGCACGAGACGCACTGCGCGGCCTTCTCGCCCGCCGCGTGATGGTGGTGGGCCGGAACGTCGTAGGTGCCCGGCAGGTGGCACTGCGCGCAGACGGCGTTGCCCGGCGCTCGTAGCGCGAGGCTGTGCGGATCGTGGCAGTCCGAGCAGCGCACGCCGGCCGCGTGCATACGGCTCTGAACGAAAGAGCCGTACTCGTAGACCTCGTCGCGGATGGTCCCGTCCGCCTCGTAGAGGCCCGCCTCGAGCAGCGACACGCGGTGGGTCTGCGCGAGCGGCTCGCCGTGTTCGTACGCGCTCCACATCTGCGCCCGGCGCGAGTGGCAGCGGCCGCAGGTCTCGAGCTGCGCGTCGCTCGACGGCGCCTTGGTGCGCCGCGCGATCGACGCGCCCTCCGCGAGCGTCCACGCGCCGCCCGAGGTGTCGCGCAGCTCGAACACGAGCCCCTTCCGCGGGTCGCTCGCGGGCTTGCCGGCCTTCGCCGCCTCGGCCCAGGCGACGTGCGCGGAGCCCGGGCCGTGGCACGCCTCGCACGCGACGTTCGGGTCGGACCACGTGGTCGCGAACGAATCGCTCTTCGTGTCGTAGCCCTTCGCCAGGTTCGTCGAGTGGCACTCGGCGCACATGTGGTTCCAGTTCTGCGCCGGCCCCGTCCAGTGCAGGACGTCCGCGTGGTCGACCTTCTCGTTCGGGTAGAGGTGGAACCAGCGCTGGCCGCCGGCGGCCTTCGGGCGCGCGTCCCACGCGACGCTCAGCGCCTGCAGACGTCCGCCGGGCAGCTCGAGGAGGTACTGCTGCAGCGGATCCCAGCCGAACGTATACTTGACGACGTAGTCGTGCAGCGCGCCGTCGGGGCCGTCGGTGCGGACGACGTATTTGTCGCCGCGGCGGAGGAGCGTCGTCGTGACGCCGTCCTTGCTGAACGTCGTCCCCGAGAAGTCGCCGCGGACCGTCGCCGGCGTCGGCGTCTCCATCGCATGGTCGTGGTGCGAGCCGCGCCACAGCTTCGCCTCGCGCTCGTGGCACGCGGCGCAGGCCGCGGCGCCCAGGTGATGGGCCGGCGGGGCGACCGCGCCCGGCGACGGCGGAGGGTCGTTCGCGGCCGGCGCGGTCGTCGCGATCAGCAGGGCGAGGAGTGCGCCGCGGGCGGTCCGTCCGGCGCCGCGTCCGCAGCGATTCACGGGCCTCCCATAGCGGATTCGCGGCGCGCACCGCACGTGCGATTCGCCCGCCGGGCAGCCGGTGCTACAAGTCGACGCCGCATGCAGGCTTCTCCCGGCCTCATCCAGAGCGCCTGGGTCGCGTTCTCGCTGCCGCTCGTCGTCATGCTGGCGTTCGCGGAGATCGGCTTCCGCCCGGGGCTGCGGGTCCACCGAGCCGACGTCCACAAGGGCACGCTCGGCGGGATCCAGGGGGCGATCCTCGGTCTCCTCGGCCCGCTGCTCGGCTTCACCTTCGCGCTCGCGGCCGGACGCTTCGACCTGCGCCGCGAGCTCGTGCTCAAGGAAGCGAACGCGATCGGCACGACGTATCTGCGGGCCTCTCTGCTGCCGCCGGCGCACGTCGAGCCCGTCGAGGAGCTGTTGCGGCGATACGTCGACCGGCGGCTGGAGTTCTATCCCAAGGTCACGGATCCCGCGTCGTTCGCGGCGGAAATGGAGAAGAGCGCCGCGATCCAGAAGGAGCTGTGGCGTCACGCGACCGCGGCGAGCCGCGAGGCGCCGACGCCGATCACGGCCGCGTTCGTGACCGCCCTCAGCGAGACCATCGATACCGAAGCCCAGCGGGTCGAGGCCGGACGTGCGCGCATTCCCGCCGCGGTTTGGTTCCTGCTGCTGATCGTTGCGGCGTGCGGCTGCCTGACGACGAGCTAAGTGTCGGGCGAGCAGGGCAGCCGGTCCCCGTTCAGCAGCTTCGTCCTGCCCTCGCTGGTTGCGATCGTGCTGGTGCTGATCTTCGACATCGCCAACCCGCACAAGGGGTTCATCGGAATCAGCCAGCAGCCGCTCGCGGACCTCCAGCGGAGCATCGGGGTGCCGCGCGGCGGCTGACCGCTCTCGACCTCACTGCGCGGGCGAGCCCTCGCCCGTCGCGCGCGTGGCGGTCGTCGGGGTCGACGGCGCATCGGGCATCTCCACCTTGCGCCAGCTCTCGTCCGGGTCGAACGCCTTCATCTGCTGCGCGATCTTCGCCGTGCCGGGTCCGAGGTCCTTCTCGTACACCACGCCGTCGTGGCTGACGATGAAGGTCATCACCCCGGACGCGCCGTACTCGGCCGCGTACGCGACCAGCGCGAAGCCGCCGACCATCTTTCCCTTCACGACGTAGTCGTACTTCCCGCCTGGCGCGTTCGGGCCCTGCGCCTTCAGGATGCGGAAGTAGTAGCCGTGGAACGGGATCGGCTTGCCCTCGCCGGGCCGGTAGCCCTCGGCGCGTGCACTTGCGAAGGCGGCGCCGAGCGGGCTCCCGGGCTCGCCCTCGGCGGCGTCCCAGTAGAGCCCGTCCTTCTTGCCGGGGCTGCTCGCGAGGGCCTGGGCGTAGGGCGGGATCTTCTCGCCGAGCGGGTTCGCGGCGTAGTACTCGCGCTGCGCGTCGACGTAGGCGAGCGCTGTCTGGATCGCCGCGAGCTCGTTCCGGCCGACACGGCGGTTGAGGAGCTCTTCCTGGCCGGCGGCGGTGTCGAAGCGCCAGCCGTTCGCCGTGTAGACGAGCGGAATGGGCAGCGGCCAGTCGTCCTTGCCGGTCTGCAGGACCTTCGTGTCGTCGGGGCCGTCGACGATCGCGTGCGCCTCGTCGTACGACGCGACGAACTTCGCGCGCATCGCCTCGTCCGCGACCGGGTCACCGGAGTCGAGCAGCGGCTTCGCGTCGCCGCCGAGGATCTCGATCAGGACCTTCAGGTCGTTCGCCTTGACGGCGTCCACCAGTGCCGTGGCAGCCGCCTCCGGGGTCGGGAAGGTCTTCTGCTGCGGCGCCGCGGCGCGTGCCGTCGCCGCGGCGCCGAGCACGCATGCGACCGTCGCGAGCAGCAGGGAGAGACGGATCGTCGAGTGTCGGTTGCGCATCGTCCCGTCTCCCTTCAACGCCGTCCGCCGCCGCCGCGTCCACCGCCGCCGCGTCCACCGCCACCAAGCCGTCCGCCGCCGCCGTAGCCACCGCCGCGCGACATCAAGCTCTGACGGCTCGCCTGGCCGCGGTTCGACTGCCGCCGCACGTCCTGACCGCTGCCGACACCGCCGAACGCGTTGCTGTCTCGTCGGGCTGCCGCCTGGCGATCGTAGCCGCCGCGCTGACGACCCTGGCCGCCCGGTCGCTGCTGTCCGGCGCCGCGCTGCACGTCGCGCTGTTGCCCGGCGCCACCGCGCTGCAGGTCGCGGGGCTGTCCGCCGCCGGGGCGCTGCCCCTGCTGGCCCTTGTAGCGGTCGGCGTCGCCGCGCGCGATCTGCTGGCGACCCTGTTCGGCGCGGCCGCGGAACTGGTCGCGCGACTGCACGTTCTGGTTGCCGCGCCCGTAGCGGTTGGCGACGATCTGGTTGTTGTAGCCCGCACCGCGCCGGTGGTCGACGTTGTGGTTCCAGTTGCCGTTCTTGATATCGGTGCGGTTGAAGTTGTTGTAGTTGTTGACGTTCACGTTCACGTTGCCGCCGCCCCAGTTGCAGCCGCCCCACAGTGCCGAGCCGACCGCCATGCCGACGCCGAACGAGATCAGCGAGGCGCCCAGCGCGTAGCCGGGTGGGTAATACGGGTATGGCGGGTAGGCGGGGTAGGGCCACGCGCCGTAGACCGCGGGAGTGTAGGCCGGCACGTACACCACCTGCGGATTCGCCGGCTGGATGACGATCGTCTGCGGCTGCGAGCCGGATGGCTGCTGCTCGACGGTCACCGTCTGCTGCTCGTTGCTCGCGAGGTTGCCTTCCTTCTGGGCACGCGCGCGCAGCGCCTGGATCGCGTCCATCACGTCGGCCTGCTGCGCGAGAAACGCGTTGCCCAGGTCGGTCGTCCAGTCGAGCCTCTCGTCCATCATGGCGAGGACGTCCGGGAACGCGGTGAGCGACTTGACGCTCGCGTCCCACGACTGCTTCTGCATCGCGTCCTCGAGCGCGGTGCCGGTGACCTTCGGGTTCTTCTTCGACCAGCGCGCCGCCTCGACGACCTCGATCGGGTAGGTCGCGGCCATCAGGATCTGCGCGACCAGCGAGTCCGGGTACAGCGCGATCGGTGCCACCAGCTGCTCGAGCTGCTCCTTGCCCAACGTCTGGCCCTGGGAAGCGCCGGCGGCGTCGTCGGCGAAGCCGCGCCGCACGAGAGCGGAGGGCGGGCAGACGAGGGTCACCACCAGCAGCAGCGCGAGGCCTCTTCGCAACCCGTCCATCCGCGGTCTCCTCTTCGCGACGTCCGCTCGTTCGGCCGTTGCCGCCCGGAAGCTCCCGTAGTACCGCACCGTCCTCCACCGCTGCAAGACGGATTCTCGTCCATACGTTGCGGTCGGGGAACCGAGGAGCAGCCGATGACCGAGGACCCGACCGGACGGCGGCGGGCGCCGGCCGTGCGGCGTCGTGCTACGGGCGCCCGCCGTCGACGCGCAGGATCGCTCCGGTGGTGAAGCTCGACGCGGCCGACGCGAAGTACAGCGCCGCACCGACGATCTCGTCCGGCCGGCCTGCGCGGCGCAGCGCCGAGGTCGACTCCATGTGCTGGAGCATCTTCGCATCCCACGCCTTCGAGATGTCGGTGAGGAACGGCCCCGCCATGATGCAGTTGACGCGGACCTTCGGCCCGAACGCGTGCGCGAAGGCTTCGGTCAGCGCGTTGAGCCCGGCCTTCGCGGCCGCGTAGGGCGTCTCCATCGGCGTCGGGCGGATCGCGGCGATGCTGCTCACGTTGATGATCGAGCCGCCGTCGCCGGCCGCCATGCGCGTGCCGACGTTCGCCGTCAGCCGGAACGGTCCCTTGAGATTGACGCCGAGGACCTTGTCCCACAGCTCCTCGCTGACCTCGGCGAGCGACGGGTAGAGCGGCGACATCCCGGCGTTGTTCACCAGTACGTCGACGCGGCCGAAGCGGCGGTAGGCCGCGTCCACGAGGCCGTCGAGCGCCTCCCAGTCGCCGACGTGGCAGGCGTGCGCGAGGGCCTTGCGCCCGAGCGCCTCCACCTCGAGTGCGGCGCGCGCGCACGAGTCCGCCTTGCGGCTCGCGATCACGATGTCGGCGCCGGCGCGCGCGAAGGCAAGCGCCATCTCGTGGCCGAGCCCGCGGCTGCCGCCGGTGATGAGAGCGACCTTGCCGGTCAGGTCGAGGAGGTTGGCTGCGTGCTTGCTCAAGTCCGTTCTCCGGAAGGGGTCGGCGAGGCTAGTCGGCCGACCCGGTCAGGTCGACGACCGACACGCGCGACGTCGAGTGCGTCACGTAGGCGCGTCGCCCGTCGGGCGTGACGGCGACCGCGCGCGGCGTGGCGCCGACGTTGAGGGTGTCGATCACCTCGTTGGTCTGCGCGTCGAGCACCGACATGGTTCCCGACTGGAAGTTGGTGACGTAGACGCGCTTGCCGTCGGGGCTCGTCGCGACCCCGAGCGGCTCCGCGCCGACCTTCACGTTGCCGACGATGCTCCCGGCCGCGGTGTCGGCGACCGCGATGCTCGCCGCGAGGCCGTTGGTGACGTAGACGCGCGCGCCGTCGGGGGAGGTGGCGACGTCGCCCGGGACCGTCGGCAGCACGAGCCGGAGCGCGTTGCCCGGGTTCGCAGGGTCGATCGCGTGCAGCGCGCCGTCGGAGCAGAGCCCCCGGCAGCCGGCGACCCAGACCAGGCGTCCGTCCCTGCCGGCGACGAGGTTGCCCGGGTGAAAGTCGAGCGCGCGTTGCTGCTTCGCCCCGGTGGCGGTGTCGATGGAGTAGAGGAGGTCGAAGCCGGCGCCGTCGGGCTGGCTGAGCGTGGTGTACACCGTCTGCCCGTCCGGGCTCACTGCGACGCCGGGGCGCAGAACCGGACGCCGCGGCTCGCCGAGAGCGACGCGTTTCACGACCCCGTTGCTCGCGAGGTCGATGAACCACACCTCGCGCTGCATCAGGTCGGCCGCGTAGGCACGACGTCCGTCGGGCGAGATCGCGATCGCGTACGGCATGTCGCCCAGCTCGATGGTGGCGGCGACCTTGTTGGTCGCCGTATCGATCACCACGACCTTGGAGCCCGCGGCGACGCAGGCGCGGGTACCGTCCGGCGTGATGGCGACGCCGGTGCCGAAGTCGGTCAACGGGATCGTCGCTACCACCGCGCTCGGGATCTTCGAGAGCCGGACCGAGGCGGGGCTGCAGCCCGCCAGCAGCGCGGCGGCGAGCAGCGCCGTCTTTCCCGTCGTCGAAAACCACTTACCCATCGATTTCTCCTCGTCCTGCGCCACTGCGCTTCGCCGTCCGCCGAGAGCTTCCCCCGCGGCGCGCGATCATGCCATGTACGTCGCGGAAGCCAACGGAGTCCCTGTATGCCCTACACGACGACCAGCGACAGTGCCCACCTCTACTTCGAGGTGCATGGGGCGGGTGAGCCCGTGCGGATGATCATGGGTCTCGGCTCGAACGCGTACGGATGGAAGCGGTCGTTGCCGTGGATCTCGGAGCGCCACGAGGCGATCGTCTGCGACAATCGCGGCGTCGGGCGGTCGGACGTTCCCGCGGGGGCCTACACGATCCCGCAGATGGCGGCCGACGCGCTGAGCGTGCTGGATGCGTGCGGTCACCGGACGGCGCACGTCATGGGCATGTCGCTCGGCGGCATGATCGCACAGCGCCTGGTGCTCGATCACGCGGATCGCGTGCGGTCGCTGATCCTGCTTTGCACGACGCCCGGCGGTCCACACGCCGCGACCGCCTCGGAGGAGGTGATGCGCGGGCTCATGGAAGGTGGCGCCGATCCCGCGACCGTGTACCGCCGCAACGCCTGGTTCCTCCATGGTGCGGACACCCGCGACCGTCATCCCGAGCGCATCGAGGAGGACCTCGTCGAGCGCAGCCGCATCCCGACCACACCGACCGGGTACTTCGGGCAGATCCAGGCGGCGGCGCGCCACGACGTGTGGGACGGACTGCCGCAGGCCGCGGTGCCGGCTCTCGTGGTGCACGGCGACGCGGACGTCCTCATTCCGGCGGAAAACGGACGCCTCATCGCGTCGCGCATCCCCGGCGCCGAGCTGGCCCTGATCCCGGGCGCGGGGCACATGCTGCAGGCGGATGCGGGCGACGCGGTGCGGGAAGCCGTGCTGCGCTTCCTCGCCCGCGTCGCACGCTGAATCCGGGGAGAGCACGCCGACGGTCGCGGTGTCCCGCAACCGCGTCTCGCGCACGGACTGCTCGCGACTCGAGCTGCGGTACCCAGCCCCTGAGGTTCTGCACCTCGTCGACGAACAGGTTGTCCCACCAGCGTGTGCGACCTGGTTCGGAGTCGCGCCGTGAACGTCAATCGCCGCAGATCCTGGACGATCGGCTCGTGAAGCGGCATGCGGGCAAGGAGAGCGGGCTCCCGCGTCATTCCGCTCTCCGTCGGAACTTCGGGATCACGTGGCGGCCCATGAGCTCGATGGTCTGCATCACCCTCGCGTGCGGGGTCTTGAAGGGATTCACCAGGCAGAGCAGCAGGTCCACGGCTGCGGCCTCGTAGCGCCGGCAGGTCTCGACGCACTGCTCGGGCGTGCCGAGCACGCAGGCGCCGCTCTCGACCAGGTACTCGAGCGTGAGCAGGTCGAGCGCGCCGGCCTCGTCGACGTTCTTCATGTCGGCCGCGTACGCGTACGTGCCGAGATCGCTCTTCTTCTCGGCCATCCAGGTCGCGAGCGAGCCGATGAGGCGCGCGCCGGCCTTCGGGTACCACTCGAAGGACTCGCGCGCGGCGTCGCGCGCCTCGGCCTCGGTCGGCGCGCACAGCGCCATGGTGAACGTCGACGCCTGGTCGTGGACGTACTTGCCGAGCGGCTTCGTGCAGCCCCGCACGGCGGCGCGGCAGATGTCGATCTTCTTCTTCACCTCTTCGGGCGAAACGCCGACCGCGAACGAGCACAGGCCGAGTCCGCTCTCGCCGATCTGCCGGTGGCCGTCCTCGCTCGACGTGGCTCCCCAGCTCGGCGGGTGCGGCTGCTGCAGCGGCTTCGGGTGCACCCGGCGGCGCGGCATCTGCCAGTGCCGGCCGCGCATCTCGTACTCCTCGTTCGTCCAGCAGCCGACGACGTGCTCGATCGCCACGGCCCACATGGCGCGCGTCTCCGCGGGGTCGATGCCGAAGCCCTCGAGCTCGGCGCGCGTCGACGAGCGTCCGGTGCCGAAGTCGACGCGGCCGTCCGAGATCAAGTCGAGGACGGCGACGGACTCGGCGGTGCGAACGGGGTGGTTGTACGGCTTGGGCATGAGCCGCACGCCGTAGCCGAGCCGCATGCGCTTGGTGCGGCTCGCGATCGCACCGTAGAGCACCTCGGGGTTCGAGCAGTGCGAGTACTCGTCGAGGAAGTGGTGCTCGACCGTTCAGAACGCGTCCCAGCCGAACTCCTCTCCCGCGAGCGCCTGCTCGAGGGTGTTCTTGTAGGCCACGTGGTCGCTGTCCTTCGTCCACGGCCTGGGCACGGGGATCTCGTAGAAGAGGGCGAATCGCATGAACGACCGAGAGCATTTGTCTCCACCCACCGCAACCGGCTACGGGGGACGACATGGCAACGTCGGGTCGTCTCGAAGGAAAGATCGTTCTGGTCACGGGGGGGGCGTCGGGCATCGGTCTGGCGACGGTCACGCGCTGTCTCGCCGAGGGCGCGTACGTGTACGCGACCGACGTGAAGGAGCCCGCGACGAAGCCGGCGTCGCCGTCGTACCGCTTCCGCGCCGTCGACGTGCGCAGCGAGGCGGACCTCGAGGCTGCCGTGGCCGACGCCGTCGCGGCCTTCGGCCGCATCGACGGCGCGGTCACCGCCGCGGGCATCGCCGGCGGCGGGCCGATCCACCTGCTCGACGCGGCGTCGGGCTGGGATCCCGTGCTGGAGATCAACCTCAAGGGCACGTTCCTCACCGCCAAACACTGCGTCAAGCAGATGCTCGCGCAGCAGCCGAAGGACGGCGAGCGCGGCTCGGTCGTGACCATCGCGAGCGTCGAGGGACTCGAGGGCACGGCCGGCGGCAGCGCGTACAACGCGTCGAAGGGCGGCGTCGTGCTGCTCACGCGCAACGCCGCGATCGACTACGGTCGCCAGGGGATCCGCGTGAACGCGATCTGCCCCGGCTTCATCGAGACTCCGATGCTCCAGGGCGTGCTCGACATCCCGGTGATGGCGGAGATCCGTGAGCACATCCGCGAGGAGCACAAGCTGCGTCGCTTCGGGCGTCCGGACGAGATCGCGTCCGTCGCGGCGTTCCTGCTGTCGTCCGACGCATCGTTCGTGTCGGGGCAGGCGATCGCGGTCGACGGCGGCTACACGGCCGGTCGCGACCACGGCGTCACGGCAATGATGGGCCTGTAGCCGGCGCGCTGCTCAGCGCGCGGCGACGAGGTCGAAGCGCACGCCGCCGATCGTCACGCGTCCGTCCGCGCCGGTGAGGCGGCGCTCGTGGGCGTGGGCGAGCGCCGCATGCGGATCGCGCAGCGCGACGCGCACGCAGGTGACGCCGGGGCCGCGGTCGTCGCCCGGTCCGACGAAGCGCAGATGTCCGCCGTCGAGGTCGAGACGGGGTGGTCCGCCCGTCTCCTGCGCGACGCGAAGGCCGAGCGCCTCTCCCCAGCGCGCGGCGAGCGCCGCGGGGTCGTCGCTCTGGATCTCGGCGCCGAGGATCGCGCGGGCCGCGGCGCGCTCGCCCTTCTCCTCCCACCCCGGACCGGCCCAGCGCCACGATCCGGGCGGGACCGGACGATCGAGTGACACGATCGCACCGCCGAGGTCGCGCGGGTGCAGGTGGATGGTCGCGATGTCGTCGAAGGCGATCTCCCAGACGACGCGCACGCCGGCCTGCGCGAGGCGCGCGCGATCCGCGTCGAGGTCGTCGCTCTGCAGGATCACCATGTAGCCGCCGTCGCCGTGCCGCCGCTCGAGGTAGCGCGCGGCGGTGGCGTCGGCGCGGACGGGGCACACGACCTCGAGGAACTGGTCGCCGAGTGCCATCACCGCGTTCTTCAGCCCGAACTCGGCGACGCCCGGGTCGTTGCACGCGACCTCGACGCCGAGCACGGCGCAGAGGTGCTCCACGACCGGGTCGAGGGCGCGCGCGACGAGCGCGATCTGGCGGATGCGCATGGCGGACTCCTAGCGCGCGGTCGCCGGCTTCACGAACTTCAATACGAAGCGGTCGCCGGTGCCGCGCCTCTCGCCCGCGGTGCGCGGCGACGCGCTCCAGTCGCGCGTGTCGTCGGGGCGCTTCAGGAAGTCCGCGCTGCCCGCGAGGACGAAGCCCGCCTGCTCGACGTCAGCGCGTAGCGTCGCCTCCTCGATACGGTGCAGGCTCTCCACGTCGGCGGCGCCGCTGCCGGCCGCCGCGCTGTGGTCGACGATGCCGTCCACGCCGCCGGGCTTGAGCACGCGCTTCACCGCGGCATTCATCTTCGCGCGGTCGACCTTCTGCCAGTACGTGTCGTGGTAGAAGAGCACGATCAGCACCGCGTCGAGGTCCTTCACCTCGGGCGGGAACGGATCGTCGATCGGGCGATCGAGGCGGACGACGTTCGCCATGACGGGCTTCTGCAGGCGCTCCGTCCAGGGCTTCTGCGCGAAGCGGTCGAGCAGGAATTGCGAGTTCTGCGCGTACACCTTGCCGTTCGGGCCCACGGTGCGTGCGAGCAGTTCGGCGGTGTAGCCGCCGCCCGCGCCCAGCTCCGCGACCTTCATGCCCGGCGCGATGCCGAGAAGGCGAGCATCGCGCCGGGATCACGGCCCTCGTCGAGCGCGCGGTCGTCCGCGCTGCGGTCCGGTGCTGCGACGGCGGCCGTGGCAGCCGCGGACGCGGGGGCGTCGCCCGTCTTCGCGGCCGAGGTCGCGTCCGCGGCGACCGCGCCGTGCGCGATCGCGAGGGCGACCGCGCACGACAGGAGAAGCGTGGTGAGCGTCGCGCGCCGTGCGCGCATCAGCCGCGCCGCCGCGGATCGGGACGTCCGTTGAAGGCGAGGTTCAGGAACTCTCGGCGCGTCTTCGGGCCGTACGTGCGCAGGCTCGGCATCGGCTGCTCGTCGAGGTACATCGCGCGCGCCTGGGCGAGCTGGTCGGTCGGCAGCGTGCAGCGCACCTCGTCGGGATCGAGCTTGTACAGGCGCGCGGCGTTGAGCCCGAAGATCTGCGCCTTCACCTCGTCGGTGATCTCCGGGTAGCCGAACTCGTTCATCAGGCGCTGCGGCATGCGGAAGGTCTTCAGCGCGTCGATCTGCCACTGCGGCGTGCCGTACCAGATCGAGTCCGTGCCCCAGAGGATGTGGTCGGCGCCGAAGTTCTGCACCAGCAGGCCGAGCAGGTGGCCGATCGCGTCGACGCCGTCGTCGGACAGGACGCGGCTCGCGAAGATCGCGCCGAGCTCGGGGTAGACGTTCGTCACCTCGGGCATCTCTTCGCGCTTCAGGCGGCAGAGCTCCTCCACGTACTCGAAGCCGGAGTGGTAGATGCCGAAGCGGATGTTCGGCCAGTCTTTTGCGGCCTTCGGGATGTCGCGCGGCTTGATGTACTCCGGGTCGAAGATGCCGAGGCGCAGCCCCTTGTGGACGTTGACGATGTCGATGCCGAGGCGCGTCGCCTCTTCGAGCATCGGGTAAGCGACCTGCTCGTCGTCCATCCACCACGGCGCGGCGTCGGGGCCGAAGACGCCGTACCCCGCGCCGGTGTAGGTCTTGAGCGCGCGGATGCCGAGGTCGCGCACCAGGTGCTCCATGTCGGCGATGCGCGTGCCGGTGTCGGCGTCGGCGGGGAAGTTCGGCGTCAGCATGCCCTGCGTCAGCATGCGCTGCGAGGCGCCGAGCTGGTTGCCGAGGTTCCGCGTCTCGGCCATCGCGTCGTTGCTGATGAGCTGCAGCGACGCGTTGGGGGACGGGATACCGCTCATCATCGCGACCGTGGTCTCCGAATCGAGAAAGACCTCCTTCAGGTAGTTGGCGCGTGACAGCTCGGCGAGCTCGCCGCGGTTGCAGTCGCCGGACTCGATGGTCACCGGGGCGCAGGTGCGGAACGGTGCGAAGAACGCGGCCAGCGCCGGGTTGCCGGCGATCGCGCCGTCGAGGTCGGCGTGGTGGGTCTGGACGTCGACGATGAAGTAGTCGCTGCGGAAGAGCTCGCGCGCGGCGGCCGGATCGCGCGTCGCACAGTCGTCGACCTGGAAGCCGCCGTCCGAGGTGTGGCTGCAGCCGCTCGCGAGGTTCAGCGCCATGAGCGCGGTCGCCGTGCCGCACGCCGACGACAGGAACCGGCGCCGCGACCAGCCGAGCGCTGCCGCGCGCTCGTCCGCCATGCGACGGACCAGCTCCTCGATCTTCCGCTGTCGTGGCGTCTGCGGGATCGGGTAGTACTCGCTGTTCGAGACGAGCTGGGTCGGGATAGGCAGTCCACCGTCGTACTGTTCGTCGTCGCGCGTCTTGTCGCTGGTCCGCAGCAGCATGGTCCCTCCGGGTGGTGGCCCCTGGCTCCGGGGCTCGAGAGACAGCCATCCCATCAAACCGGCCCGGCACTCAAGCCGGATCCGGGCGCGCGCCGCCCGGTAGTGCGGCCGGTCCCGCCGACGGCGGGAGGCCGCGCGCCGGTGTGCGACGCGCGTGCGGTGTCGTCGGCCCGGCGCCGCTTGCGCTGGCGTGGGGCGTCGGCGCAGAGAGGAGCCATGAGCGAACGCCCGCCCCGCTTCGTCGTCGTCGACAGCAACGAGGTCCCGTGGACGGAGGTCATCGCGCAGCAGCACGGTGACCGCCGGGTGTCCGTGCACGAGAAGTTCCTCGAGTGGACACCGGACCGCATGGTCGTCTGGGGACGCTACGACCCCGGCGTGGTCATCGAGCGCCACGGGCACATGAGCGACCATCTGGTGCTGGTCACCGACGGGCAGCTCACCGTCGGCGACCGCGGCTGCGGTCCCGGGACTCTCCTGGTGCTCGAGAAGGGCGCCGTGTTCGGTCCGCTGATCGCCGGGCCCGACGGCGCGATGCTGTTCGAGACCTGGGCGGGCGACCCGCGCCCGGTGCCGGCGGACAAGGAGGGCTACGCGCGGCTCCTCGCCGAGCGCGGCATCGTCAAGCTGCCGAACCCGAAGTTCGAGCGGCCGGCCTCGGCGGGTGACCGGACGAGGAAGCCGGAGGACGTCGCGGACTACGGGTGACGTGGCGCCCGCCGGCTGCTTGCCGTCCCGTGCCGCGAGCCCGTTCCCGGCTCCTGCGCTCCGGGCACCTTGACGCTGCTGCGCGACGCTGGCAGCGCAGTGACTCCGGCGACCGCCGTCTCTCGGCGGCGCGCACGAGTTCGAACCACGGAGGGGCGAGGTGCTGGGCTACCGGTTCGCGATGCTGGACGTCGCGCTGCGCATCTGTCACGAGCGCTGCCCGCCGGTGGAGGTGACCCTCGAACCCTGGCAGTTCGTCGTGTCCGTCGCGGACCGGCGCGCGGTGTTCGGCCTGTGCGAGATGGACCGCCTCGCCGATCACGTGTGCGCCGAGCTCGAGCGGGAGCGGCGGGCCGGCGTCAAGCGGCTGCCGCTGTGGCTCGTCGGCGGACACCTCCTGGCCCTGCGCGAGAACGGCCTGGGCCGCGCCAACCCGGCTGTGGCGGAGGTGCTGCGCGCGGTCCTCGCCGTGACACGGCACGCACCCGGGCTCGCCGGCCGTCGCGCCCTGTACCAGGAGCCGTACGTCGTGCGCGACGTGGTGCGTCATCGCGCCGCCGCGATCGCGCTCGCGTTCCTCGACGCGCACCTCCTCGACGGCTGGATGCGCACGCGGGGCGAGGATCCCGACACGCCGTACGACGACGACGTGCGGGTCGCGGCGCTGCACGACTGGCGCGCGCTCTTCTCCCCGGATGCGCGTACCTACCGCAGCCTCGATCGTACGTTGATGAACCTGCCCGCGGGTGTTCCGGCGGAGCCGGTGTGGCTCCTGAGCCGTGCTCGCCTCGAGCGACCGCTCCTCGGGCGCTTCGCCCTGACGGCGCTGCTCCTGTTGCTGGGTGACCGCCGTTACGGGCGTCACCCGGACGCTTCCGCGGGCCACGCGACGATCCTGCAGCGGGCGTGCGAGGCCGACGTCGTCGAGGCGTGCGCGCTGCTCGGGGCTCATGCCCGGCGCGCCCTCGACCCGCGTCGCGCCCGTGATCTGCAGTTCCTGGTCGCGTTTCTGCTCGACTATCCCGCCCGGTTCCGTGGCACGCTGCCCGGGCTCGTCCACCGTGCGATCCGCTGGCACGCGCAGCGCGCGCGCCTGGAGGCGAGGGTGGCGGCGAGACCCGACCCGGACACCGCCGTGGCCGCCGTCGGCCGGCCGGCCTCGGTTGCGGTCAAGCCACGGCGCAGGCCGGGCGAGCCGCAGCTTCCGAGCATCCCGCTGCCGAGCATTCCCGGGATCACCTTTCTTGCGACGGTCGACGCGATCGAGGCCGAGGGGGCTCGCATGGGGCACTGCATCTCCGACTACGTCGACGAGGCCGTGCGCGGTGATTGCTACCTCTTCCACGTCGCCCACGAGAGCAGTGAGGCGTCGGTCGAGGTCGATCGATGCGGCTACGTGCGTCAGGCGTCGGGGCCGTGCAACGTGGAGAACGCGGCGTCGCGCTGGGGCAGGCGGCAGCTCCGCGATTGGGGACGGAAGCTGCGGGCCGACGAGCCGGAGGAGCCCGTCGTGGCGGGACCCGCGCCGGCGGTGTGGGCGAGGCTCCAGCGGCAACGCGATGCGCGAGTGGATCGCGCCCGGCAGCTCACCCTGTGGCGCTGAGCGACGGTCACGCCGGCGCTGCGCTGCACCCTCGGGCGGCCGACGCCGCCGTTCTCGCGACGGTCGCCCTCTGGCTCGCGTGGCTCCTGCTCGGCGCCCCCGCGGCGATCGTGGCGCTCGCGACCGTCCCGATCGCCGCGTGGGCGTTGGCCGGCTTCGTCCTCGTACGCCACGGCGGACTGCCGGCGGCCGCGCTGGGTGCCGCGTTCGTGTGGGGCGCTGCCGGCGCGGCACCGCTCTCGGGCTGGCTCAACGACGCGTTGCGGACGCGGCCCGACGCCGCGGCCGGCGCGGCGGCCGCCGGCGGGTTCGCGATCGTGGTCGCGCCGCTGGTCGAGGAAGCGAGCAAGGGGCTCGTGCTGCTCTTCCTGCCGGTCCTCGCGCGGCGAACTGGCGCGAGCCCCGTCATCGCCGGCATCGCGCTCGGCGGGGCGAGTGGGCTCGGCTTCGCCGCCACGGAGAACGTCTCGTACTTGACGATCGCGATCCTCCAGGGCGGCCTGCCCGGGCTCCTGCAGGCGGCATGGATGCGCGGCGTCGTGTCGGGCGTCAAGCACGGGATCTTTACCGCGTGCCTCGGTGCCGGTAACGGGGCGGCGCTTGGCGAGCGCTCGCGCGGCCGCGCCGTCGGCCTCGCGGCTCTCGGACTCGCCGCGGCCGTGATGCTGCACGGCTCGTGGAACGCGCTGGCTGCACCGCTCGTGCACGAGGTCGTCTGCGACGCGCCGGCGCCGGGAGCGGCGTGCGCCCAGACGGCGGGACCGCTGCGGCTG